>JAVJRG010000010.1:0-300000 GCA_040218535.1 Lacipirellulaceae bacterium | reverse complement strand
GGACGCCGATTGAGTTCCAGGAAGTGGAACGGGAGCGCCGGTAGGACCTACCGGAATCGCAACACCGGGTGCCTGCCCGGCCCCAATCACTGGAGGGGCAGCAAATAGCTCCGGCCCGCTTGGCTGCAAGGCCGTTTGCTGGCAACCCGAGAGCGCACCGATAGCTGCAGCTAGAAAGCATAAGCACGTTGGAAGGACACTGTCTTGCAAAGAAATCTGCCGGTTGAGCCAATTGAAAAAACGATTCCGGAGGGATTCTGCGAAAACTATGGATAAGGCACAAGACCGACCGTGCTAGCACTAGCTCGGTGGCTTCCGTGGACCAATAAAAACAGGCCGGCCACTTCATGGAAGTGACCGGCCTGAGCGGTTGCAAGCCGCGGCCAAGTGGAAGGGGGGGCTCGCTGGAAAGCTCTAGCCCTCGGAATCCATTCCCAAGTGCATTTTGAGTTCTTCAAAGCGTTCTTGGTACTCGTCCCGAGTTGAATGAACGTGTTCTGCTTCGGTGATGAATTGCATCTCTTCGCGACACGGAAGATCACAGCGCTGGAACGCTTGTTCGTACTCGCTAAGGTCCTTGCCGTAGACGATTAGCAGTTTGTGCTCGTCGAACTGCACTTCTTGAGGCCGTTGCGGATTGAGCACCGCAATGCCTGTGCAGCCGTCGTTCGTGAGCAGGTCTTCAAAGTCCCACAGAATGCTCTGCAGGATCGGCATGTCGATATGCTCGCGGTAGAGATCACTGTGCCCCGCGCTGCCGTAGTCGTGACTCGTTTCGAGAACGACGTCGACGACGGGGCCGAGCGGCTCGATCACTTCCATGAAAGTCTCAAACAGCTCCTCGCGAGAGACCGCTGCCATCAGCACGGGGACATCCTGCTGGGCGGCTTCGTCGCGGTACGTGTCGTGACGAAAACCGGCTGAAGGAACGACTTCTAGGTCGTAAGAGGGCCGCACCGCATCGGTCAGTGTGAACTGGCCGTAATTGCGGACGCTGAGGTGAGCTTCGAGTTCTTCGTCGGTGAGAGTCTCAAAGCTGCTATTCAGCGGCGGAATGGCGTCTTCGTGAAAGACGTTACGAAAAAACTTTTTCAGAAAGCCCATCGAGATGCTCGCTACTGGCTGGTTCTTGGACGGTTGGGTTCGATCGATAGAGCGACAGGACCTTATCGATCAACGTTGGGGATTGGTGCCGGGAGCTTGCGGGGGCGTTATTTCTGCATTCCAAGGAAGCCAGCCAGCCCAGGGGCGGCAACTTCCTCCTCCTCTACAGAAAACTTAGGTCACCCTCAAAGGAGGTCGAGCGAAGAGGGGCTGAATTGCGGCGGCCTGGGGTCGGACAACCGGCACAGCCGGACCCGTGAGAAAAAAGCAGCCGTCACGTCACTCGGGTGGCTGGGTTCGAGCTTGGTGAGCCCCCAGTTACTTAGAGTTTTGGAGGCAGCCTCAAGCTGTCCCCAGCAACCCATTCGCAGCAACTGGACTCATTCAGCCGTCTTTTGACACCGCAGCAGCGAGGAAACAGCCATGCCTGTCCCCGCGGCGTAGTGATAGTCGTAAAGAGGGTAATCCCACCAGCTACCATCCTTTTCCTGGAGAGGAAGGAGGATGTGAGCAAGATGTGACTGGTAGTGCGGACGCTCTTCCAGCGGAAGCTCATCAATGCACATCGCAGCATAGAAGTGGCCGTAGTAGTAGAAGTAACCGGCCACGCCAAAGTGCGATTCGTGCGGCACGGGATACTTGCGGCCGATGCTCAACCAACCGTTACGCGCGTACAGCCGATCAAGCCATGTTTTCAAGACCTCGTCGGTAATCTCTTCTCGGCCATACTTGCGGAGTGCCAAGTTGCAAACCTGTGAGCGGCCCAAGCTACCCGCCGGACGGTTGATCCCGTAGCGAGGCATCATCATCAGGTACTCGCCGTAAGCGTAGGAGAAATCAGGCAAGCGCTGACGAAGGATCGAGTCGATCGCTTTCTGCGCGAGTTTCTCAGGGTACTTCACCCCCAACTTCTCAGCCTCCTTCAGACCGAGCAAGCAAGTCCCCGTCGTGAAACTCGTGGGACTGCCGGCGGGAACCCGGGTGTGGTGATCGAAATCGTAATAGCCCCAGCCGCCGTTGATGAAGGTGTAGCGTTCGAGACGATCAACTTGATACTCGACCAGTTTCTTGATCTTTGCTTGAAGCTCTTCGTCACCCACGGCCCGATCATGCAGTTTGACCAAAGCATAGCATCCGTACGCATGGCCCCAGACATTGTAGATGGCCGTGCCATCGGCTCGCCGGAGATCGTCGCCCTGGTCGAGATACCAAGCGAGCGCTTTGTCCAAAGCGGCTTCGATCTGCTGACGACGCTCCCCGGTGTACAGCTCGCGAGCTTCCAGTAGCGAATTGGCGGCCAACGAAGTGGCCCCCATGCGAAATGCCAAATGGGCGCCAGGCACCGGCGCGTAGATGTTCAGGCTTTTCGTCCGCTGCGGTCCGCCCCAGGCGCCGTTTTTCCGTTGGTTGTTTAACAGGTAGTCAACGCCACGAGTGATTCCTTCGAGGATCTCCTCTTCGGACGGTGGGTCGATCGGTTTGGGTTTGGGACCGGTTACCGCGAGGGGATAGGGGTGTTTGGAGTTCTCGGAATTCTCTTCTACCGTCTTCTTTGCTTCTTTGGCGTGGGCATCGAGGTTCGTGATTCCCACGAGAGCAACGAGCGTAAAGCAGACAGATAGGCGGTAACGATTCCAACACATAGCTCGTGTCGCCCCTTGGGGGCTATGGGTTTTGGGAGGTTGCTACCAGGGGCTTACGCCCCTGGCTATCCCGGCGCGCCGGGATCGGCTCTTCGGGCCTTGTTTGCCAAGGCAAGGTAGTTTATTACTTCTTCTCATCCTCTTTCTTGACGATCTCGTCGCCTTCTTCAAGGCCTTTGAGGATTTCGACTTCCTTGTCTTTCTTCTTGCCAAGCTTCACTTCGCGGCGAACGGGCTCTTCATCCTCGTCTTCCAGGACCAAGACGTACTTTTCTTTCGAGTCGTCCTCGTCGGTGTTGACGTAGTCTTGTGGGACGACCACCGCGTCGTCTGCCTCGTAAGTCGTTAGTTTTACCTTACAGGTCAAGCCAGGAAGCAGCCAATCGGGGGCTTCTTCCAAGTCGACGTCTAGCTCCACTTCAAATTTATTACTGCCCGCGGGAGCGCTGGCAATCGTCTCCAGTTCGCCTTCGAATTCCAATTCGCTATCACCTACCGGCGAGATGACTGCCTCCATTCCCTTTTCGAGCTTCGGGTAATCCTTTTCGCCAACGCTGCTCAACACGTAAAGGGGACGGGGCTGCACAATGGTCATCACCACGCTGTTGGCCGAGACACTTCCGTAGGGGACAAGTTTGTTCTTGAGGCTGTTCACTGAGCCCCAGCGACCGTTCACGCAAGCGCCATAGTAGACGATGCCATCGGTTGGTGCCTTGAGCGTCATGAGCGCTTTATCGGAAAGCAACTTGGCGTGGGCCTCGACACTGCGAGCGCGTGCCTCTCGTTTCTTTTCCATCTCGTAGCGTTTTTTGGTAAGCCCATTCGCTTTGAGCATCTTTGCTCGCTCGAAGGAGAGTTCAGCAAACTTCATGGAGCTTTCTAAGCTTTCATCTCGTCGCGGCATGGAGACTTCGAGCGTGTAATCGTGCTGTAGCTTGGAATACTCGAGATAGAATTCTGCCATTTCCAAAGCATGCCGTTGACGCTTGAGGACAATCTCTTCAGTTTCCTCAGTGATCTCATCTGCGTCGTACATCTTTTCGAGTTGTTCGAGCTCTTCCTTGGCGTTGGCGTAGTATTGCTCGGCACTCTTGAGATTGTTGCGTGCCATTTTTTCGGTCATCGGACGCATCGTTTTTTTATAGCGATCAAGCTCGAATTTCTGCTCTTCGTAATCACGTTTCGCCTGAGCGAAGCTAAGTTCCATTGCTTTCTCAAGGCGGGGGAACTCTTCCTCAGCTTCCATCATTGCAAGTTCACCCAACCGTTGATCGAGCGCCTTGTCTGCCAGTTGTTCCTCGAACTTGCGATCGTCGAATTCGACGAGTACGTCTCCCTTGCGAACGCGAGTTCCATGCTCAACCGCTTCAACAACCTTGAAGGAGGACCAGGTCTCTGGTCGCAGAATGACTTCCTCGGCTTCCTCAGCGACGAACACTCCGTCGATCGTGACGACAATCTTCAGGTCTTTGGTTTCTACTTTGTGCGTCTTGGGCTTCTTTTTCGCTTCCTCTTCCTTCTTCTCTTCTTTGCTGTCCGATTTGCTGTCGTCCTCTTCTGATTTCGCGTCAGACTTCTTGTCCGCTTTCGCTTCGCCCTTATCCTTTTCTTGAGACTCAGCTTTCTCTTCAGCAGATTCGTCTGCCTTCTCGTCTTTCGATTCGGCTTCCTCCTGTTTCTCCTCGGCCTTCTTCTCCGAGTCGTGGTCCTTAGACTCGTGAGTCCGCTCCGCTGGGGAGTCTTCCGAGTAGGCGATTCGCTCGCCGACTTGATTGAAGGAAGTTACTAGGGCGAAACAGAACAGGAAGGTAAACCACCGAGCCATCATCAAACTCCTGGGAAAAAGCTGTGGGGCGAGCCCCATGCAAAATCGAAATTGGGTCAACTTCAGACAGAGGGGAGCGATCCATGCTACGCCGGGAACGTGTTAGTCGTTCGCAGCAAGGGAAGCACGCGGTAATGTCTCGCGAAAGCTGTTTATTCGCCTTGACTGTCCTCGTAAGCCTACATTCTCTCGTTTGCGCCAGCGGCAGGCAACCAGAAAAACCCCCTGTTTTGCCCAGTCGTTAGGTGCAATTGCGACGGTTGATTGAGGCGACAGTCGCCAGTACGCCCAGCCTAGTTACCCTCAGCATGAGGAACTCGGAGTCATAACCGGAAGAACTGGCACTATCGTTTTGCAAGAGTTTGCTCCTGTAAATCGCGTTGATCCTGCCTGATAATCAGCGATTCAAATCACGAAGACGGAGCAAATAACGGAGACGAAGCAATGAAGATCTACACACGCACTGGCGACGACGGCACCACAGGTCTCTTTGGAGGACCGCGTGTCCCGAAAAACGATGAGCGCATCGTCGCCTACGGATCAATCGATGAGCTGAATTCGCTCTTGGGACTGACCCGCTCGCATGGCATGCCACCCGAGATTGATTCTGCCGTAGAGCGAATCCAGCACGAACTTTTCGGCGTAGGTGCGGAGCTGGCAACTCCCGAGCCAGAAGAGCACAATACCGACTTCATTGGCGAGCCCCAGGTCCGCCGTCTTGAACTGGAAATCGATCGGTTTGAATTGCAGTTAGAGCCGCTCTCCAACTTTATCTTGCCGGGAGGAGGCCAAGCCGGAGCGACACTCCATGTGGCCCGTTGTGCCTGCCGTCGAGCGGAGCGAGAAATGGTCACTCTCGGCGAGTCGTCCCCAGTGCGGGCGACCCTCCTCCAGTACGTCAATCGCCTGAGCGATTTGCTTTTTGTCCTTGCTAGGGCGACCAATGCGGACAGTAATTCCCCAGAACAGCCTTGGGAGAAATAAGCCTGCGAAAAAAGCTCCCCAGAGCCCTCTGCTGACACTTTACTGTACCACGATCTCCATCTATTCTATTTCCGAAGCTAGCATCTGGCGGTGATCTAGCGCTTTTCAC
Source organism: Lacipirellulaceae bacterium (assembly GCA_040218535.1). Taxonomy (NCBI): domain Bacteria; kingdom Pseudomonadati; phylum Planctomycetota; class Planctomycetia; order Pirellulales; family Lacipirellulaceae; species Lacipirellulaceae bacterium. The sequence continues at coordinate 294,335 of JAVJRG010000010.1, read as the reverse complement.
CATGATTTGGTTTCTTCTTTCACCCATGTCGGATGGCGGTTTCGCATGAATGGTCTGTGGTTGCGTAGTTTCTTTTTACTTCTTCTCCTTGGCGTCGTTTTCTCAGCCGCTCCCGTTTCCTTTGGCCAAGATCCGCCGGAAGATAGCAACGGCGCTGAGAGTATAGAAGCTGATTCACAAGGGGAATCTGGCGATGATGAAGAAGAGCCCACAGATCGAGAGGTAGCCGAAGCGGCAGCCCTGGCCGGTCACAACGCTTGGATGCTTACAAGCACGGCCCTTGTTCTTTTCATGACAGCGCCGGGCCTCGCCATGTTCTATGGCGGTCTGGTCCGTAGCAAAAACGTCCTCAGTGTGCTTATGCAGTGCATCTTTCTGATGGGCCTAATGACGGTCGTCTGGGCACTCTACGGATATAGTCTGGCATTTGGTGGCGACGGTGCCTACATCGGCGACGGCGAGTACCTATTCATGCAGAACGTACAGCGGATTTGGAATGAAGCGGCAGGCGGACCTGAAACCCCGATGTCGGATGCGATTCCAACACTGACTCACATGTTGTTCCAAGGCATGTTCTTCATCATTACACCTGCACTTATATGCGGTGCTTTTGCAGAGCGAATGAAATTTACCTCGATGGCTTTGTTCTCGCTTCTTTGGGGAACTTTCGTTTACTGTCCGCTCTGTCATTGGGTTTGGGACGGAGGCATTCTAGCTTTTGCTGAGACAGCCGATTATGAAAGCGGAGAGACCGTAAGCATCGCTGGCGGGGCCCTTGATTTTGCTGGCGGCACTGTTGTGCATATTAGCTCAGGAATTTCCGCCCTGGTTTGTGCTTTGGTGCTCGGACGCCGGAGAGGTTTCGGTACGGAAGACATGCGGCCTCACAATCTGACGTACACGGTAATTGGCGCCGGCATGTTGTGGGTGGGGTGGTTTGGGTTCAACGCAGGCAGCGAGCTTGCCTCGGATGGCCTCGCTTCGAGCGCCTTCGCCGTTACCCATTTCTCAGCGGCGGCAGGCGTGCTTGGCTGGGTGATTTACGAATGGTTCACAAGTGGAAAACCCAGTGTCCTGGGAGCCGCTTCGGGGGCTGTGGCAGGCTTGGTGTGCATCACTCCGGCTGCCGGATTCGTCCAGCCGATGCCAGCTCTCATCATGGGTGCCTTAGCGGGCGTTGTTTGCGCGTTTGCTTGCGGGACGGTCAAAAAGAAGTTTGGCTATGACGACTCGCTAGATGCCTTTGGTGTTCATGGTGTCGGTGGGACACTCGGGGCTGTGTTGACCGGCATTTTCGCGACGCGAGTTTGCTGGGATATCGACGGAGTGAATAAGCTCGGCCTAATTGAGGGAGGCGGGACGCGGATACTTATTGGCCAGATCGTGGCTGTGATCGTGACTTGGGTCTTTAGCATCGTCGCCACGTTCATCCTTCTCAAAGTCGTTGCCGCTTTGACTGGCGGGCTTCGAGTGAGCGAAGAAGGCGAAATCCGTGGCCTCGATGAGACGGACCACAGTGAGGAAGGTTACATCTTTGCGTAAGATGGATGCTCATAGCGAGTTTCTAATGTTTTCACTATGATATCGGGTATGATGTGGCGGTCAGCCTGAAATAAGCGCCCTTTAGATGAGAGAGTAACGAAGATGAAGAAAATCGAAGCCATTGTCCGCCACTTCAAACTTGAAGACGTGAAGAATGCTCTCAGCGAGCAAGGCATCGCGGGAATGACCATCACCGAGGTCCGCGGCTTTGGCCGTCAAAAGGGACACACGGAGACTTACCGCGGGACGGAATACGCTGTCGATTTCGTTCCTAAGGTCAAAATCGAAGTTGCCGTCGACGAAGACCGAGCCCAGCTCGTCATAGATACGGTTCTCAAGGCAGCCCAGACGGGTCAGATCGGCGACGGAAAAATCTTTGTCTCCGACCTTAGCGACACCATCCGCATCCGCACTGGCGAAACCGGCGGCGAAGCGCTCTGAGTTCGTAGAGGTTCTTTTTGAACCGCTGAGGACGCCAAGAGCGCTAAGGTCGTTCGCTGGATAAATGACGAGTTTGCGGGGCTCTTGTACCCTCCGCGAATCACAGTTACTGAATTCCTAGCTCCAATAAAGAGGCTAGGATTGAACCCTCCTGAGTAGCTTGTTTGGTAGCAATCTCTTCGCGCTTTTGGCGTCTTTGGCGGTTCAAAAAACAACCGAGAAGAGTTTACCGTTATGAGTAAGGTCGTCGAGTCCTGCAAAGCGGATCTCCAAGAGGGGCGCAACCGCATCCGTGAGATGCATGACCGCGGCGTCGAAGGACTGCGAGTTTGCAGCAGCCTCACCTCGCTAGTTGACGGCATTGTGATTCGCTTGTTCGACGCCGCATGTGCCGAGCTTGCCGCGTCCTCATCGCAAGTGAGTGACCTGCGAGAAAACGTCGCGATCGTTGCGTTAGGCAGCTATGGACGTCGTCAGATGGCGCCCTTCTCAGATGTTGATATATGTCTGCTTCACGATTTGAAAGAGGGTGAGCAGCTCAAATCTGCGGTGCGACCCTTCACGCAGTCACTCTATGACGTTGGTTTCGACGTAGGATACAGCGTTCGAACTGTGTCAGAGGCAGCTGCTCTTGCAAAAGAGGATGCGGTGATCGCTACCTCGCAGATCGGAGCCCGTCTGATCGCCGGTGCCCAACGACTCCACGAAGATTTTCGCACAGGGTTCGAGAAAGTTATCCGAAAACGCCCGCGAGCTAGCAGCGAAGCTTTTCTGGAAGCCCGGCGTGAAGAACGGAAACAGTATGGTGAGACGGTGTATCTCTTGGAGCCAAATGTGAAGCGTTCCAAAGGCGGATTGCGGGATTTACATTTGCTTCAATGGATGGGCTTCGCGGAACATGGTGAGTTCGATCTCGACCGACTGAGACTCCTTGGGGCGATGACCAAGGTTGAGCATCGGCGAATCCTCAACGCAAGGACGTATCTGTTGCGATTGCGGAACGAGATGCATTTTCATGCCGGCCGATCTTACGAAACGCTCAATCGATCGGAACAGGTACGCATCGCGGAAGTGTTCGGTCATACGAATCGCGGCGGCTTGTTGCCCGTTGAGCACTTCATGCGTGATTACTTTCGCCACACCAAACAGGTTTGGGAAATGATTCGCCGCCGCGTCGCCGCTATGGAGAAGCCGACCCGCGTCGAAAGGCTGCTTGACCCTGTCATCGGTCGCAACACGAACGAGGACTGCCGAGTCGGTGTGAAAAACGTTTCACTGACGACGCTCGGCAAAGAGAAAATACAATCAAGTCTCGCGACGGTACTGGATGTTGTCAGTATCTCTTTGAAAGCGGGTAAGCACCTCGACCATGCTGCGTGGTCCGCCCTTTTGCTGGCGGCTCCGGATTGTCCCGACGAAGTAACTAGCGAAGTGTCTGAAAAGTTCCTCCGCATGCTTGACGAGCCGGAGACGGCCGGCGACGCGGTTCGGGTGCTCAATGAGTTAGGCTATCTGGAGAAGCTCGTTCCCGCGATGAAGCATGTTCGTTGTTTGCTGCAGTTTAACCAGTATCACAAGTACACTGTTGATGAGCATAGCCTGTTGGCCGTCCGTAAGGCCACTGAGTTTGCAGAGCGACAAGACGCTCTGGGACAGGCCTATCGCGATACCAAAGAGAAACGACTCCTCCACCTCGCTCTCTTGCTGCATGATCTTGGCAAAGGCCATGAAGAAGATCACAGCGAAGTCGGCAGGCGAATCGCTGAGGAGACTTGCCAGCGGCTGGGCATCCTGGATCGCGATGCGGACGTTGTGATGCAACTCGTACACAAGCATCTCACGATGTCGCACCTCACTTTCAGGCGTGATACGAGCGATCCGGAGGTGCTCAGTCGTTTTGCGGAAGAGATTGGCAGCAGTCGTCGACTAAGAATGCTCTTCGTCCTAACTTGTGCCGACTTAGCTGCGGTCGGGCCCGATGTTCTAAACGATTGGAAAGTAGAGGTCCTAACCGACGTCTACATCCGCACGCGTCAATGCATGGAGACCGACGACATTACGCATGATGGTGTGCAGATTGCGGAACATCGTCGTCGAGTCTTCGGCAGCCTCACGAAGCAAGAACAGGAAGACCCATGGTTCGAGCGTCAGGTCGAGCTCCTTCCCACCTCCTACTTGGCAGGGCGAGAGATAAAGGACGTAGTTAACACGCTTCGCAGTTTAAGGACGCTCAAAGAAAGCGAAGCAATCGCTTGGGGGCGTCATCTGCCTGAGACTCAAACTCTGGAATTCGTCACCGGAGTGAGCAAGGGAGTCGGTCAAGGGATGTTTTCTCGTACGGCCGGCGCACTGACGGCGGCCGGTTTGAAGATTCTCGCAGCTGATGTCGAAGTCCTCGCCGATGAATTGTTGCTGCTACGGTTCGTTGCCGTTGACCCCAGCGATCCGACGCTCGTCGATACGACGAGGATCGACCGCGTGAGTAAGGCTCTAGTGGCAGCGGCGAATTCTGATGACCCGCCGAAGTTTTCAAAGGTCTGGGGGCAAGAAGACGCTGAAGCAGCGATCCAACTTTCGGGATTACCTAATGCGGTCCGTATCGACAACGAATCTTCTCAGAGGGGGACCGTCGTTGAGGTTTTTACCTTCGATCGAGCAGGCTTACTATACCAGTTAGCACGGCAACTGCACGAATTAGGGCTGACGATCCGCCACGCCAAAATCGGTACTTACCTCGACCAAGTCGTTGATGTCTTCTACGTAACCGACCGCTCTGGAGAAAAAATCTTCGAGGAAGGCCGACTTTCGGAAATTCGCGATTCAATGCTCTCGATTGTCGAGCTTGCGAAAGCGTAGAATGGAGCCATGTTCTAGAGCCGGTTTCTTCCAACGATTCCCCGGAACATGCTACTACACAGCCGTGGGCGGAAATTAGCGCGAAGGTTACGTTATGAGCAAAGACGAACAAGACGAACTCCGCTTGCCCGTGAAAGATCTTGCCGCTGGTTCGCAGAATATTACCGTCAAAGACACCGACGCTCGTTTTCCAAAACATCAGACCACGGGTTTTGGTCGGTACAGCGATTTCAAGCCGCTCTCGAAAGGTGGCTCTGCCGTTCTGCGGACGTGTCGTGACAACAATCTGGGTCGCACCGTCGTGATGAAGACCCTCCACACGCATCTCGCGGACAACGAACACCAACGGGCACGCTTCTTGCGTGAGGCGCGTGTCACTGCACAACTGCAGCACCCTGCTACCGTCGCCGTATACGATCTGGGTCGTGACATTGACGGCCAACTCTATTTCACGATGAAGAAAGTTGCCGGCGATACCCTCCGTGAAGTGTTCGAAAGACAAATCGCTGGCGAAGCGGAAGCAATCGAAACCTACGACCTGGAACGCCTGCTTGGCGTCTTCATCCAAGTCTGCAACGCCTTGGCATCTGCTCATGCCAACGGCGTGGTTCATCGCGACGTGAAGCCAGAGAATGTCATCATCGGATCGTTCGGCGAGGTCATTCTTCTCGATTGGGGCGTTGCCAAAGTTTGGGCAGAAGACGACGACCAAGCTAGCGAGCATGAACATCAAGTCCTCACCACGATGAACCAACGTCCCGGCACACCTCTTTATATGGCTCCCGAGCAGGTCCGCGGCGGAAGTGACGAGATTGACGCACGTACCGACATTTACAGCATTGGCGTGGTCCTTTACGAAGCCCTTACCTTGAAAGAGCCTCTGCGCGGGGAAAAAGTCGGCGAAACGTTTGAGAAGATTGTTAAGGAGAAGCCCGTTCCCCCGAGAGAACGTGCCCCCGATCGCCGCATTCCTCCGCAACTCGCGGCCATTTGCATGAAGGCATTGGAAAAACGGCGCGAGGATCGCTTTCAAGACATGGAAGAGTTGATTGCTGCGCTTCGCGACTTCCGCGGTCGAGCCTTGCAGACGCTTACTGGGGTGTAGTGCGCAGCTTCTACTCGACCTGAGCTACGAGAATAGCTCCGCGTTTGGTTTGGCACCGATTACAGAAAAACGTGGAACGCTGGGTATGGACCTTCCGTAAGATTTCCCCACCACATCGAGGGCAAGCCTGTCCTGCCCTGTTGTAGACGCGGTGTTCGTTTTGATAGCCGCCCTGTTTGTTCAACGCATTGCGGTACGTTCCATCGTTGAGTGTTGACCCTTCGTACTTGATGGCTTCCGCAAGCACTGCATGAGTTGCGGCAGTGAGCGCTTCCCACTGCTTCGTTGACATGCGGTGGCATTGTCGCTCTGGGTGAATTCCCGCGACATGCAAGATCTCTGCGGCATAGAGGTTGCCGATTCCCGCTACCGCTTTCTGATCGAGCAGAGCAACCTTAATCATCCGGCTTGAGTTCCCGAGACGCTCCGCGAACTCCTCAGCGGAGATGTCAAGTGCATCAGGCCCAAGCTTTTGCAAGCCATAGGCCTGTTGAAATGCTTTCGCAGAAAGTAGGTGAACATTGCCCAGTCCGCGACGGTCCCAATAGAGTAACTCTTTGGGATTACGGGGCTTGGTCTTGCCGCCAGATAAGCGAAGCCGCAGGCGGAGGTGCTCTTCGGTGGGAGGATCCACGAGCAAGACGAGCCCCGTCATCCGAGGTTCGAATAGCAGGGCATCGCCACTTTCCAGCCACAACACCACGCGTTTACCCGCACGACCGGTTCGCTCAATGCGCTGCCCCACGATTCGCCTACGTAGCTTGCCGAATGCGGGTTTGATGGAAATAGGCTTGCGGGGGCAAGGCGGTCGCTCGATGGAGTCGATTCGGGAACCGACGACGCAATCCACGCCCCGACGCATCGTTTCAACTTCAGGCAATTCAGGCATAGATCAGTATCATGAGAGGTCGGTGACTCGGCCTCAGCGTTAGGAAATTCCCGCTTGAATCAACTCACAGCAGCATCGACAATAGCTTTACAGCCACATAAGAGAGGTTTACCAATTGAGTATCGATACCGATAACGAGACCGCAAGTGCTACCGTCCCTGACGCCCAAGGTCGCTTTGGCGACTTTGGCGGCCGTTACGTTCCAGAGACGCTCGTCAAGGCGCTTGACCAGCTGGCAGTCGAGTACGAAAAGGCCAAAAGCGACGATGATTTTCAAGCAGAGCTAACCACGCTGCTCCGCGATTTCGTAGGCCGTCCTTCTCCGCTTTACCACGCTCGGCGGCTCAGCGAGCAATGCGGCGGCGCTCAGATCTACTTCAAACGCGAGGATGTCAATCACACTGGGGCTCACAAGATCAACAATACGATTGGTCAGTGTCTGCTGACTCTGCGTATGGGCAAAGGCCGGGTGATTGCCGAAACTGGCGCAGGTCAGCACGGTGTTGCCACCGCTACGGCTTGTGCGCACTTCGGTTTGCCGTGTGTGGTTTATATGGGCGAGGAGGATATCCGCCGTCAAAAACCGAATGTGTTTTCGATGAAACTGCTCGGCGCAGAAGTCCGCCCCGTGACGAGTGGCTCGCGGACTCTTCGCGACGCAATTAACGAGGCGATGCGAGACTGGATGGCCTCGGTTGACGACACGCATTACATCCTTGGTTCGGTCGTGGGCCCCCATCCGTTCCCACAGATCGTCCGCGATTTTCAATCCGTTATCGGCAGAGAAACCATCGACCAATGCCGCTCGAGGCTCAGCCGCTTACCCGACGTTGTCGTCGCCTGCGTCGGCGGCGGCAGCAACGCTGCGGGGATGTTTTACCCGTTCGTCGAACACCCTGAGGTTGAGATGCTCGGTGTTGAAGCGGGCGGGCGAAGCGATCAGCCGGGTGACCACGCTTCCCCCCTCACTTATGGCCAGCCCGGGGTTTTGCACGGCAGTTTCAGTTACGTCATGCAAGACGACGACGGCCAGACCTCCGATGTCCACTCCATGAGTGCGGGGCTCGACTACCCAGGGGTCGGTCCAGAGCACAGCTACTGGAAAGATACGGGTCGAGTTCAATACACAAGTTGCGACGACACAACGGCCATGGAAGCCTTCGACGCTTGTGCCGCTGCTGAGGGGATCATGCCAGCCCTGGAGACGTCCCATGCGGTCGCCAAGGCGATGGATCTCGCCAAGCAGCGAGACAAAGAAGACGTGATTGTCGTTTGTTTAAGCGGACGAGGGGACAAAGACGCGATGGAGATTGCACGTCTTAAGGGTGTCGACTTTGGCTAGTTTCGTTGCCTTAGGTTTCGCTTAGAGACGCAGAGGAGAAGCTATTGTGGGGATTGGTTACGAAGAAGTTGCAATTTTATCATTCCTGATCGCGGTGTATTTTCTGCTGAAACCCCTTTATTACAAATCGTTTCGCCTCTGGAATACGTTATTTGCTTTCAGCGCAATCTTCGTAATGCTGCTCAGTACGCTTTCCGCAATTTCTCGCCGACTCACCTCACTTAAGTCCTCAATGTAATCTCTCCGCGCCTCTGCGTGAGACTACAAACATCGCCTATGCCAGCCCTCGACGACCTCTTCCAGATTCTCCGCCAAGAAAACCGCAAGGCGCTCATGCCATTTGTGACTGCGGGCGACCCTGATCTTGAGTTTACGGCAGCCGTTCTCAAGGAGCTCGTCTCACGAGGGGCGGCGATGTGTGAACTTGGCATCCCCTACAGCGATCCAATTGCTGATGGGCCTGTCATTCAAGCATCATACACTCGAGCGTTGGACAAGAAGATTAAGTTGGATGACATCACGGCCATGCTCGGCCAGGTTACGCCGCAGCTTACTGCGCCGGTAGTGACGATGGTCAGTTACGCGATTATCTATCGGAAAGGGCTCGAAGCCTATTGTGACGAGATTGCAGCTCGTGGCGTCGCGGGGATGATCGTTCCGGACCTTCCAGTAGAAGAAGCAGCGGCGCTAGCGAAGATCGCCGCTCCCCGCGACTTAAGCCTCATCCAACTCGTCACGCCAACCACACCTCGTGAGCGTGCTCTGCGTATCTGCGAAACCTCGACCGGGTTTGTCTACTACGTCTCGATTGCCGGCATCACTGGTGAACGGACTCAGCTTCCGCCAGAACTCGCCGACAATGTTAGTTGGCTTCGGGAGCAAACGAACTTACCGATATGCATCGGTTTCGGGATTAGCAAGCCCGAACACGTGAAGCTCCTTGCCCCGGTTGCTGACGGACTCATCGTTGGGAGTGCAATTGTCCGTCGTATCGCCGCAGCTTCAGAGAAGCCTCGGGATGAGGTGCTTGCTGATGTCGGCGATTATGTGGCAAGTCTCTTGTCCGCACTCAACTAAGCCAAACTTCCTAACACCCCGAGCCGGGTCGCGTTAGCTCTCGGGTCGAACTCTCGCACACTTTGCCTTCCGAGAGCTTACTTATCTCGCCTCAAGTCCTCGCTTTCGATGCGACGATAATTGAACTCTAGGAATCCATGGTAAAAACTGGATTTGACCCAACCAGCCGATCCTAAGTATTATTGAGTTAGAAGGCAGCCAGCATTGCTAGCTGACGCCCGAGGCACTGAAAACTGTGTGACAGAGACCGAAGGAGGCACCACCGATGAACGGGAACCCTTCCAACGCCCACGGGGGCGATTTCGATCCAACTGCCAAGCGACGCAACGATCTGTTGTGTCGCTTTTTTTCTGGAGTGACCGAATATGTGTTCGCGTCACGTCTCGGGGTGCCCGACCCGCCATTGATCGATTACCTCTCAGAACTACTCGTCCGCTTTGTTGCCAGCGATACGATCTACTCAATGCGGAATCCGACAGGTCAACGTCTCTTGCAAGTAGCCGACATGCTAGCCGAAGCGAATCAGCGACAGGGAGCCGCGCGACGGATCGCCCATCGTCATATTGGTGACTTCACGCTTTTCTACTCGGGCGTTTTCCCAGAAGTAGCCGAGCGCAACCGTCGCGAAGGAACCAAAGACAGCCTGCTCGACTACCAACGGCAAGGCAAACGCAATTATTTCCTGGCGAGTACCCTACCAGCGACTGACGCGAGTGCCCCCGACGAAGTGCTCACTCGTTTGAGCGAGTCCTTCGAACTCTGTGTCTACGGCTTGGGCGAAGTCCGCCGCGAGTGGGACCGCCGAAATGAAGATGAGGATTTACCTTTACTCTTGTAATGACTTGAGAGGTGTTGTTTGCGTAAGCTGTTTCAGCGGAACCGTCCGCACCGTTCGTACTCGACGACCACGCGTCACTTCAGGCGTTGCCGACCGCACCGGCTTCGTCTCACGAGGCGAGCTCTATCTCGCCTCTACGATCAACGAACCCGCGAACAGCGACAGCGACACCAACGACCCCAGCCACAGCGGTAAGCCCAAAAAGCTCGAATAAAACGAGCGCAAGCGTTAGGGCCTCAGGCAAGTCGAAACGCTCCGCCAAATGGCCGGTCAGCGGCAGTAGCACCAGTACCGAGAAGAAGAAGGCGGTACAGGCGAAGCCGAAGCCGGAAAGCATGGCGAGAAGCTTCTCGGTTGCCGTGGAATCGTCGTGCGGTGCCCTCGTGCTCTTGTTTGGCATGATGAGTTTCTTTCCTTCGATTCTAGTTGATACTGCTACGCTGCATTCGTCAGTGTAAATGGAATCTTGGTGAAAGGCGCGCCTGATTTCGAAGCTTTTCGTCGACCAATTGCACGAATCTCACTAACGCCCATAAAGGAAGCAGGTTTGTCGTATCGGTGGGGCATCCACTAAGAACGAGGCACACTTGGACTCATTTTGCGGTTGGCAGCTCGCTAGCCTCCAAAGCTTCAAAAAGATTAGTGAAATTCGCGAGATTTGTTGAAATTATCGTTCCTTTCCGGTAATGGATTATCAGGAAACTCTACAAGAAATCTGGCGACAGCTATCGCTTGATGACGCTTTCGAGAACTGACTCTATGTCTAAAGTTGCCCTCATCACCGGAAGCGGACGCAAACGCGTCGGCTACGTTATCGCGAAAGCCCTCGGCGAAGCGGGATACTCGCTTGTCTTGCACTATCATTCCTCAAGCGAGGAGGCGGAGGCCTCGGTAGCCGAATTTGCGGAGCAAGGCATCGAGGCCATCGCGCTAAAAGCCGATGTCGCGGACGAGGATGACGTTGAAAAAATGTTTGATGCGGCCATGGAGAGGTTTGGCCGCCTCGACGTGCTTGTCACCACTTCTTCGATCTGGCGTACGATTCCCTTCGAGGAAACGACTTCTGAAGACCTCATCAAGAGCTACGAGGTAAACACCCTCGGTACGTTTTTGCCTGCACGTCGAGCTGGGCTCATTATGTGCGATCAGCCCGAAGGAGGATCGATCATTACGGTCGGTGACTGGTCAATCGACCGTCCCTACGTCGATCATGCGGCATACTTTATCGCGAAAGGGTCGATCCCTACGCTCACTCGAATGTTGGCAGTTGAGATGTCAGCACGGAATCCCAAGGTCCGTGTGAATTGCATTCATCCCGGTCCCGTGATGTTCCCGCCAGATGCGACAGAAGAAGAAAAGCAAAGTCGTATTGATTCAACGCTCGTGAAGGACGCTGATTGCCCCGAAACGGTCGCTCATGCCGTGAAGTTTTTTGTTGAAAACAAGTTTGTCACAGGGACGTGCTTACCTGTGGATGGTGGGCGTACGGTAGCGGGGAACAAACACGAATGACCAATGATTGATTGCCAGTCGCTAGCGATTGGTCATTTTGGATTTGGTCATTGGTTCTTTATGTTACCAGTCCCTTCGTCACCAACATAAACACATCCTCAAGCGTCGGTTCCTTATCAGCAAAAGAAATCAGCCCACAGTTGGCGGCCACTAGGCCCCGCATCAGACGCTGGACGTCCGAATCGTCGCCGGCATACTCGAGCGTGCAACTGCGGGAGTTTTCTTGTAAGTTACGCACCTTAGGGTCGCTGCGAATCAGGCTCAAGCCAGCAGCAGGATCGCCAGAAAAACGAACTTGAATCATCCGTTGTTTCTGAATCCGCCGGTAGACCTTGTCTATTGGGCCATGCATTAAGAGCTGACCCCGTTCGATGATACCAATGCTCGTGCAGCAGTCGGCTAGCTCGGTCAGGATATGGCTAGAAATGAGGATCGTTTTGCCCATGTTCCGTAATTCCTTGAGCAACGCCTTCACTTCCAGCCGCGCTCGCGGGTCGAGCCCGCTGGCAGGCTCATCGAGGATGAGGACCGGCGGGTCGTGAACCAAGGTCTTGGCGAGGCAGAGCCGCTGCTTCATGCCTCGCGACAGTCCATTGACGTAGTCGTCGCGCTTATGCGTGAGGTCGAGCAGTTCGAGCACATCCGACAACACGGCCTTCCGGCGTGAGCGCGGCACTTGATAGGCGACCGCAAAGAAATCGAGAAACTCCCAAACCTTCATTCCATCGTACACGCCGAAGTTGTCCGGCATGTACCCGACACTACGGCGAACGCCAATCGGATCGTTGGTGACGCTGTGCCCATTGATCGTCGCTTCCCCGTGACTCGCCTTCAAAAGCGTGGCGAGGAATCGGATCGTGGTACTTTTCCCGGCGCCGTTGGGACCAATGAATCCGAACATCTCACCCGCGGGAATCTGCAGGTTCAGATTCGCGACCGCGGTGAAGTCACCGTACTGTTTGCCGAAGTTCCGAATGTCTATCATAGAGGTGAGTGTTCAGTTGGCAGTGTTCAGTTTTCAGTGTTCGAAAGCTGTAGAGTATGCCTCGTGCCTCGGCATACCCTACGAAATATCATTAGAAAGCCGACAACAATTCTTCGCGAGCATTACGATCAGGAAGCACGTCGTTGGGGCTATTCATGTCGGGTGATTGAGCTTTCGCAGGTTCTAGTTCTAAGTGTGCCAGGACGACCGTGCTACCGACGATTTGAGAAGGAGCCGGGTCAACCATCGTGCCGGGCAAGGGTTCGTCGACTCGGGCGACTAATCGGTATTCGTTACGGTCGCTGTAGTGAGGATCGGATGCGTCCGGGAACTCGAAAGCGAGCTCCAGCAGGGCATCCACATCAAGCCGTTCGCGACTCTCACCTTCCGCGGCCGCTTTCCGTTCTTTGGTGAATGGCAATTCCTTGCTATTCGCGCTGATTTGTATCCAGGGAATCGCGCGATTTTCGTTGGTGCGGAGTTGGCCTAGCCAACAGGCGTCAAGACGTACTTTACCCGATCGCTCCTCACGCTGCTTCCGAACGACAACGGCGTCTTTCAAGGCGACTCCTAGGCGATTGATCAGATTGTTTGTCCCACTTGAGGTCGTGGTAAACTTTAGTCCTTCACCCAATTCGAGCATCTGTTCGCTATGCACAAATTGGGTTGAACTGGAGGTAATCGCTAGCCCCTTGAGTCGTGTCTTCTCGACTTTCTCGAACGTGAGCTCTCGCCGGACGTCACCGTAGCGGGCCTCATCGTCGTCATCGTTGGGAAACGGAATCGCAACCGCGCTAAGGTCATCGAACTCCACATCGTAGGTCGTCGAAAGTGAAGCGTACAATGCCGTGTAGCGACTCAAATGGCCGCGGCTGTAATCGTTATGAAGCTCCAGGAAACCGATCTCCGTCTGGGCACGAACAAACCCAATGTCGAGATTCGCTTGCTGGATCACCACCAAAGCACCTACCACGGCGATGATCGGTGCCGCTATCCAAGCCCATTCCACGCGTCCCAGTGCATGAAAGAGCATCCAATTCAACGGAACCAGGACGAATAGGTACAAGGCCAGGCAGGCAACGACAAAGCCGGCGCCCGGCACCCGCACGCCCGCTGCGGATCTCAATGCGTCGCGTGCCGCGACCGAAACCGGGCTGAACTCATTCCAAGAGCCCAAGCCGCCAGGACGCTCTGCAGTGGATTTCACGTTTGGCTCAGAGGGCATGCCGTAGAGGTTTGGTTCTGCCTCAATGGTCTTACGCAAGACGTTCGCCTTCGTACCGGCATCACGTGAAAACCAGCGCAGGCCGGTTGTCATGTACGCGTCAAGTCGCCGGTCTGCGTACTCGGCCCAGGTTAATTGCAGATCATCGCCGATGGTGGGCTCGACGGAAAACTGCCGTGATGGTCTTCCCAGAAGTGCTCCGTTGAGAAAGCCATCGTAGCCCGGCCAGTTCAAGAAGTCGCGTTCGTTGAGTTGCATGGCCGAAACGATCACGCTGCCCATACCGACTTGGAGCTCGGCGAACAGCCTGCCGGTGTGAGGCGAATAGCGTGCGTCCGGGCGAAGGTTCAGTGTGATGGCCGACCAGGGTTTTGTTGGTTCTAGAGCAATAAGCTCGCTGCCCCGCTGACGCTGACCCCAATAGCTGGCCATTGGTGCGAGGTCGCGTGACTTCAGTGTCGTGATGTTCCCTGCTTCAGCGGGGAGAAAGTCATCAAGGAAGCTACCGCGGAGTGCGTCAAGCGAGTTTGGTCCGTTGATGATCAGTCGCCCTCCCCAATGCAGCCAATCTATCAAAGCACGCTCTTGGTCAGGCTGGATCCGTTCGAGATTCACCTCGTCCCAGAGCACGTAAGCAAGACTTGTGCACGCGAGTACGTTGTCAGGCAGCGGAAATCGCTTCTCGCCATCAGCCAGAGCGACTCGATAATGGAGCGCGTAATTCTCGCCGAGGTTGTAGTCTTGCCACGGAGAACGAATCGAGTCGGTTGTTTTGAGGAAGGCGTATCTCTCAGGCTGCTTTGCGATCACCAGAAAGAAATATTGATGCGATGGCATCTTCTTGAGTTTCTGATTCTTCGGCAGAAGTTCCCCTCCGTACTCGCTCCGTAGCAAGCGACTTTCGATTGAAAGGGTCGGCGAGTCTTCTGGAATAAAAATCTCTCCGGTAATCCGCTTGGGCTGATTCTTCGCCAGAAGCGCGGGACGGCCTGTCGTCAAAGAGTAAGGCGTGTATACCAGCGGCAGTGGCTCGCCTTCCTTACGCGACTTGGGGGTGAAGGTGCAGTAGCCGGTGAGGTCGTCGTAGTTGGCACGCCACTGCTGCGAGACGGCGGTCCAGTGGCCGGGCTTTACCAACGATAAAGCATTGGCTTCACCCTCGCCGCCACTGGGATCGGTTTGCCAAATCTGTTGGCTGAGAACGGGGGTCAGCGGAAGTGCCTCGTAGTCGTCCTTCGTTTTCTTCTCCGCCGCTTCTTCCGCCTTTTTCTTTTCTTCAGCCGATTGCTGCTGAGCGGCATTCGGGTCGTCGCCGCATCCTGAGCAGCACAACACAGTAGTCGCCACTAACAACACGGTGAAGTTTCTAACGAAGAATTGATGACGCATCCCAAGGCTCTCTGTGTTCCGACGCTTCTAGCGTTAGTTTACCCGAATCAAGACGAGAAGACATCGCTTGAGAACGAGTTTACACGCGGTGAAGAAGCTAGGATCTGCGACCCGTTTGGCCCTTCTTGCCAAAAGCTCGCATTGCAATCGCCGTGATTGCGACGACTAGCAGGAAGAATCCCAGCGAGACTGCCGCGACGCGATCGTCAGCCCCGTAGTGCAATAGCCCGAACAGTCGCCGAGAGAGTGGCGTCACCCCCGGCGGAAGGACCAAAAAGGTTGCCGAGATTTCTGCCATCGAAATCGCGGTGCAAACGAGCAGCGTCGCTATTAGCGAGGGGAGCCGCATCGGAATCACAACTCTCAAGAGTTGCCGCCACCACCCTGCCCCTTCACTGCGCGCGGCGTCGGCCAGTTCCGTTGGGATGGTGGACAGTTGCGTGGCGATCATCGCCACGGCGATCGGAAACGCTCGTAGCGACTGCACCAGCACGCAGCCGATGATCGTTCGGTCGTAAAGAATCGAGAGCGGACTTAAGAGAGAATCGTCGGGCTGGTTCAAGAAGCGAACAGTCCAAACTCCCAGCAAAGGCGCTGGGATTGCGAGTAGGACAACTACCAACGCGAAGAGGCACCCGAGCGAAAAAGAACTCCGTTTCGCAAGCCAAAATGCCAAGGTTGCCGCAGTGGTGCAAACCAATGCCGCGCAGATACCGATCAGTAGTGACCAGCCGAATTCGCGTCGAAACTCAAAGAGAGAACTCAGCGATATTGAGAGGGTGTGTCCCAAGGACCAGGATAGGTCAAGACTATCCGAATTAGGATCTGTCGCATGCCCCGCTTTCCACGCGAGGCTCGCAATGGGAACGGCAATGAAGATGCTTGCGATTAGCCAAACGAATAAACTCACTGGCCAGCGATGCTGAGGTTTCCATCGCCAAGCCTGTTCGACCCAGGAGTTTTTGACGGTGCGTATGGCCCAAGGGGTTAGCAAGAGAGCTGATCCAGTTGCCATGAACATGATCATCAAGATGCCAATGAGCAGATCGTTTGAAGACTCTTCATCCAGGCTGAGCGTTCCCAAACTCGCTTGCGTGAAGATTTCTTCGGCGAAGGTGCGGACTTGAAAGAGGTCCGTCACGCAGATCTCCGTTGTGCATGTCAAAGCAACCCAAGCCGCTGCGGCGAGAATCCCCCCGGCGGCGTGTGGCAAACTCACGCGTGAGAGAACTTGCTGGGGCTTGGCGTCGAGAAGCGATTGCTCTTCCAGCGAGCGTGCGGCAGTCGCCAGCGAAGCCGCACACAGCAATGTCACAAAGGGGACCGCCGCCGCGGCATGGATAATGATCGCTGCCGTGAGCCCCTGAAACCAACTGGAGTCGAAGGTGAACCACTGTTGTAACCAACCACCGTAGCCAAACGCCGCATGCCAGGCGGCAGCTTGTACGTAGAGAGGGACAAAGAGAAGAGAGACTAGCAGGCAGGTGAGAGTACCTCGCCACGCGAACTCGACCTTACCTATGGCGATTCCAAGTAACGTGCCGACAGGCAAGCTGATGGCTAGCGTTCCAAGCGTCAGCCAGGCCGTCATGCCCAACAAGGCGAGAAGTCGAGGCGAAGCGGAATAACCGAGGGCAACAAAAGCCAGAACGCACAGACTGAAGAGAATCGTTCTTGACGTTTGCATGGGTTCTAAGCGATGAAGTTGTGTACGCGATGCAAACCCCTAGCGCGAGCTAGGGGTTCGGAATGCGAATCAACGAAATCTCATGCTTGAAGTGCCTGAAGCTGAGTGTCGTGCTCATCGATCAGCGTCTGAATCTCTTGAACCAATGACTGTTCGAGATTCCAGTCGCCCGCCTTGGCGGTTTCTTCAATCTGGCTGGGACTTCGCGTGCCAATAATTGCCGAAGTGACAACAGGATTTCGCATAACCCAAGCGATGGCCAACTGCACAACATCCCGACCCGCTGCTTCCGCAAGCGGCTTGAGCTTCTCAACGAGTTCAAGGTGAACCCCAATCCGCGGCTGAGCGAATTCGGGATCACGTGAACGGTGGTCTCTGTCACTCAATTCGGCAGCACGTTCCGCGGTAAATTTCCCTGTGAGCAGCCCCTTACTCATCGGGCTATAGGCGACCACGCCAATGGAATGATTCTCGCAGTATGGCAGAAGTTCCTCTTCAATGCCGCGTCGAAGCATATGATAGGGCGGTTGCAGCGAACCCACGGGGTGAATCTTCTGGACCCTTTCGAGCTGCGAGACGGAGAAGTTGCTCACTCCGATTTCGCGAACGAGCTTCTTTTCCTTGAGTTCTACCATTGTTTCCCAAGCGGCTTCGATTCCCTCGTCAGGATCGGGCCAATGCATTTGGTAGAGATCAATCTGCTCGACGCCCAAGCGTTCTAAGCTGATTTCGCATTCTCGACGAATGTGGTCGGGTTGGAGACAACCCTTGGGCGTCCCGCTGGGCTGCATCACGCGTCCAAATTTGGTAGCAATCAGAGGACGCTGGTCGGAAGGGATTTCCTGCAAGGCACGGCCAACCAGAATCTCCGAGTTCCCGTCGCCGTAGATCGGGGCTGTGTCGATCCAATTCACACCGCAAGCAACGGCATGAACGATTCCTTCGATCGCTTCTCGTTCATCCTGTTCGCCCCAGCCAAAGTTCCAATCTCCACCGCCGATAGCCCAGGTCCCCAGGCCTATCACCGAGAGATTCAAAGAAGTGTTTCCTAACTTGCGATGCTGCATCTTTGGCTTTCTGACTTAGTTTCCGAATACTTTGCTAGCACTGCTGGTAGAGTGCGGGCGTTCGTAGTCGATCCAGTATGGCATGCAATGTGGGAGTTTGTTAAGGTCCCCGACCTTCGCAACCGGTCCGCATATGGCTATTGACCACAAGCAAAACATGAAAGCTCGACGCACATCATCCTCCAAACCGTTGGAGTCTGAAAGAAAGCTACCTAACCTCGTGGGAGGCATCTGCCTCTTGGCTCTCGCCAGCACGGCTCTGGCCTTATTCACAGCCACGACTGGGTGTAGTTCTTGGCCGTTTCGCCAGAAGGAAAGGACTTCGCTGATCACGCCTGGGATGCGAATGGCCGCGATTCGAGAAATCGGCCCCCGAGCCTCCAAAGTCGACGCGGAGCAACAGAAGGAGTACTGCGAGCAACTGGCGATTCAGATTCAAACAGAGCCCGATCCGATCGTTCGCCGTACAATTCAAGAGACAATTGCTGAGTTTGACCAGCCACTCGCAGAGCAAGTGCTGCTTGCCGGCCTAAACGACGATGATCTGGATGTCCGTAGGGCTTGCTGTCGAAAATTAGGAGAGCGAGGCAAGCCAGCAGCGATCGAAGCTTTGGGGAGAATTGTTGCCGAGGCAGAGGAGGTCGATCTGAAGTTAGCGGCCGTCGATGCACTTGGCAAAATAAAATCGCCCGAATCCGTTGCCGCACTCTCGAAAGCCTTAGAAAACCGGGATCCGGCCATGCAATATGCTGGTGTGCAGGCTTTGCAGCAGGTGAGCGATGAGAGTGTCAGTAAAGAGCTGGGCAATGATGTCACCGCTTGGCGGCAATACGCTCAATCGAAAGTAGGCGGCACGGATGCTAGCTCGATTGCGACACAGCCCACCGAACGCAAGGTTTACTAGGCTAGTGACGCAAGTTTTCGCCGACTTGCGTTGTAATTGACTGAAGTTTCCAAAACTTCTGTCCACCCGTGAAAAGTTCTCTCTCGGGCTGAATTCGCCGCCCTCATTGCCCGATACCACTTCAACGGGCCGTCTCTATTGGTCAGAAGCGCAAGTTGCTTCTCACTGGCGGCTACGAAGTGCTATCAGTCGATGCTTCTTACAAGCTCATTAGTGAGTTTTTCAGAAGCCAGGGGGGGAATTCTTCGATGCTGCGCTGGAAGTCTAGCTTTCACGATCATGTTTTGCGCCTGATGCTTGTCGTCGCTCTGTCTTCCTGTGGCGCGCAGAGTCTTTTCGCCCTGGAGGAGATCTCCTTTGGTCAAGGGACGCTCTCCGCGCGGATCGAGCCGCAAGACTTGGATCGCGAAGCAGCGATCGAGAACATTCTCAACGAGAGCCTTCGTTCCACGACCGGCTGGCGCCGTCAAGGGAGCGGGGCAAGCGAGAAAATGCAAACGCCTTCGGCAAAGCGAGTCTCCTCGCAGCGAACGACGACGAGGTCGTCTTCGCGAGCCTCCGTGAGCAAACAAGCTCCAACGCGTCAGTGGCGGAGTCGCGATGCAGCTTCGGCTTCACAGAAACAAAGGGCGGACTGGCTGCCACCGGCGATTCCCAGAGATGAGATAACACCTACTGTACCGGAGAAATCGACTTCCAGCAGTGCTAAGACTCAGACCAACTCTAGTCGGCCTTCGGTCTCTAGCAAGCCGCTGCCACCAAAGGCGACCACAAAAACGAGTTCCAAACCGCTCGCAAAGAGCCAGCCTCAGACTGAGAAACCGACCGACGTGGCGAGCCGCACGACACGCTCTTCGGCTAGCCCTCAACTCCCAAAGGGAGAATCACCGGAGTCAATCGATCGACCTGTCGTTCCGAAGAAGAACTTGAAGCCACTCACCCGGCAGCAGATCAATCTGCGGAACAAAGTGCGCCGCGTTCTTGCTCACTACTACAACCGCCCGTTAGACACGAAAACACGTGGACCCTGGGAACTGATGCACGCAATGCTCTCTTTCGAAGTGCACAGTCGCGTCTTACAGAACGGACCGAATGGTGAGCCAATTACTGCGGTGGGTTGGCTCTGTTTCAACCAGCCCTGCCGCAAGCGGACACTGATGTACTTAAATCAGGATGGAGATCTTCGCGTTCGAGTTGGTCCCGCTTTGCAGGGCCATCAAGGCCAGCTATTGGCGTTGCTTGCTCAATCGAGGGTGAAGAGCAACTATCCCATGAAAGTCGAGGATAAAGACCTCACGATCGAAGATCTGATCGAGGTTGAGAAGCTCACCTGCTATCCCCGTACTGAACTCACGTTCAAATTGATCGGGCTGATGCACTACCTGCCATCGGACGCGACATGGCAAAACGATCAGGGCTACGATTGGAACTTTCCACGACTGATCCAGGAAGAAATGCGTCAACCGATCCGTGGGGCGGCCTGTGGGGGCACGCATCGCCTTTCGGGGCTGACGCTTGCCGTGAAGAAACGTCAGCAACGTGGCGAACCCGTTGATGGAATGTATGCCCAAGCAGATCGTTTCATCAACAAGTACCAAAACTATGCCTATCGTTTACAAAACGGTGACGGGAGCTTCAGCACTGAGTGGTTTCGTGGTCCCGGCGACGAGGCGGATATCGATCGCCGTCTCAAGACGACAGGCCATATCTTGGAGTGGCTGCTCTATGCGGCCAATGAAAAAGAGCTGACCTACTGGCGCACGGTCAAGGCAGTCAATTACCTAGCGAATATTATGAATGCGAATCGCAACCGCGACTGGGAGGCCGGTCCGCTGGGGCATGCGATTCATGCGTTGGTGTTGTACGACCGATACGTATTTGCCCCTCATGATAGCGAAGAACAAGAGCCAAGCTCGACCATCGCGCGTGGACTGAGAAGCCCTGCCCGTTAAGCAGGTCTCTGAGACCGCCCTGGCTTGATCAAGCATTGAACAAGCGCCTGCAGTGTATTACATTGCTTGAAGGCGGTTTAGGCCGCGTTTCTTGGTAATCCTCATCGTGCCGACTGGCGTACTGTCGGACGTGTTTGAGGGTGCTTCTGTGTGCAGTGGGACGGGCGTCCTTGGCGAAGTTTTCCGATCAAACCAGTGCCTTTTGTAGCGTCGCGTCACGACTGGCAGCGAGCGAGGAAGCCGATGCCCTCCTTTTCCTCTTGGAAAAGCCGCTCGACTGGAAGCAACTCGACGAAGCGACCGGCAAACTCCATGTTTTGGTCGCTTCCGACGACCAGAAGTGTCTGAAAGCGGCCAAGGCTGCCGGGTTTAGCACGGTCCCGCTGAACACGCCTGACAGTCCCGTCTACGATCAGCTTGCTCAGGCGCTCCTAGAGAGTGTCGCTGACGATCTGCTTTCTCCGGGTTCTTCAGTCGTGGCCGTGTACAGCGGCTTCGAGGCCGGCGTGATCGATTCCCTAAGCGTCATTCGCCTCGACGAACATCTAGGGCGTCTGACAGTTCACGATCTACGCAAGTTGGAAACCCGCGTGCCGCTAGATACATTGAAGCTGGCGGTGGATTTGGCCGTGGAAATCGGCCGCGAAGGCCGCGAAGGAAAGCCAGTGGGGACGCTTTTCGTCGTGGGCGATCACAAGAAAGTGCTGGAACATTGTCATCCGTTAGGCTTCGACCCGGTGAAGGGCTACGTTCTGGCCGAACGCCGACTAGAGGATTCCAAGGTTCGTGAGGCGTTGAAAGAAATCGCCCAGCTTGACGGAGCCTTCATTATTTCTGCCAAGGGGAACGTTTCAGCTTCCGCTCAGCATATTTCCGCTCCAGCCGCGGATGTCACGTTGAGCAAAGGGCTGGGAGCTCGACACTGGGCGGCGGCCGCAATCAGCCGCGCCACGACAGCCGTGGCGATTACCGTGAGCGAATCGAACGGCACGGTTCGCGTTTTCCAGAACGGTGAAGTGATGCTCCGCATCGAACCATTCCGCCGCGCGATGAAGTGGAAAGACTTTGAATTCGAGCCGCCCGTAGGCGACTAGAAACTTTATTGAGCTGCGAGTCGTCAGCCCGCAGGTTTTTCTGCGTACTTCTTGCGTACTTCTTCCGCCGCTTTCAAGAGTGCTTGTTGGCTCTCGGCAAGCTCTGCCCTTCGTTGAGCCGCTTGCAGGTCTTCAACAACTTTCGCAGCCTGATCGCTGTGCTTTTGTAGCGTTTTCTTTGTTAGTGCCTGGCGAGTGGTCAGCTGTTTTTGAGCCGCCTGAATTTCCTCGATCTGCTTTGCGAGCTTGGTAATCTCAGCCTCTAGCTGGGTTAACTCCGCCTGGGTCTTTTCTCTCGCCTGCTTTGCAGCCGCTGTCCTCTGTGTGAGTTCAGTCGCTTCGTTGGTGGCTTGCTCTTGAGCCTTTGCCAAGCGTTGAGACGCTTGTTGGAACTGTTGTTGAGCGGAGATCAGCCTCTTGAGCTCTTGATCGCTAGAATCAAGCTCTTCTTGCGAGCCTTTCAGTGCTGCTGCCGATTGGGCAGCAGAGGATTCTAATGGATCAAGCTGAGGGAGCGTCTTTGTTTGCTCATTCAGTTGATCGAGCTCGGCCAGCAAAGCTTCGCTTTGCTGTGCTGTCGCCCGTTCCTGTTTAACGATCTCGTCCTTCTCGACCGCCAAGGCTTGCAAGGCAGCTTGCGCCTCACGTTCAGCTTCGGCAGTCGTGGCCAGCTTGGCTTCGACCGCCTTCTGCTGTTCCCCCACTTCCTCCTCACTGATGCCTTCCGCTTGATTGGCTGCAGTGAGTTGCTTTTCGAAGTCGAGACGAAGCGTTGTGTTTTTCGCCAGCGTCTCGGTAGCTGCTTGCCAACGCTGTGTTACCTGAGCGACCTGCTGAGCCTGTTGCACTCGCTGCTTGGTGAGCATACTCGCTTGCTTGCTGACTTCTGCAATCCTGGAGGCGTGCGAGGTGTGTTGTTTTCGCGCTTCCGCCAGCAGCAACTTTTGTCTTTCATGGGCTTGTTCGAGCTTGTCGATACGAGACTTCAACTCGCTCTGTTGCTTTTTCGCTAGCAGAATTCGACTCTCGAGAGGCTGAGGGTTGGGAGCCAGTTCGGTAATCAGCTTTGCACTCTCGATTTCAACTAGTCTTACCTTGCCGGCAAAATCTCCCGTGAGGATTCGACGACCCTCGTGTCCAAATCGGGCGGTGAGGCCCATTTCCGTCAGTTTCGGCAGCTCCTTAATCAACTTGCCATCGACTTGCCACACCTTGACCCGTGTATCGCGTCCCGTCGTGACCAGACGACCATCACGGGCAAAGTCAACACTGGTGACACCGTTCTGAGGGCCACTACCGTGTGGGTTCCAGCTCTTCACTTGTTTGCCGCCGGGTTGCCACAGTCTGAGGGAGTCGTCCTCACTTGCAGAAGCAACCAATTGAGAGTCTCCGCGCCAGGCGATCGCAGTGATGTCTTCTTTATGTCCGTTCAATGCAGCGATTTCGTTGCCGTGTTTTGCTTGCCAGACGACCAGACCGCCGTTGCGGTCGCCCGTTGCGAGAAACTTTCCACTAGGACTAAACCGCAGGGCGGTGATCCAGTCGGTGTGCTTGCGAATCTCGTAGGCGAGCTGCGAATCGGCGAGCCGGTAAACGCGCACGACACGCTTGGGTCCGCCGAGTGCTAAAAGCTGGTGATCGGGTGAGATATCCGCGGCGAGAACCTCGTCAATCTCGTCCCCCAGAGTAGCCAACCGTTTTCCAGTTTTCACTTCGAACACAGCAACCTTCCCAGACGCGGCAGCACGGCCTCCACCTACGACGAGCAGACTTCCATCGCGGCTGAATTGCACGACCCGGGGCGTTCCTTCAGGTAACGGGAGGATCCCCAGCAGTTGGTGGGTGTCGGTATGATACAGGGAAACTTGTCGCGGGCCGCCGATCGCTACCAGTGGAGCCCAGGGGCTTGCAGCAAGAGTGTCGACGGCTGCTGGCTTTTGGGGAGTGACTAATGGTTGAAGCAGGAGACCCTCCGGCATGGCCGGTTCGCCGATCGGGCGATTGTCAGAAGTCGTAGCCGTTTGCTGAACAAGAGAAGCCTTTTTGCGGACTTTCGAATTCTTGTTGTCGAGTAGACCGCCGTCGATCCACTGCTTGACCAGCTTCAGTTGTTTGGCAGGGAGCTTGTCTCCGCCGGGGGGCATGGCAGGCGATTCTTCGTGGTTGATCAGCCGCCAGAGACGCGAACTCCCAGAGTCGCCTGCCACGAGAACTTCTCCGCCCACCCCACCCGCTAGAGCGTCAGAGAGTTGATCGAGCGCCAGATCGCTGCTCTTCTCATCACGGCTATGACAGGCAAAGCAGTGTTCGGCAAAGATCGGGCGGACATGATCTTGGTAGGTGATATTCTTCGCCGCATAAGAGTATTTAGGCCATGCGAACGCAACCACCGCGGCAAAGCAGATTAGTCTCACGCAGAGACGCGTAGGTCGCAGAGTTATTCCAACTGAATTCATGCCAAATTTTTTGATTCTCGAGTAATCAGAGTCTTATGCCGCTGGTGTTTGTTTCAACCCTAATCTCGGCGCTCTCCGCGTCTCTGCGTGGGACTTCTTATCCTAGTGGTTAAACAAGAACTCGCGAGAGTTCAGGATCGCCCAGAAAGCATCTTGTAGTTCTTGTTGTGGTTTGTCGTTGTCGCCGTACAGCTTCATTAGCTCTGAGAGTTCGGCCTCGGTTGGCTCACGTGAGAAACATCGCTGGTAGAGGTGACTGGTGATTTGCTCGGGTGACTTTCCTTCCTTGAGCAGGCGTGAGATCAGCTTGCCTTTTGTCAGCTTCCCACTGACCGTGCTGCCGTTGATGAGGTGTAAAGCTTGCGAGAGCGTTGGCTCGGCCCGGGCTTCACAGGCACACACGGTATCGCGGCTGGCACGACCGAAGGTTTTTAGGAAGTAGTGATTCGCCCGTCCGTCCGCCACTTGGGTGGCTCGTGCCCCAAGCGGCAGCCCTGGCAGTTTTTCTAGCGAGTCGGTCGCTTGACTGACACAGTCGAGCAAGATTTCGGCTGGAATGCGGCGGGTACGTGCGTAGGCGAAGTTGCGGCGGTCGTGTCGGTTCTGTTCGCTCGCCTGGGAAGATCGCTGGTAGGCGTTTGAGTTGCAAATATCGCGGACGAGTTTGCGGAAATCGTAATCGTACTCAACGAGCTTTTCACCTAAAGCGTCAAAAAGGGCTTGGTTGCTCGGAGGATTGCTGATGCGGATATCGTCGACCGGCTCAACAATTCCCACGCCGAAGAAGTGGGCCCAGACGCGATTGGCCATGCTCGGTGCGAAGTAAGGATTCTCCGGCGAAATGATCCAATCGGCGACCAATTGCCGACGGTCTCGTCGCGCTGCTTTCTCTTTGTCAAACGACTCGCCGCCAAGAGTCTTGGGAATCCGGGGTTTGCCATCGACCGGATGCTTCGTCTCACCAAAGCCACGGTTAAAGACAATCATCTCACGGTAGTCTTCGCCCGGCTTGCGTCCCACTTGTGAAAAGAAAGCGGCGAATCCGTAATAGTCATCCATCGTCCAACGATCGAAAGGATGATTGTGGCACTGGGCACATTGGACGCGTATCCCGAGAAACGCCTGAGCGACATTCTCGCCGGTCTTCTGAGCCATTAGCTCAATCTGATAGAAATTGGCAGCCGGGTGCGTAAAGGTTGGACCACTAGCGGTCAGGATTTCATGGACGAACTCATCAAGCGGCCGATTCGCTTGGAGCTGATCGGCAATCCACTCGTAGTAAAGCTGCATTGCCTTGTAGTCAACGCGATTGTTCTCTGAGCGAACCATCAGCAAATTGGCCCAATAGAGTGTCCACACGTCACGAAATTCGGGCGTGTCAATCAGTCGATCAATCGTGACGCTGCGCTTGTCCGGAGATTCGTCAGCGAGGAACGCTTCCACCTCATCCACCGTTGGAAGCCGTCCGGCGAGGTCAATCGTCACGCGGCGGAGAAACTCGCGATCGTTGGTCGGTGGACTTGCGGGGATGCGGAGCGTAGTCAGTTTAGCGTTGACAAGCTCGTCAATGTAATTCGCCGGTTTTTCATCAACCGCTCTATACTTTGCGTCTTCGGGAAGGGTTAACACAGGGCTGCCCACCGTGTGGGTATCAAACCGTGCCATGAAGAACGCCTCGCCGCGTGCCCCTGCCGTGCACAGCCCCTCCGCATCTGGCGACGCGATTGACGGGTCGTTCGAGTGAAACAGGGCGAGGTCGGTGACGTCTCGGACTGTGCCATCAGAGTAGGTCGCGACGGCAACAAACTGCTGCGTCTCTCCCAAATTCAGGGTCGCTTCTCGAGGGAAAAGCTCCAGGTTTGTCACTTCCGGTGCTTCATCCAGATCGCTGCTCGCGCCGCTTTCAATCCATTCGTGCAGTGTGCGATAGTATTGACTGTCTCGGTCAAACCGTTTTCCACCAGTGTGTGGAACTGCGGCGATCGACTTCTCTAGCAGCAAACTATCCTCGGGAATTGCGCGGCTGATCCGCCGCGTGGCGAGTTCTCGCGTTAGCCGGAAGTAGTCGCCCGCCGGGTCGTATCCGAAGAGCGAGAGCTGGAACCCATCTTTCCCGCGGGATGAACCGTGGCAGCCCCCAGCATTGCAGCCGGCTCGCATGAACACGGGCATCACGTCGTGTCGGAAACTGACAGGGTTCGACACGCCCGCGTTGCTCACGCTGACTGGGACGCTTGCCACAAGTTTGCCAAGCTTTGCTGAAAGTGCCGTCCGTCCGTTACGAAGCGGATGAACCTTTCCATCATCCCAAGAGACCAGCTTCTTGGCTGCGTCTTGCGATCCAGCGTTAACGACCCACTCGACCTGATTGGTCACGTCTACGGTGATGCCGTCGGACCGCTTTGCAATGGCGATCGCCCTTTGGCTGGCCTTGGCGTGGTCGAGATGAATCTCTGCTGGATAAATTGACAAGTCGGTGAAAGCAGGCGGCTCGGCCTTAGTTACCGCATCCTCGGCCTGGGCTTTGGTCATGCCAGCTAGAAGAAGCAGCACCATCAGAAAACGCTCAATCATGATGCCCCCTCCTTACTTTGCTCTGATACTTGCGCCTGGGTTTGTTCTCTCTGCTTCGCCGGTTTGGGAACGGGGTCGATCCGCAGCTCGCCGCGACTCAGATTGTGGGTAACCGGCTCGCCATTCTCAGTAATCACGACGCGGCAAGAGATCTGTCGATGCCGCCCCAAGCGTGCCTGCGGTGTCGTTTGCAATGGAAACTTGAGTTGCTTTGCATCCTTTGTGAACTTGATGGGGTTCGTCGTGACCCCATGTGGCAGTCCTTGTAGGGTTGCAGTTGCTTCCCCTTCGAATGGGGTGGAGACTTCGACACCCATGACGTAATCAACTGCCTCACCTTGCTGTACTGCAACGGTTGGAAAGGCCAAGCTCAGGTAAGCCTTGGCTACTCGCAGGGGGACGAACTCCGACGCGCTGACAACGCGACCGCCAATGTTGGTTTCAGCGAGGACAGCAATTGGCCACTGCTGAATCATGCCGCCGCCGTTGGAGGTAATTGGAATAATTGCTTCATTCTTTCCCTTGGGAATCGAACGCGAACGATTCGAGTAAACACCATGCGGGTTGTAGAGCAGCCGTACCTTGATCGCTTCCTCGAAGCCCTCGTCACGCACGGCGACGACTTTTATGTCCTTGGCACCGTTGTGCACGATGGGGCTTTTGGGCGCGATGAGGCTTAGCTTGAAGGGAACTGGCTTGGTCACGCTTACTGGCAGCCGATCTTCAAAGACGCTCCAAACGGGGCGATTGTTCAGGCCGCGTACGCTCCAGGTCTGTTGCCAGAACAGAGGCTGTATGCTGTTCTTCGGGGCAGGATCATCTGAGAGTTTGAACGTGGCTAGACTGGCTGAAAGCTTCGCATCCGGCTTCGCCCGAAAGAGGATCGGCAGCCGGCGGAAGCTCTTCGGTAGTTCAGGGATTTCCGCCTCGACCCCAGGGGGGAGATTATCTAGCAGGAACTTGAGCGAGGCGTTGCGGTTTTTCTCAGTGACGCCCATCATCGCCGCAGTCACGCCCCCTTGGGGCACGTCGACTGTTGTTGCGAAGTAACGACGGAACTCTTCGACTTTTACTTCCACCGCGGGCTGAGGCGGGATGATCTCAACCCAGTAGATAAAATTATTGCCGCCACGGAACAGATGATCGCGGACCTCGAGGAGATAATTGCCATCGGCAGGTGCCGTGAATCGCATGTAACTGTCAGGCTTGCCTTGGTAGTCGTCGTTCCCGGCAATGCGTTTGCCTTCCGCAGTGAGAATCCTCACCACCGGGTCGAGCGGAGATCGGAGCGTGCGTGCAAAAGAAGTGACCTCGAAAACTTGTCCCTTTTTGGCGTGAAAAGAGAACAGATCGTGATCGTTTTCTTTCTCAATGATGCCAGCCACCGCACCAGGAGCAGTGCAAGTGTTTGCTTGTTTGCGACTGTCGTTAGGTTCTAACTCGATCGTTCTCTCAAGATCAACGATCCTTACAGGAACGCCCGAAGGAGCGATCTTCGACTCCTTCGCGTCACCTTCCCCGAGCTCAAGTGCTGGGAATATCGAGGCGGTGCCGTTATTGGGTGGCATCGTCCCAGTGGCGGGTAGCTGAATTTTTTGCTTGCCGATTCGCGAATCGTTGGCGAATTGGTCGCCCAGCCAAACGACCTCTAGCTGCTCACCCGGCTTGCCCCCTGGCGGGAAGACGTTTGCCGGACGAGGGAAATCACCAACGTGCATGCGGTAAGTACAAAGATCGTCGCCACGGTAGGCAGCTTCGCGAACCGAGATTGTGTATTCACCAGAGGCAGGGGCTTGAAACGATACATAGGGGTCCTGCCTCGTCAGCGGAGCATCGTCGCACTGGGCAATCTCTTCGCCCTTGTCATTGATGACCGTGAGATGGGGATCGAAAAAGGTCCGCCCCAGTCGAAGCCCTTCGACTTCAATTGAAAGTTGTTCATCCTTTTCGAGTTGAATGCGGAACTGATCGATGTCTTCTCGCTTAACCGTTCCGAAGACGGTAACATTCTTTTCAATCTTCTGAGCTTGTTCTGAAGCATTGTTCGGTTCGATCTCTTGTACGCTTGGGAGCGTGCCGACATGGAACGTTCGGAGATCGCTCAGGCCGAGAGCTGAAACAAATCTCACAGGATGTAGCCCGGGCGGGCAGTCGCTAGCGATTTTTAGCATTGCCCGATAGTGATTGCCCTTGAGTTGTTTTAGCTCCAGCAGCTCGATCCCAGGTCGGGAGAACAACAGGTCAATTGACTCATTGCCCCCTCGTGCGCAGTAGACCTGAACTTCGATTTCCTCGCCGACGCGTCCTCCTTGGGGGAGCAGGCGCTGGAGGCGGGGGTCTCCCGCGTAAGAAGAGCTTTGGCTGATGCAGAAAAGCACGCACAACGCTATCGTAACTCGAAGCGTAAGCGAGGGGCGGCACCGAGAGACGCTGCTCCCTCGCTTACGCTTCGGATTACGATTTCCGTAAGAAGACCTACGCAAGAAGCTCACGTCGCACCTTTCCGCCGTTGACGATCTCGACGGGCCGTCCGCCTGGGGCCATGAGTTCCTTTTCCGCGGGGATGCCGAGTTGATGGTAGATGGTGGTTGCTAGGTCCTCGGGAGAAATCGGCGTCTCTTCGGGGTCGCTGGCCGTGGGACCTGAGGAGCCGACGATCTCTCCGCGGCGAATGCCGCCGCCGGCTAACACTACGCTGAACACCTTCGACCAGTGATCACGCCCACTATCTTGGTTGATCTTAGGGGTGCGGCCGAACTCACTGGAAACGAGCACGAGCGTTTCGTCCAGCAGGCCCCGTTCTTCGAGATCGCTGATGAGTGTTGCGTAAGCCTGATCGAAAGCGGGAGTAACGCGACGCATGTTCGCGGTGACCTGCTGATGATGATCCCAGCCACCGTAGGAAAGCGTCACAAAGCGGGCTCCGGCTTCAACGAGTCGCCGCGCCATCAGCATTCGTTGCCCCGCCTGGTTGCGGCCATAACGGTCGCGCACTTTGCCATCTTCCGCTTCGAGATTGAACGCTTCGCGTGCTTCGGGAGAATCAATGAGGTCAAACGCTCGCTCATAAAAACTACTCATCGCGCGAACATCGTCTGCGGTGGACTGACTGGCGAACTGCTTGTTCACGATCTCCAGAGCTTCCCGACGACGCATCGCCCGGGCGTGATCGACGCCGCCCGGGTGGTTCAAGTCGCGCACTTTGAAGCCGGTACGCTCAGGCGCATCGCCCAACGAGAAGGGGGCGTAAGCGGAACTCAGGTATCCAGAATTTGCATACGGGTTCGGGGCGCTGGGGACACAAATATAACCAGGAAGGTTGTTGCGCGGGCCCTGCTCGTGACTCACAACGCTGCCCATGCTGGGAAACTGCAGCGCCGGACTAGGGCGGTAGTAGGTCATCATGTTGTGTTGGCCACGCTCGTGGGCGGCTTCCCCGTGGGTCAGCGAGCGTACAACCGTCAACTTATCTGCAATCTGAGCCGTCTTGGGAAGAAGTTCGCTAAAGCGTTCCCCGGCGATCTTCGTGGGAATCGATTTCAGTTCACCACGGTACTCAATCGGAGCGTAAGGCTTCGGGTCGAACGATTCTTGCCCCGACAACCCACCAGGGAGGAAGATATGAATGACGCTCTTCGCAACTTGCGGTGGTGTCTGATAGACATTCTCCGCGGCGGACGTTTCTCGTAAGGCAAAATAATCGCCGAGAGACAGACTTAAGCTACCCAGGCCCAAGGCACCGGCGGAAAGAAAACCGCGACGGTTTAGAGTTGGGGTAAAGCGTAACGAACTCATGCGAGCGGTCTCCTTCTTGTGTAGGAACTTTTCGAGAGAGCATTGCTCCTCGAACGACGCGGCGAGAGCTTCTAAGGAGGGAGTAAGGCGGGGGCAGTCATCTGGGTGGGGCAGTTGTGCAAAGAAGTAGTCTACCTAAAGCCGAGTTGTGAGTCAAAAATGCCTGGTTTCGCGTGGTCCGTCTCACCCGTATTCAAGCGGCAACCGCTCTTTATACTTAGTTCTTGTGCTATTCACTTGTCGTCTCAGGAAGAGTAGGAAGTTATCAGTGACTCACTTTATGGATGAACTGGCTGCCGCGGTGCAGCGTTGCAAGAATCCAGTCGTTGTGGGGCTCGATCCGCGCTGGGAACAACTGCCAGCCGAATTCACTAATGCGAAGTTGGGTGAGACGGAGGAACGGGCGGCTGCTTACTTGAAGTTTTGCCAAGGTGTGATCGACGTCGTCGCCCCGTTGGTGCCCGCCGTGAAACCCCAGGTGGCCTTCTTTGAAGAACTCGGCCCAATAGGGATGAACGTGCTGGCGGATGTGATTCGCTACGCCCAGCTTTGTGGATTACTGGTGATTCTTGACGGCAAGCGAAACGACATTGGCTCGACAGCCGAAGCTTATGCACGCGGACTACTAGGCCGCGACGAGAGCCCTTGGGGGGCTGATTCGCTGACAGTCAGTCCGTTTCTTGGTGAGGATAGCCTCACGCCGTTTGTGAACGTGGCGACGCAACGCTCGGCCGGGTTGTTCGTGCTGGTGAAAACCTCCAATCCTGGCGGCGGTTTGTTACAAGATTTGGTCGCCGACGAGCTGTGCGTCTACCGTCACGTAGCCGAGTTGGTCGATCGCCTCTCGGCGGAAACCGTCGGCGAGTGCGGCTACGGCATCGTCGGTGCCGTAGCCGGGGCGACTTACCCTGAGCAACTAGCCGAGCTCCGCCAAGCAATGCCCCACACGTGGTTCTTGGTGCCTGGTTTCGGCAGCCAAGGCGGAGCGGCCGCCGACGTAGCAGGCGGTTTCGACGATCGTGGACTAGGAGCCGTAGTGAATAGCTCCCGCGGGATTATCTTCGCTCACAATCGGCAAGAGTACCGAGACCGGTTTGAAGACGCCCAATGGCAACGGGCGGTTGAGCAAGCGACGATCGATATGATCGGGCAATTGCGGGATGGGACGAGGGTTGGGAAGCTGTGATTGGGTATACTTGATAGAACGAAATGGGTACCGCATGGGTCGCCTGCTCTACTAGCCTCGCAACGAGCAACCAGTAATTATGGCAAAGTCTATTTCTACCGACGAGATTGATAAGTTCTTTCGGCAGCTTCGTCTTGCCCTCGTTGGTCTTCTTGTATTTGTATTTCTCCCGCTAGGCTTCTACGCGGTCTACATGGATCGACGACTAGATTCTTTTGAAGAATCTCTCCGATATCAGCCGCCGGAAGAAACTAGCGAGCCTGTCTTCGATGAGCGGATCGATTACCCAATCACTCATCCCGTGCAAGGTCAGATCGTTTATGTTCCGGCCTATTCTCACATCTATCACGATGATGGAGCTCCATACCTGCTGACGATAACTCTGAGCATTCGAAATACGAGCCTTGTTGAAGAGATCGTCGTTAAGTCGGTCCGTTACTTTAATACCCAGGGTCAAGAAGTGAAATCTTACCTAAAGAAACCACTTCGATTACCCGCACTTGCGACAGCAGAATTTCTGGTCGAGCGCAACGACGCATCAGGTGGAAGTGGGGCAAACTTCCTCGTCGAGTGGTTTGCCAAAGAAAACGTCACTGAGCCAATTATCGAAGCGGTTATGATCGACGCAAAAGGAAAACAAGGGGTTTCCTTTGCACGCGTCGGCAAGCCCGTCAGCGAGTTTGTCGCTGAAAATGGAGAAGGTGGAGCGAACAATGGTCGCTCGGCAAAGAATGATCAATCGGAGTCGACCGAATAGGGACTAGGGTATTCTGAGATACACCGACACCCGAGTTGAATATACGAACCACCTAACTCAGCAGCTTAAGCTGGACGCAGCCACGCAATGGTTCACTTTTTCTGGAACATAGGAATGTCACCCCCCACGCACCGTCTCCGCCGCGGTCGCGGCAATTCCTTCAATCTGCTTCCACTCTCCAGCCTTTACGAGATCCTTCGGCGCGAGCCAAGAACCACCCACGGCAGAGATCAACGGCTCAGCGAGATACTCGGCGAGGTTCGATTGCTTCACGCCGCCTAAGGGGACGTATTCAAGACCTAGGTGTGCATAAGGAGCAGCAATCGAACGCAGGTAAGGCAAACCGCCGAGCAACTCCGCGGGGAAGAACTTGAGCGTCTTGCAATCGAACTCCAGGGCTGCTTCGATATCCGTCGGCGTGGCGATGCCGGGAGCGAAGGGAACGCCGACTTTCGCTGCAGCTGCGAGTGTCTTGGGATTCATGCCGGGGGAAACGAGGAAGGCCGCACCGCGATCGCTTGCTTCCTTTACTTGCTCCTCAGTGAGCACTGTCCCGACGCCGACGATCATGTCTGGCGTTGCCTTGCGAATCGCTTCCAGCGCCGGCAACGCCGCATCGGTACGGAGCGTGAGCTCCATCGCGCGGATACCTCCGGCGAGGAGCGTTTCGGCGAGCGGCACCGCATCCTCGACGCGGTCGATCATCAAGACGGCAAGAACACCGGCTTCTTTGACTTGGGTGAATACTGCGTTGCTCATTGAACGAAAAACTCGTCAAGGTTTTTGAACAGGAGAACGGAGGTAACAGAGAGAGGTGTTCAACAAATTCTTTTACCTCCGTTCTCTCCTGTTCATAAAGGTAGGGTGTGTAAGGTTTGATTCTGTACTAGTCCCGCTGGCTCACGTCCATATCGACATCAACAACGAAATCGCCACGCAGGTAATTCCGTCCCAGCAGCAAAGGAAACTCCAGG
Source organism: Lacipirellulaceae bacterium (assembly GCA_040218535.1). NCBI lineage: Bacteria > Pseudomonadati > Planctomycetota > Planctomycetia > Pirellulales > Lacipirellulaceae > Lacipirellulaceae bacterium. Next base: position 260,688 of record JAVJRG010000010.1, on the reverse strand, counting down.
TGCGACCGGTCGTTCAAGTTGACCAGTACTTCCTTTTCGAAGTCTTTCCACTTGAGTTTCATCTTCACTTTGTAGCGGCGTTCCATCTTCTCGGACGTTTTGTAAATAGCGTAGTTGGCGATCTTGCGTTCGATCCACTTTTCCTCGCCCTGCTTATTCTTGACGCGGAAGCGAAGCATCTTGCCGATATTGGCTGCCATCTCTTTCTTGATGTCCTCGTCTTTCACTTCATCGATGATCTTCCACTCCTCGACATGCAACGACGTAGTTTTCGCACCAGTGTCGACGCGGCATTTGAAGTCGTAGCCGGTCTCGGGTTCCCGCAGCTGAGCCGTGGCACCGATAACGTGCTTTTCTTTGGCGTTCTTTTTCGACTCTGCTTTGCTCTCTGTTTTCTTCGTCTCTTTGGCTGTGCTGATGCCAAGTTGCGAGACGGTAACTACCGCAGCAAGTGCACACAGCAAGGCAGCCAGACCACGTCTTGCTGGGGTTCGCATGTATTCTGCCATCTTTCACTAATCCCTACAGGTTGTGTAACCCGAACGTATTCGGGAGAATCGAATGGGCCAAACAATGAGACGCATAGGCCCGCTCAAGGGTTTCCCGCCTTTTGAGACCTATATTACTGCATCGCAGCCCGGGGGGTAAGTTCCTCCCATGGCACTCTCCTTCGGTGAAGTGCCAGGGCGGCAGCTTGAAACATCCCCTTTCACTCGATTAGCGGCAGGCCACCGTGGGCGCTCGAAACCTCAGCAAATTGACCGTGGCAGCACTTGTGCTCATGGGAATTGCCTTTATGGCAATTCGTCACAACTCTCGTGAAGCGACGACGACAGCTCTTCAGGACAGTCTCTGGGAGCTCAGTTACGACATCAACTACGAAGCTGGCAAAGATGCGACCGTTCAGATTTCACTCCCTTCTCCGACAAATTACGCCACGATCTCTTCTTCTCCAGAGTTTCAGCATCCTGGTCGCAAAGACGACATTCGCATGTTCACCAGTGGGACGCGAAAGTTCATTATGGAAACTCGCAAGCCGGGCCCAGTGCGGGTCACCGCTGAGTTTCTCATCCGTTTGAGCCCGGAAGGTTCAGGCAATAATCTCGATGACCTAGTCAACCTGAGTCCCGATGCCCGCAGTGAGTATCTGCGGCTGGAGGATAGTCAGCTTCGTACAAAACTGAAGCAACTTGCCGAACGAATCACCAATGGAGCCGACACGGACGAAGAGCGATTGCAGGAATTGTTCGACTACTGCTCGTATGACATCGGACGGTCCAACGAAGCCTCAGAAAGTGACTCAGTTCAAAACATCGTCGATGGGAGTCGGGCTTCTTCGTTAGGCCGCTCGCGTACGATGGTTGCCCTATGCCGTGCTTCGGAGTTGCCGTCTCGTTTGACAACGGGCTTTGAACTGCGACAACAGGACGAGATTAAGCCACATGTATGGGTCGAGGTCTTCCGCGATAACCGTTGGGTGCCTTTTGACCCCGAATACGGTTACGCCCGTCACATGCCAGTGAATTTTGTTCCCGCAAGACGTGGTGGCGAATCGATTGTTGAGCAATCAGATACCTCAATGGTGACCAACATCAACTCCACGTTTTCGATGCGACGGATGGCACCTTCGAAAGAAGTGCTCTCCTCGGGCGTGCCGCATTTTGCGCAAGCACTCGATCTCACGCGTTTACCTGTGAGCATGCACAACACGCTCTCATTGTTACTGCTGCTTCCGTTGGGGGCTTTGATTACCGCGTTGTTCCGCAATGTCATTGGTATCCAAACCTACGGTACTTTCGCTCCGGCACTGCTCGCGATGAGCTTTATCTATGCCGAACTGGTGACCGGTTTGGTGGTGTTTGGCGTAATCATTGCTGTCGGCCTAGCAGGGCGAGCGTTAGTCGAGAGGCTTCATCTGCTGATGGTGCCGCGGCTGAGTATCATCCTCACACTGATTATCATGTGTGTGTTGTTTGGCGTTTCCATGCTCAATCAATTGGGCCTTACTCCGACCGGCAAAGCGATTCTTTTGCCGCTAGTCGTACTCACCATCATGATCGAACGTTTTTACGTTTCCGCTGAGGAAGACGGTCCTCGCTTCGCTCTGCAGTTAGTCATCGGTACGATCGTCGTCTCCGTTTTTTGCTACTTGTTGCTGAGTTGGAACGAAGTCGGCCGGCTTATTCTGATCTACCCTGAAATTCACCTACTGACGATCGCCGCCTTCATTTGGATCGGTCGCTATACCGGCTATCGCATGACCGAACTTTGGCGATTCCGTGATTTGGCTCGCCAGGAAGCCGAGAAGCCGGCAGCTGCGGTTGCCGTGGCAGCAGACCCTGTTGCCAAGGAACTTAGCGATCAAGGAAACGCCGGCGAAGGCACGCAGGAGGAGAAGTCGTGAGTAGCGAATCCTCACGCTCCTGGGCGTGGCCAAGCGAACTGCGTGGAGCAGGCATCCTTGGGATCAATCGACGCAACTTGGAGTTCATCGCGGAGAACAACCCGCGCCTGTACTATCCGCGTGTTGATAACAAGCTGCTCACGAAGCAGATTTGCGAGGCGAACGACATTCCGATTCCCTCGACTTATGCGGTGCTTCGCTCGCACGGCGAAGTCTACAAGTTCCCAGAGTACATTGAGGGGCTATCTGATTTCGTCATAAAACCGGCCAGCGGGGCCGCGGGCCGGGGTATCGTTGTCGTTGCAGCTCGTTCAGGAGAGGATTTCAAGTCACCGAGCGGCAAGCTGCTGACTTGGAGTGAATTGCGTTACCACCTCTCAACGGTGATCTCAGGGCTTTATTCCCTGGGGGGCAAGCCAGACGAGGTAATCGTTGAGCAACGCATCATCAGTCATCACGCGTTGGTAAAAGTTACCGTTGGCGGCACGCCGGATATCCGAGTGATTCTTTATCAGGGCGTGCCTGTCATGGCGATGGTCCGACTTCCGACCAACGAATCGGGCGGTCGGGCTAACTTGCACCAGGGAGCCATCGCTGCTGCGGTCGATCTCACTTCCGGCGTGACATTCGGGGGTGTTTGCAAGAACCGCAAAATCTCTTGGCACCCCGACACCGGCGAGCCAATTGCTGGCCTGCTGATTCCCGGCTGGAAGAACCTGCTCACAGCGGCGATGAAACTGGGGGACGTCCTGGAAATGGGTTATGTGGGAATCGATTTTGTGATCGACGCCAACGACGGCCCAGTAGTCCTTGAAGCCAACGCCCGCCCAGGATTGGCCATTCAGGTTGCTCACGGCCAAGGCATTATCAAGCGGCTTGAGCATGTCTCGAAGCAGGATGTCGATCGGCGGCTTGAAGGACGCTGGGAAATTATCGAAGAACTGGCGAAGATGCACTGAGTTGCTAGAAGCGGTTTCAAAATATTAGCCGCAACGCGTTAGCGTCCGGTTCTCCAGGCAACCGGGGGCTAACGCCCGGCGGCTGAAGGGTGGTTGAAACTGCTTCTATTCATTCGCCAAGGATCTCTCGCACGCTTTTGACTAGCTCGCTTCGCGCGACTGTCGATTGAGCCGGCTGCTCTTTACGCCACTGTTTATTATCGTCGATTTCTTCAGCCAGCTTTTTGCCGAGCCCCATATTCTTCAGCGTGACTTCACCGTTGTCGAATTCACTACCCCCGGCAATCACCACCACCGGTGACCTCCGTCGGTCGGCATATTTAATCTGGGCTTTGAAGCCACTGCCGCCGTGGTACAACTCAGCAGGGATCCCCGCTTCGCGTAATTCGTTTGCCATACGCTGGTACTCAGCTAGCCGATCTTTCTCCATGATCGTAATCACAACAGGCCCAAGTGGTACTTCTTGAGCATCTTCTTCGAGATGCTCGAGCGCTGCCAGTAAACGATCAACGCCGATGCTCGCACCTACCGCGGGAACTTTTTGACCGGTGAATCGCTCAACCAAATAGTCGTACCGCCCTCCCCCGGCCACCGAACCGAATTTTTTGGTCTTCCCTTTGACTTTCACCTCGAACGGCAGCTCGATCTCGAAGACCGGCCCCGTGTAGTAGTCGAGGCCCCGCACCAAGCTGGGATCGAACATCACATGCTCAGGTCCCAGGTCCATTGCTTGTAACAGTTGGTCAATCTGTCGGAGCTCCTCGACTCCTTCGCGACCGACTTCGCTCGCTTCGGTCATTTTCATCAGGGCGTCGCAGGTGGCAGATCGGTCCTGTTCGCGGCAATTCAAATAGGCTAGAAGTTGGTCAATCGCGGAGGTTTCCAAGCCGACTCCGTCAACAAACGAGCCTGACTTGTCCTTACGTCCTTCGCCAAGCTGAGCCGCCAAGCCTTCAAGCCCCAGATCGTCGAGCTTATCTAACGAACGAAGGACATCGCCGCAGGTGCTCGGATCATCGATGCCGAGTACTTCCAACAATCCGTTGAGCACTTTGCGATTGTTCACTCTGATCAGAAAGTCGTTAATGCCCAGTGCTCGCATGGCGGCGGCCAGCACCTCACAAACCTCGGCGTCGGCCGTGATGCTTCCCGCACCGACCGTGTCGAAGTCGCACTGGTAAAACTGCCGGAAGCGGTCTTTCCCCGGTTTGATCTCGCGTCGCCACACGGGGCCGAACTGATAACGGCGGAATGGGGTGGGGAGCTCCAAGCGGTGTTCAGCAACAACGCGTGCCAGTTGTGCGGTCAGATCGTAACGCAACCCCAGCCACTGATCGTCAAGATCGTCTTTGAACGCGAAGATTCCTGTGTCGGGGGCGTCTTTTTCCGGCAGAAACTTGCCGAGAGCATCAACGTATTCGACGCTGCTGGTTTCCAAGGGCTGAAAGCCGAAGCGTTCGTAGACCGCACTGATCTTGGCCAGCATTTCGCGACGTGCGATGACCTGCTGAGCAAAAGCATCGCGGAAGCCTTTTGGCCTTCGAGCTTTGGGACGCTGTGCCTTAGCCTTGTCCTGCTTGCTCATGAATTCACCAGGTTTTCTGATGATCGTGTCGACGGCTCGGGAAACTCCACGGTCGAGAAGTAATCGTCGAGCGTTTCTGCGCGGCGAATCTCTCGGGCGGTGCCATCGCTCTCCAGCAAGATTTCCGCCGAACGGAGCCTACCGTTGTACTGGAAGCCCATTGAGTGGCCGTGGGCTCCCGCATCGTGGACAATTAGCAGATCGCCTGGATCAACCTCGGGTAACTCGCGGTCGATGGCGAACTTATCGTTGTTCTCACAGAGCGAACCGACAACATCCACATGCCCAGCCGAGGGAGCCTCTTCTTTGCCGACTACGGAGATGTGATGATAGGCTCCGTACATGCCGGGTCGCATCAAGTTAGACATGCACGCATCGACGCCGACGTAGCGCTTGTGTGTGTGTTTGGAGTTGATCGCCCGCGTGACTAGTACGCCAAACGGGCCGGTGATGGCACGACCGTTTTCCATGCAGATCTTCAGTGGGGTCAGTCCTGCAGGTGCGAGGATCTGCTCGTAGAGTTCTTGCACTCCGGCGCCAAGTCGAGCCAAGTCGAGCGGCTCTTGCTCGGGGCGATAGGGCACACCAATGCCGCCGCCGAGATTGATCATCTCAATGGCAATACCCACCTTCTCTTGTATCTCGACAGCTAATTCAAATAGCATGCGGGCGGTTGCCATGAACTGTTCATGTTCAAGCTCATTAGAAACCACCATCGTGTGTAGCGCGAATCGTGACGCACCAAGTTCGCGACAACGCTCGTAGCAGTGAGGAAGTTGCTCGCGAGTGAGTCCAAACTTCGCCTCTTTCGGGTCCCCAATGATGACGTTGCCGGCCCGCTCCGCCCCCGGGTTGTAACGGAAGGAAATCAACTCCGGCATACCCGCGGCTGCATGGAGTTGATCGATCAGCGATGCATCGTCCAAATTGATGACTGCACCAAGATCAACCGCTTGCTGGAACTCCGCAGGCGTGGTGTTGTTCGAGGTGAACATCACTTCTTCGCCGGTGATTCCCAAGCGATTGCAAATAACGAGTTCGGCCGGGCTGGAACAATCGGCTCCGCATCCCGCTTCGTGAAGAAGCTTCACGATGTGCGGGTTCGGTGTCGCTTTCACTGCGAAGAACTGTTTAAATCCTTCGTTCCAACTGAAGGCGTCCAGCAGGTTATGTACACGCTCGCGAATGCGGTCCGCATGATATACGTGGAAAGGAGTAGGAAACTCCGCTGCGAGGTCTTGGATCTGTTGAGCGGTAAAAACGGGAACGGGTTCCGGCATGTTCGATCTTCCAGGAAAATAATGAAAATCAAAAGGTGGGCCTGCAGAGATTCCTCACGTGATTCTCTACAAACCTTTATTATGGCCCATCGGCTTCCACTGCCAAGGTGACCGACGCAGAACGAAGTAAGTTCACCGCAAACTGGATCATTTCGCCGAATTCAGACTTCACGACCTCGCGAGTCCTGCCACAATAGTCAGTCCGCGTGACAGTAACCAAGCTTGAGAAAGGTCATTTTGGCGAAATTCCTCATAGCAACAACGGTCGGCACCGCCCTAGCAATCGTGGCAGGGGTTTTCTGGCGGCGATGGCGGAAGGCCCAGTTAGCCGCAAAGCGGCAGTTGGCCATGCTTGACCTCACGCAGGAACTCGAAGGCGGGCAATCGCAACTTGGCGCTGACTTTCTGCAAGCGGCCTCGACGACTGGCAAGCCAAGGGGGCTGGCATGGAAGCAAGTCGAACTCCACAAAGAAGCGGCTTTTGCGACAGACCGTGTGACTGGCGAGCTCTATGCGATGATTGACGCCACTGTCAGCTTCACAGCGATCGAAGGAGGCGGGATGGAGCACGTTGAAGCGGTCAGCAATCTCCGCTCCGCCACCGCCGTTTTTGTGCATCGCCAGGGAAGCTGGGCCACCGATGGTCGAGTGGTCTTTAACCTCAATCCACAGCAAGCAGTGGAGCATTACCAAGAATCGCTTGAGCTTGTCCAACCGATTCCCAACTCCTGAGCCGTGAAGCGTCAGCTCTCGGGTTGAACTCTGTCTCGCGAAAACCCGAGAGCAAACGCTTCTCGGCTCAGAGAGAAGCAGACACTTAAAACAGCGGTGGTCGCCCCATTTGGCGACGCCAGTTGGAAAGATGGCCGATATGCGACGCCTCGTGCGTGGCCATCAAGTGGGCGAGCAAATCTCCCACGGTAGGGAGTGGGCCGCGTAGAAACTCGATAGGGTTAGGACCGCTCAACTGTTCCGTCGAGACGTTCATAGACGCTTCGGTCACGAGCTTGTGGCCGGTTTCCAAGGCTTCCATCAGTTCTGCTTTGCTGGGATGGTCGCTCCCGGGGGCGGCTGGTTTCGACTTCGGGCCGAACATCTTATGCCATGCTTCGGGGCATTGCTTTTCGGCGCCTAAGTTCGCCAGAGCGTAGTCAGTACAGATTGCCAGATGCCCCAGCAGCCAACCGGGGGGATTAACGCCCTCGGTGGGAACCGTCAGCAGTTCCTCCTCGGTGATGTCTTCGACGAGTCGCTGGCAGTAGCCAAGATTGAATGCGTAAAGGGTGCGAAGCGTATCGTTCATAAGGGGCCTCTAATGTTAGGATTATCTTTCTGGAATCCAGGTCCGGGTATCTTGGCCGAAGAGCTTTTCCAACATGACAGCCAATTCGGGCGACGAGTCGTACAGTCGGTGGGGCCGCGTGAAGAAGCACTCAGTCGCTACGGCAAAGAACTCTGCATGGTTCTCTGCTCCGTAAGGATCGAGCAGGGTTCGCCGACCTTGCGAACTCGATTTTCGTAGCTCGTGGTATTCCCCGGCTATGACGCGGTACCAATCCTTTTCGAGCTCATGGTCGGTCAAGGGCGGTGCTCCGTCGGTTCGCCCATCGAGTCCATCCATGTGGTGGGCGAACTCGTGCAGCACGAGGTTGGTGTTCGACTCGCGATGTTGTCCCTCGTAGAGGATGCGATCCCATGAGAGGATGATCGGACCGTGCAACCAAGCCTCGCCGGCTCGCGCTGCCCCGCCAAAAGCCGGATCATCCGCGTTCGGGATGAGCATACTGCCTGTCGAGATTGGCGAATTCTGAAACGAAGAGGGGTAAACGATGATGGTATGCAGTCGATCGAAGTAGAACGGCTTGCCAAATCCAAGCGTTAGGAGGGCAGCTTGCCCGGCGATAGTGACCCGCATTTCATCGGCGAGTTCAAAACCGCTGCCGCCCACCCACTCTTTTTCGTGAAAAAGGATTGTCACAAAGTCGAGCACACGTCGTTGTTGGCCACCGTCTAAGTGATTGTAGTGCCAAACGTTCTCTTTGAGCCAAACTTCCCAGGTCGAAGGTGCGCGTTCGGAGAGCCAGCGTCGACGTCGGCGATTCTTTAACCAGGAGAACAGCATCGGCAAGTCCCGTTTACTCCGCGTGCTCAGTCGTCAAGCAGTTTACGGAGTACCGTCTGCAGGATTCCGCCGTTGCGGTAGTAATCCAATTCGACGGGAGTATCGATGCGGACCTGAGTGACGAATTCACGCGAAGTTCCATCGGCACTTGTCGCTCGCACAGTTAGTTGCTGACGTGGTTCCAGGCTGTCGTCCAACTCGGGGATATCGAATGTTTCCTCCCCGGTCAGGCCCAGCGATTGCCAAGTCGCGCCATGCTCAAACTGCAAAGGCAGCACGCCCATCATCACGAGGTTGCTGCGGTGGATGCGTTCGTAGCTTGCGGCGATGACCGCTCGCACACCAAGTAAGAAGGTTCCCTTGGCGGCCCAGTCGCGACTGCTACCCGTGCCGTACTCCGCACCAGCGAGAACTACCAGTGGCGTCCCAGCTTCCTGATACTTCATGGCAGCATCATAGATCGCCATGACTTCGTTCTGATCTGCACTATCGCCGAGGAATCGTGTCACTCCGCCCTCGGTACCAGGAGCGAGCTGATTGCGGATGCGAATGTTGGCGAACGTGCCGCGTGTCATGACGCGATCGTTTCCACGACGGCTGCCGTAGCTGTTGAAGTCGCGGGGCTCGACGCCGTTGGACTGCAAATACTCGCCTGCTGGGCTGGTCGAGGCGATGGCTCCTGCCGGGGAGATGTGATCGGTTGTGGTGGAATCTCCTAATAGCGCCAAGCAACGCGCCCCGCTCAAGGCTTGAATCGGCTCGACTGCACGAGAAAGTCCGACTAGGAATGGAGGCTCTTGGATGTAGGTGCTTGATTCACTCCAATCATAGAGTTCGCCGCCGGTTACTTCGATGGCATTCCACTTCGGGTTCTTCTGCCAAACGTTGTCGTACTGAGCCTGGAACATTTCGGGCAAGACGCATGCCTCGACGACTTCGCGTACCTCTTCATGCGTTGGCCAGATGTCCTCAAGGAAAACCTCCTGGCCGTCAGGATCTGAGCCAATCGCTTCGCGCGTCAAATCGGTCTCTACAGAACCGGCCAATGCGTAAGCGACCACCAGCGGTGGGCTCGCCAGATAGTTCGCCTTCACATGGGGATTGATTCGTCCCTCGAAGTTCCGATTTCCGCTCAGGACACCGGCGACGACTAGGTCGTGTTCGCTGACAGCTCCAGAAATCGGTTCAGGCAACGGACCGCTGTTCCCGATGCAGGTCGTGCAGCCGTAGCCAACTGTGTAGAACCCGACCTTCTCTAGGTCGTCATCTAGCCCAGCACGTTCCAGGTAGTCGGTCACGACGCGGCTTCCTGGGGCAAGGCTTGTCTTCACTTGTGGGCTGACGGTCAGTCCTCGTTCGACGGCTTTTTTCGCCACGAGACCAGCCGCCACCATTACTGAGGGATTGCTGGTGTTTGTGCAACTGGTGATTGCGGCGATCACGACGGAACCGTGTTTGATCTCGAATTCCTTCTCGTCCCAGTGGACACTTACTCCATCAAATCCCGCATCTGCCACGGCCACCGCAGGCTCGGCCTGAGCGGCGCCCGGTTCGACCGGTTGGCCACCTTCCCCTTCCCAACGACCTTGTAGTGACCCATCGGCAGGATGCTTGCCGAATACCTCCCCCAAATCGTGATGCCAAGTCGATTTCATCGCGCTGAGGCTGATGCGATCCTGAGGACGTTTTGGTCCGGCTAAGCTCGGCTCGACAGTCGAAAGATCAAGCTCAACCACCTCGCTAAAGGTAGGCGTTGGGGTTGAGTCTGTCACAAAGAGCCCCTGCTCTTTCGTGTACCGTTCAACAAGTTGGACTTCCTCTTCGGTCCGTCCAGTTCGGCTGAGGTAGGCGAGTGTTTCCGCGTCAATTGGGAAGAAGCCCATTGTCGCGCCATACTCCGGCGACATGTTGGCGATCGTTGCACGATCGGCCAGTGACATCTTGGCGATGCCGTCGCCGAAGAACTCCACAAACTTGCCGACGACTCCTTGGCTGCGGAGGATCTCGGTGACGGTTAGCACCATGTCAGTGGCAGTGGCACCGGCTGGCAGTTCACCGGTGAGCTTCATGCCGACAACCTCCGGCATCAGCATATAGATCGGCTGACCGAGCATCACGCCCTCAGCCTCAATGCCTCCGACACCCCAGCCCACAACACCGAGGCCGTCGATCATTGTGGTGTGACTATCAGTGCCGACGAGTGAGTCAGGTACCGCAACCGTTCCTGCATGATCTTCGCGGAGGAAGACGCACTTCGCCAAGTATTCGAGATTTACCTGATGAACAATTCCCGTCCCAGGGGGAACGACGCGGAAGTTGTCGAAGGCTTCTTGGCCCCAGCGGAGAAATTCGTAACGCTCTTGATTGCGAGAGAATTCCAGCTCGATGTTCAGGTCGAGGGCCGAATCGCTGGCGAAGTGATCCACCTGAACCGAATGGTCGATCACGAGATCCGCAGGGACCAGCGGGTTGATTTTCTTGGGATCGCCCCCCAGCCGCTGCATGGCCGAACGCATGGCCGCCAAGTCTACGACCGCAGGGACACCTGTAAAGTCCTGAAGGACGACGCGGGCTGGCTTGAAGGGAACTTCTACCTCGCCGCTCGCTGCGGAGGACGGGCTCCATGCTGCTAGGTTTTTGACGTCGTCTTCGCGGACAACGTAACCATCGCAATTCCGCAGGCACGATTCCAGCAGGACACGGATTGAGAAAGGCAGCTTAGCGATCTCTGCAAGGCCTGCGTCTTCAAGCTTCGAGAGGCGGTAAATCCCCGCTTGGCCGGAGCCAGTGTCAAAAGTATCGCGTGCAGAAAACGGATCGGTTAGCAGCGTAGGGCTTGCCATAGAGTGCTTCTCTCAAGTCGGAAATCGCGGAGGAATTGGCCGATTAAACTAGAAAACCAGTTTAACGAGTCACACCAACTCCTGGCAGCCCTGTAGCTGCTACAAGTTCCGAAACCTGAGGAGAGTCACCGACATTCGGTTCGGATGAAGCTTGAGAGCAGAGAGCTGAGGTATCCGCAGAGCGAAGCCTGGGACTGAGCAGGCAATGCAGCGGAAGCCTAGCAGCTAACCACAGTTTCTTGTACGGCCTTGAGCAGGCCTGGCGGGTCGAGAGGCTTGCTGATCCAGCGATCAACGCCCTGCGACCCGACCGCAACATTATTTTCTTCGGGCGTTGAGCCACTGACGCCGAAGATGGTTAGATCGCGATGCTGCTCGTGAGACCTGACAAAGCGTACTACTTCTGGTCCATCGCAGAGTGGCATTTTCATGTCCAGTAGTAGAAGTCCAGGACGTTGATTCTGGCTGAGGTAGTTGACGGCTTGTTCGCCATCACCAACGGTGTCGACATCAAGTCCACCAAGCCGCAGGAATCCGGCTAGCATTTCTCGCTCATTCTCATCGTCTTCGGCCAGCAGGATGCGGGGATTCGCTGACTTGTCCACGCTCCGATCGTTGGAGGAGGATTCCTCGCCGTCAGGTAATTGGCTCAGTCGAGGATAAATCGGTTTTTTTGATTCAGGCTTGCGCTGCAATACGTCATTCTCATCAAGCCGACGCACCGCCGCCATGATCTCATCGAAGGTTTCCTGAGCATCCTTGGCGTCGCCGACACGCATCTGCTCTTGGTAGAGATGCAAGCCAATGCTGATCGAGTGAAGTTCGTTGCGGATATCGTGGCGAACCTCACGGGGCAGTCGTAGGAGTTGTCGGCGAGTTTCCTCAGCCTGCTTCCCGGAACCGGCAATTTCATCGCGGACAATCTTAATGGAAGGTGGAGCGTCGACCCCCACTTTGACGGCACCTGACTGGATTCGTAGAAAATGGACGGTAATTCCCAACTCGGGGAATGACAGCTTCTCTTTCGAGCGTCGTGACAGGACCAGCATGATGAGGTCCCTCCTTGGATAGGTTGCTCTGAGCGTCGCAACTCCTTCGCAGGGAAGGAGACTACCTCACGTGGAAGTAGGCGTCGACATGGACATCTGGGTTACGGTGCGTCTGGAAACGGCATTCTCATGCCCCGCGCTATCCCTGGCTTTCTCTACCGTGGATTTCCGTTGCCCTACTTTGCTATTTGCAACATATTCCCAAGCAACTCAGAAAGCTCCCAGCTTCCGGAAGGTGGCCGACACCTCCATTAGTACTAGCATCGACCCATGTATCTTAATGTCTCGCTTTGAGTGACTAAAGTCAAGCAGATTTTGGGAAATCTGCATCGCCAAAAAGATACCAATTCACTCTTTCGTTTGACTTGGAACAATTGCGCAACAGTGCGCAGTTTGGGTTGTTTAGGTGCCTGCTAGGGGCTGGGGTGTATTGGCAGCACAGATTGCTCGGACAAGTTCGTTGGGATCAAGAGGCTTCACAAGATGCAAATCGAATCCAGCTTCCTCTGCGCGACGCTTGTCACGTTCACGTCCGTATCCGGTAAGCGCGACAAGCATGAGTCCACGAAACCGTGCTTCGTACCGGATTCGACGAGCCAGTTCGTAGCCGTCAATATCTGGAAGTCCGATATCGATGACCGCGACTTCGGGAGTGTACTCTTCCAGAAGTTCGAGTGCTTCTTCGCCCCCTGATGCCGCTTGAACTTCAAATCCCTTGAGTTTCATAGCCCGAAGCAACATGCGTCGAACGCCATCATTGTCCTCGACGACTAGAAGTTTTGTTCCTTCGACGATTGTCTCTGGCAGTTCGACCACGCGTCGAGGACGTTTCTCAGTGAGTGGGATTCTGCAGACGAACTCGCTCCCTTGGGAGGTGCCGTCGCTCAGTGCTTCGACGATTCCGCCATGTCCTTCCATGACTTTCTGCACCACGGTTAGCCCAAGACCCATGCCCCCTTGGGATCGGTCCAAGGTTTCATCCGATTGAAGGAAAGGCTCAAAGATGCGGTCAATGAGGTCGGGAGGAATTCCGTCACCGTTATCTTTCACACGTAGTACCGCGAAGCCGTCTTGTTGACCCAAAGAGTAATGAATCTTACCTCCTTCGGGCGTGTACTTTGAAGCATTCACCAATAGGTTGACTTGGGATTGCTGCAACCGTCCGACGTCACCTTCGACATAGATCGGAGTCTCAGGAGAACTAAGGTGCAGTTCCTGCTGCTTCTCATCAATGCGATGCTGCACGCATTCTACGGCATCGACTAGCAGCGAATTGAGATCGACAACTTCCTTATGCAGATTGATTTTGTCGTTAGTAATACGGGCCACGTCCAATAAGTCATCAAGCATCCGGGCGACATGACGAACATTGTGTTCGATTACATTACGGGCTTCTGCGTCAGTTTCTTCATCAAGCTGGTTCTCATTGAGTAGGGTGGTCGCGTTGAGAACGGCAGCCAACGGGTTGCGAAGTTCATGTGAGAGCATTGCCATAAACTGATCGCGCCGCTTGATCGCTTCGCGAACTTCCGCCTCGGCCCGTTTTTCGCTGGTCATATCTCGAGCGATGGCTGAGGCTCCTACGACTCGGTCGTTTTCGTCACTAATCGGCGACCATGTGAGGGCGACATGGAAGATTGAATCGTCGCGGCGCTGGGGGGTCGACTGAAGTCGATCAATCGTTCTACCTTCAGCGATCTGGGAGAGGGTCACATCAAGGTCGCGATCTGATTCCGTTAGATTTAGCAACTTGACATGCTGTCCTATGATTTCTTTTGCAGAGTAGCCAAAAAGGTTTTCAGCTCCTCGATTCCAAGTTCGAATCGTGCCATCCAGATCGCAGCGGAAGACAGCATCTTGGGAGTGTTCAACGATTTCCGAAAGCTCAGCAAGAGTTGCTTCGGCTTGTTTCAGCGAAGTGATGTCGACCAAGGTAATGACGGCGCCATCCGTTTTGCCCTGAGAGAGATAGGGCAAGACGCGCAGAAGAAACCAACTACCAGATCGGTCCTGGACTTCACGCTCGCAGGGGGTGCGGTCCGCCAACACGCGTTTCACATCGGTGGGAAGCTCTTCGTAGTCAATGTTGTAGGTAAAAGAGTCGAATCTTCGACCGATATCTTGAGCAATCAGGTTAAAAGTTTCGCGAATGCCGGGGGTAAATCGTCGAATACATAGTTCTGCGTCGAGAAAGATCGTGTGAACATTCGTGCTATTGAGCAAATTGTCCATATCGTCGGTGAGCTCAGTTAGCTCGTCGATCTTCCGCTGGTACTCGGCGTTTACGGTATATAGTTCCTCGTTGACCGAATGCAGTTCTTCGTTGGTGCTTTGCAGTTCTTCGTTCGACGCGGTGAGCTGCTCATTGGCGGCTTGGAGTTCTTCATTGGTCGTCTGCGACTCTTCGATCGTTGACTGAAGGCTGGCTTTGGTTTCCTGCAGTTCCCGTTCTAGGGCATCGAATTCACGGCTCGAGAGCTCGCTCGCCGAAAGCTCTAACGTTTCGTACTCGATGGATCTTTCGATTGCTTGTGTAGGTTCAATCGAAACGATCATCAACTGCGTCGATTCGCGCAAGGGACGGACTGAGAGTCGCAACGACTCCTTATTGTCACTCCCTTCCAGGTGAACGCCTGAATAACTTACTGCCGTGCCATTCTTAGCGCAGCGACGGAGAGCAGCGGATAGCGTATTGCGTAGCCCTGGGTCAATGAGTTCCAGAATGTCAATCGAAGGCCGACCACGACGATGCCGCAGGTACTCGTTGGAATCTCCGAAAGTATGAAGTAGTTCCCCTGTTTCGCTTACGAGGAAGCAAGCAGGCATGAACTCGTCGAGTAAGTAATCGTAGGTGGCAAGTAGGTCTCGTGCGGGGACGACCGAAGAGAGTGCCCCTATCTCTCGCTTTTGGGTCCGAGTCGTCGTAGGAGTTAGCGGTGCGACCGGCATGCGCATACTGGCAGGTAGTTGGGTGTCGCGATGCTTGCGATAGACACGCAGCGACTCGCTCATCGGCTCAAATTCGTCCGCTAATTCCCCTGGCGTTTCGCTTGAGCCGAGACACATAATCCCTCCGGTCTTTAGGCCGAAGTGAAAGAGCGAGAGAACCTTTTTCTGCGTCGCGGGTGTGAAGTAAATAAAGACGTTGCGACAGGTAACCAAGTCGAGATTGGTAAACGGAGCGTCGCGAATGACATTGTGCGGCACGAAAACCACTGTGCGACGCAGCTCCGGAAGCACATGGTATTCTCCATTCGTTTCCGTGAAATAGCGTTCAAGCCTGGCTGGCGTTAGTCCGGAAACACTTTCCGGTGGATAAATACCGTGACTGGCAAACTCGAGGGACTCAGGGTGGACATCCGAAGCGAAAATCTTGAAGGTGCCAGGCCACTCCATCTTTTCAATCGCTTCGTGAATGAGAATCGCCAGTGAGAAAGCCTCCTCACCAGTGGCTGTGCCAACGACCCAGGCTCGGAATTCTTGATTGGGTTCGAGCTTGGCGATCAATTCAGGAATCGCGTCGGACTCTAGGTAATCGAACACATTGCGGTCACGGAAGAAGCCAGTCACTCCGATAAGCAAGTCTTTGTAGAGCGAGTCGAGCTCAGCGGGGTCTTCACGCAGACGCTCCGCATACCGATCAAGATCGACGGAGCCGCTAAGCATAATTCGTCGCTCAATGCGGCGGCTGATGGTTGTTGTTTTGTACTCGGTGAAGTCAATCTTGTAACGCTTCTTTAGCAGCGAGAGGATCCGGTAGATGGGCCCTTCCATTGTCTGCAGGGTCTTCGTTCCTGCTGTTTTCTTCTTCATCAAGGGGTTGGAAAGATAACGAACCAAAGCGTCAGGGATATCACTAGCATCCAGTAGCATGTCGACAATGCCGGTATCGACTGCCGCTCGGGGCATGCCATCAAACTTGGCGGACGACTCTGTCTGCGCAATTACCAGTCCGCCGGCAGAATGAATGTCACGGATACCCCTTGAGCCATCTGAACCGGTTCCCGAGAGGACAACAGCAATTGCGCGAGGCCCAAGGTCTTGAGCTAGTGAACGGAAAAAACTGTCGATCGGGTAGGACAAGTCCTTCCCACGAGCCCGCGAGGCCAAGAGTAGTCGCCCGTCGGAAATAATTACTTCTTTGCCTGGTGGTAACAGGTAGACTGTGTCCGCTTCGACCAACATGCCATCTTCGATCAACTTGATTGGCAGGTTTGTCTCCCGTGCCAGAAGTTTATCCATCAGGCTGTCGAAGTCAGGCGAGAGGTGCTGAACCACGACGTACGCCATGCCCGATTCTGACTGCGTACTGCGGAAGAATTGCTCCAAAGCTTCGAGCCCGCCGGCAGACGCACCGATCCCAGAAATGAAGAGAGCGTCTCTGCCAGATATAGGAGCAGAGGTTTCGTCTGATTCGTGAGTAGAAGATGCATCATTAGACATGCTTGTATCCTGCCAAGTTGACGTCAATCAATGGAAAGAGATCGGTTCGCAAGTAGGGTGAATGAAAGCAGTAAGACTTGAAAAAGTCACATTCGCCTCAAGACATCAGTCAGCGAGGCGTTTTTCGAGAAGGGAGTGTGAGTCTGTTTTGGACCGGCTGGCCAACCTCTTCGCTAGCGAGTGTGAAGTAAAAAGTTGATCCGCGTCCCGGTCGTGAGGTCAGCCAGATTCGTCCGCCATGCCGTTCGACAATTCGCTTGCAGAGCGCTAGGCCAACGCCTTCGCCGGGAATTTCCTCGTCGCGGTACAGACGTTGGAAGATCACAAAGATGCGGTCGAAGCAGCGTGGCTCCATGCCCATGCCATTGTCCTCAAAGGAGAACTGCCACTCATCCTCGTGGCGACGGACTTCGATATGGATCTTGGGATCCTCATCGCGACGATAACGCATCGCATTATCGATCAAATGAGTAAATACCGTTTTCAGTTGATTGCGGTCTGCGTAGACCTTGGGGAGCGTGTCGTGGGTGATCGTCGCTCCATCGTATTCGATTTGGTCTTTGAGCTGTGTTTTGACCTCGTCAAGCAATTCATGGCAATCGACGAGCTCAGGTGGTTCCCCTCGCGTATGAATTCTTGAATAAGCAAGCAATGCGTCAATCATGCTACTCAGTTGAGTCGCCCCTTTGGTCATGACGCTCAAGGATCTTCGTGCCTGATCGTTCAGCGATTCCTTCGCTTCCTCTGCCAGTATACGACCGTGATCGTTAATGTGCCGTAACGGCGACTGGAGATCGTGTGAGACGGCATAGGCGAATTCGATAAGTTCAAGGTTCGACCGCTCCAAGTCTTCGGCTCGTCGTTCCGCCTCGCGGCTTGCTTCTTCGATGGCAGTGACATCAGTGAACGTCAGAATGACGCCTCCGATCTCACCATCAGGAAGCAGGTAGGGGGTTATCCGTTGAAAGAAAGGGCGGCCATTCCTACTCTTGACTTTCCGCTCAACGATTTCGGTTCCCTGGATTACCGTTTCGATATCCTGCAGCAACTCAGGATTATCGAGGTTGTAAGCGATGTGCTCGATCGGGCGGCCAACGTCTTGGTCAAGCACATGAAACGCCGAAGCAATTGAGGGCGTGAACTTGCGAATCTTCAATTCGCGGTCGAGGAAGATCGTTCCTATCTGCGTGCCTTGCAGCAGATTGTCCATGTCAGAAGTGACTTCCGTCAGCTCGCTGATCTTCCGCTGGTGTTCGGCATTGACCGTGTAAAGCTCTTCGTTCACCGAGTGCAGTTCTTCATTGGTACTTTGCAGTTCCTCATTCGAAGCGACGAGTTCCTCGTTGGTCGCTTGGAGTTCTTCGTTGCTGGTTTCTAGTTCTTCAACGGTGCTTTGTAGCGACTCTTTGGTGAAATTCAGCTCTCGCTCAAGGTCGGTGATCCGTTCAGCCGATTCACCATGGGGATCGAAATCTTGCTCGTAGGCGTCTTGCTCTTCGGGCGAACGCTTGGGTGTATCAAGCTCTTCGATGCCAATTAGGTAGTATTTTTTGTTGCCAGGGCTATGAGGCTCAATAGTTAGCTTGACCAATTCTTCCTGGTCACCAACTTGGGCCTTAACCCCTCGATAAACGACGATGGAATTCTGGCGAGCTGCTCGGTGGAGCGCGGCACTGAGGGCCATGCGCAGGTCGCCGTCCATCATCTTGAGGACTTCTAAGGAAGGGCGACCAGCTGGCTGAGTGAGGTACTTTCTTGCCTCGCCAAAAGTGTGCTCTAACTCAAAATGCTCATTGACAAGCAAACTGGGGGGAACATACTTCGCCAACAATGACTCAAAAGCCTTGGGAACCGCCCAATCTTTACCGGGGGCTGGTGCCGCTAGTGGGGATATATGAGCGCGCACAGGCATGCTCAGCGGCGGCATCATGGACATTCCAACCGTGTCGCGGAGTCGAATGTCCCGAAGCTTTCGGAACACCTTCCAATGCTGATCAAGTGTGTCGAACTCTCTCTCGAATGGCCGCACGGTTTCACTAGGACCCAGCCATAAGTAACCGTTTACCTTGAGCCCAAAGTGATACATCGCCACGATCTTCTGCTGGATCGGTTGCTCAAGGTAAATAAGCACATTACGGCACACCAGCAAATCGAGTTTCGTGAAAGGGGGATCTTTTGTGATGTCGTGAGGAGCAAAGATCACCATCTTTCTCAACTCTTGAGAGACATGAAAAAGGGATCCGTGCTGAGTAAAGTAGCGGTCTTTTCGTTCAGGCTTCAGCCGAGAAACTGAGTCGGCGGAATAGGTTCCGAGGCTAGCCGTCTCAAGCGAGCGGGCGTGAACGTCAGTGGCAAATACTTTAACATTGAGATTGCGTTCATTCGCTCCAATTTGTTCATGCAGGAGCATCGCAATAGAATAGGCTTCCTCGCCCGTAGCACACCCAGGAGCCCATACTCGGATTTGCCCTCCTTCGGGAGTGTTCTCGATGATCTTGGGAAGTACTTCCTTTTCGATAACGCCGTAAGCCTCAGGGTCTCGAAAGAAGTGAGTCACCTCAACCAAAAGATCACGATAGAGCGCCTCAAGCTCATCAACGTCCGATTCCAGCAGGTCAACGTATGCACGCAAACTACTGCAGTCGCTCATGGTCATGCGGCGCTCAAGACGACGATTAATGGTTGTCGGCTTGTAGGTGCGGAAGTCTAAGCCAAACCTGTTTCGGAAGATGCGAAATAGGCTTGCCATCTCGTCTTCTTGCTCAAGTTCCTCATGTCCTGCTTCACCACGAATAAACTCCTCGGGCGCAGCCGCATACTGCATGATGCGTTCCGGTATGCGCTCAGCCCTAGCAACGACATCAACGAGTCCCGTAGCGATCGCGTTGCGAGGCATGCCGTCGAAGGCTGCCGAATCGGCGTCTTGAACAACGACCAAACCGCCTGCGTGATGAATGTCATCTAATCCGCGCGAGCCATCGCTTCCTGTGCCAGATAGGACAACAGCAATGCAACGCTTGCCCGCATCACGTGCCATCGAGCGGAACAGGATATCAATGGGAAGATTTAGCCCGCCCGAAGCATCTTGGTCGGTTAGCAACAGCTTGCCGTCCGAGAGGACCATGTTTTTCTTGGGCGGAATCAAGTAGATGCCATTGGGCTCAATGGCCATCCCGTTTTCGACCTTGTGAATGGGCATCTCCGTATGTCGCGCTAGGAGCTCGTCCATCAGGCTCTTAAAGTCAGGCGACAAATGTTGAACGATGATGAATGCCATCCCAGTATCAGGCGGCGTATTGTCAAAGAATCGCTCGATTGCCTCTAAGCCACCAGCTGAGGCACCAATCCCAACGATGGGGAATTGAATCCCAGCCGAATCACCTGTCGGCGAATTACGCTCAACAGCCTCATTCTCTTCAGCAGCGAGCACTTCTTCATTAGTTTCGGATTCTTCGGACATGTGGTCTTGCAAATTCTGAGAGGAAAAGTAACCGTGGAGGCAAGGCAGTCCATCAATGAGTTAGCTGTGATATGATAGGCTGATACAAGGTAGTTTGAAACATAGTAGGCTACAGAACTGCTGAGAATAACTTCGAGATCTGCGGGCCGAAGATCAAATCCATCGTGTCCAGCTGGAGCAAGATTCTTGTTGGCTGTTTTCCGTCTTGGGTTTAGGCCCATCTCGACTGCCAAATAGTTGTAAGTTACCTGCTTTGGTTGGTGGTTGGCCACTAATAATGATTAATGTTGGTCAAAAGGCGTAATGAACCAACAGACGCTACCGCGAGATTGAGCGGCTTACCCTAAATCAATTAGCACCGGAGTACTTAATGTTGACTGATTCCATCGGCGAAACCGTCACGATGCTCTTGGTCGAAGATGATGAAATTGATGCTGAGGCTATCCGTCGAGCGTTTCGAAAAGCACGAATTGCCAACCCGATAGAGCACGTTCAGGACGGTCTTGAGGCTTTGGAACTTCTTCAGGGCTCCAATGGCAAGCAGCCGCTTCAGCGGCCCTACCTGATCCTGCTCGACCTCAATATGCCCCGCATGAATGGCATTGAGTTCCTGAAGCAGATGCGACGCGATGAGCAACTGCGCGACAGTGTAGTTTTTGTCTTGACCACTTCGGATGACGATCAAGACAAGCTGCAGGCCTACGAGAGCCAAGTTGCCGGTTATATCGTCAAGTCAAAGGCGGGTGAAGATTTCGTCAATCTCATTGGGATGCTTGATCACTACTGGCGCGTCGTTGAGCTCCCGCCTGAGCATGATGACTTCAGGAAGTGATTAGCTCAACTAGGCTGGCTTCTTTTCAGCACCTACCGCCAATCGGAATACGAGCGACTCGGGGTCAAGTGGCTTTGGGAACCAGCCATCGACCCCTTGGGGGCCGACTTCTACCCCATAGTGGGCTGGGTCTTCGCCACTCACTGCCAGGATCGTCAAGCCGTCGAGCTCTTTTCGCTGGCGAATCTCTCGAACGGTGCTAGGTCCATCGACCCCAGGCATATTCATGTCCAGGAGGACCACATCGGGCTGCTCGTTGTCTTCGAGATAAGAGAGCGCCGCCTCTCCTTCGTGAGCGACCGATACATTGAACTCGCGACAACGCAAGTACCCTGCCAACAGGCGGCATTCGTTAACGTTGTCTTCTACCAAAAGGGCGGTTCGCTTCGGTGGTTCCTCAGCCGGTGGCAACGATTTCTGTCGGCGATCAATTTCTTCGTCGAGTGCCTTGAGCTCAAAGAACATCTTGAACATGGCATCTTCAAGCTCAGGATACTGGTCTACCTCTAATCGAGAGTTCAACTCTGTCAAAGAGAGTGCTGCGAGATGCACCCGCTCCCGCAACTGGCGATCTCGTTCAGCGACGCTCAGCGAGTCAATTTCCGAGCCTGATTCTTTCGCACTTAAGTCAATGAGCTCAGGAAGCGACTTTTCGGGAACAGCTTCACCACGATCATCGAGCTCATGCCGCCGGATATCTATCTGCTTGGGAGCTTTGATTCCAACACGGACAGAACGGCCATCGAGTTTCAGGATCTCGATCGTGATCCCCAAATTGGGGAAAAGTATTTTGTCGTTGCGACGACGCGATAAGACTAGCACGGCGCGGTTCTCCTACCACGGCCCGTGACAGCTCCTAGTAAGGAGCGTTCAAGGGGTTCGATATCCGTAAATGGACTTAGTGGGACGTATCTGGAGGCAAGTCAGCCTTGCTTCCTATGCTGCATGCTCGGTTGATCAGTTACCGAGGCGATTTTCCGGTTGTTGTGACGCTCCGCTAAGGTTCATCCCTAGCGATCATGGAGCGTGACGTCCCTGTCGCAAATCTATCTAGTTGTCAGTCTTGATGGGCCCCGCAAGTCATGTGCAAGGCCTGAGCTCGTTCTTACTGCGATTAAGATAAGTGTTTCACATCGGAACCAAGCTACGCTGCAGGGGGGGCGAGCAACAAGCCCAACTCAGCGGAATTCCCTAAAAAAGAAGCAATTTCGATAACCCGCACCGGGATACAGACTGCCGCACGGAATGACTTGGGGTGATCACACCAGTTACGCAACCCGTGCTGTCTCAATTCGAAGGACGGTTGAATCTTCACCGGTTTGCTGACCGAAACGTAGGCAACGCCACTGGACTGCGCGTTGCATCAGCTCGTTGCTGTCGGAGATGTCGAGCTTTTTCTTGATGCGCGCCCGGAACGATTCAACGGTTTTCACACTCCGATGCATTCGCTCAGCGATAAGGCGCGTTGAAAGACCCTCGCCGATGGCTTGGAACACTTCCATCTCACGATCCGAGAGCACCTCCAACGGCTGCGGATCAGAGGATTCGTTTACTAAAGCTTCTAGCGGATCTTCGGCTTCTTTAAGGCCGAGGACTTCGTCAATGCGGGTAAGAAACTGGCTATTTGGAGCCTTTTTCTCCGAGTAGCCGTGGGCGCCCGCTTTTAGCGCCCGAGACTTGAAGATCGCCTCATCTTCCATCGAGACGACTAGGATCCGCATGTTAGGAAAGCGGCGTCGCGTCTCTTTAATCAGTTGCACACCGCTGCTCTCACGTAGTGTGAGATCAATGATGGCGAGATCAAAGTGGCGGGTGCGGAACAGTTCGAGAGCATTGGATAAATTGTCTGCTTCTCCTGCCACAGCGAGATCGTCTCGTCCTGAGAGCACCTGAATGATGCCTTTGCGGATTAGGCTGTGGTCGTCAACGATGGCTATCTGGGTGCGTCTGGTCATGAGTGCTGAGCGAGTGCCTTGGTTGACTTCGGTGGGGATCAAACTTCATTAATAGGAAGGACTGCAAGTCGAGAACGGGCGAAGGATAGCAATCCCGTGGCTGACCACCAATAGAAACACCAGTTATCGGGCTTCCCCCTACAATCTGCTGTCATTGCTAGTGTCGATATGTGAGGTATCTAGGGGAAAGGTCTACTCTCCTAGCTTCTTTCTGAGCCCAGCAGGCGAGCCTCTGGCTCGTCTGTTCGCCTTCCGAGGGGCGCCTGCCCCGCTCCTCGGGAGGCACTTTTTATGCGTAGCTTCTGCTGACTTCTCCGTTTCAGCAACCGGTTACCGTAGGGTGATGAGGCAGTTTGGGTTAGACTGGCCAACAACTTTGGCTGAACTTACTCTCCGGGCCCAATGCATGTCTGATGCCGCTAGCAACGATTCCGAATCTTCAGGCTACCTCACGAGCCCTCCGCCAAGCGACAAGATGCCGGGCGGGATACCTTACATCATCGGGAATGAGGTGGCAGAGAGGTTTAGTTTCTATGGCATGAGAACTATTCTGACAGTTTTCATGACGAAGTATTTGCTCGACTCTAGCGGTGCCCTCGCACCAATGAGCGAGGAAGACGCGAAGTACTGGTATCACACTTTTATCGTTGCCGGTTATACATTCCCCCTAGTAGGAGCTATCGCCTCCGATTGGCTATTTGGTAAATATCCAACAATTCTTGCCCTCAGTGTCGTCTATTGTTTAGGGCATCTTGCTTTGGCATTAGATGAAACTCGTGTCGGTCTCTTCACGGGACTGATTCTCATTGCCGTGGGCATGGGCGCCATCAAGCCCTGCGTGACTGCCCACGTCGGCGATCAATTTGGCTCAAAGAACAAGCATCTGATGAGCCGGGTGTTCGGGTGGTTCTACCTTTCGATCAACCTAGGAGCAGTGCTTTCTTCGTTCCTTACTCCAATCCTGTTGGATCCGGACAAGTTTCGTGAGACTTTCGGCAATTTCGGAGAGCAACTAATCTCCATCGGACTTGAGCCTGGACCATCCTTGGCTTTCGGACTTCCTGGAATACTGATGGCCATTGCCACTTTCGTGTTCTGGCTTGGTCGACATCGATTCATTCATGTTCCTCCTCGTGGAAAGGAGTTTCTAGAGGAGGCCTTTTCCGCAGAGAGCATCTCGGCGATTAAACGGCTCGTACCAATCTATATCTGTGTTGCAGCTTTCTGGTGCCTTTTCGACCAAACTGGCAGCGCATGGGTTCTGCAAGCCGAGAAGATGAACCAGACATGGATGGGGTACTCCTGGAGCCCTAGTCAGCTTCAGCTAGCTAACCCTGCATTTATCCTCATTCTTGTTCCGCTGTTTTCATACTTGATCTATCCCGTTCTCGATCGAATCGTACCGCTCACACTCTTGCGCAAGATAGGCATAGGCATGTTTCTCGCCGTGCCGGTATTCGTGATCAGTGCCTTAATCCAAATTGACATCGATCAAGGTGGTACCCCGAGCGTTGGTTGGCAGATGCTCGCCTACTTGGTTCTCACCGCTGCCGAAGTGCTGATTAGCATCAGTTGCTTCGAACTCAGCTATACCCAAGCCCCCAACAGTCTGAAGTCGTTCATTATGTCGGTTTTCTTATTGAGTATTGCACTAGGCAACGAATTTACCGCAGTCGTCAACGCCGTTATCCAAAATGAAGATGGAAGCACAAAACTCGAAGGGGCCAGTTATTACTGGTTCTTTGCAGGAGTCATGCTTGTTGGGGCAATTGCGTATGTATTCGCAGCAATACGATTCGAGGGCAAGACTTATATCCAAGGCGAAGAGCAAGCCTAGCCACCATGGAACCAAAGCTCGGAATAACCATGCTCGAAACGAAAACAAGAATTGCCTTAGTTTTATTGCTTTGGCTGCCCTCAACATTGATTTGCCCCAGCTTGGCACCCGCAGGCGAAACTTTCCTCATCTGGCCCGACCTTGCTCCTGGCGAAACCACCAAGCAGGTTGGCGTGCCGATGCCGGCTGACGGGAAGAGCGACCCACCGATTGTTCGCCTGAAAGATGTCACCTCGCCAAAGATGGAGGTCTTCTTGCCGGAAGGTAAATCGAGCGGCGCAGCAGTCCTAATACTTCCCGGCGGAGGATACAACTACGTCGTGCCAAATCTGGAAGGCTCGGAATTAGCGACCAAGCTCAATGAGCAAGGCATCACGGCGTTCGTGTTGAACTATCGCACAAAGAACACCAAGGAGGGACCGCATTGGAAGCGGCCACTTGCCGATTCACGCCGTGCGATGCGAGTGATTCGTTCACGTGCCGCAGAATGGAAACTTGATCCAGCGAAACTTGGCCTTGTTGGGTTCTCGGCAGGTGGGCAACTCGCGGCGATTCACCTGACTAATGAAATAAAGGCCTACGAACCGATCGACGCGATTGACGAAGCGAGCGCAGCGGCTAATTTCGCTCTCCTGATCTACCCGTGGCAGATGTACGACAAGAAAACGGACCGACTAATTCCCGAGATCGTACCTGACGAGGGTACGCCACCTACTTTTATCGTTCATACTCACGATGATAAGTCGACCTCGCTCGGGGCGGTTCTCTTCTACTCGGCTTTGAAGAAAAGTAATGTCCCCGGCGAGCTGCACGTCTACACAACTGGAGGCCACGGTTATGGAACGCGCCCCCGAAACGGCTCAGTGATTCACACGTGGCCGGATCGTGCAGTCGAGTGGCTAAGGCTGCGTGGGCTAACGGTCCCAAACTAACCGCTCGCGGCTTAGCCGTCCCACGAAGAATAATCCCTGGCGAGGCTTAGCTCGCCGGCTACTTCCTAGTTAGGTTCAGGCCCTGGTCGTCGTCATCGAACAAATACACTTGGGAAGAATCAACGCAGACCCTCACTCGCGTTTCCTCAGAAAGTTCGCTCGCTGCTACTCGACAAGCAACCATTTGCTCGTTCTCCAAACGCAAGTAAACGTCCATGGTGCTGCCC
Organism: Lacipirellulaceae bacterium; assembly: GCA_040218535.1. NCBI lineage: Bacteria > Pseudomonadati > Planctomycetota > Planctomycetia > Pirellulales > Lacipirellulaceae > Lacipirellulaceae bacterium. The sequence continues at coordinate 234,760 of JAVJRG010000010.1, read as the reverse complement.
AAGGGCTCAACGACTGAGACTGTGGCAGCTAGTCCATGATCTCCGCTTTCGGGCTCAATCGAAAACGCCTCAGGTCGAACCCCAGCCACAACGGTTCGCGATTTTCCTCCGGCAAGCAACTCTCCTGCCCCGCCATCCACAGGCAACGTGCCGGCAGGGAATGTAAAGAAGACACTCGAGGCCGCTTGATCCAACTGACCTTCAAAAAAGTTCATCGGCGGCATCCCCAAGAACCCTGCCACGAAGCGATTGGACGGTTGGTTATATATTTCCAATGGGGACGCGCATTGTTGGACGACACCTTCATTCATCACCACGACGCGATCGCCGAGGGTCATCGCCTCCTCTTGATCGTGAGTGACGTAGACGGTGGTCGTCTTTAATTCTCGATGCAGGCGTTTCAGTTCCGCTCGCATCTCAACTCGAAGTTTCGCATCCAGATTCGAAAGTGGTTCATCAAACAAAAACACTGCCGGCTTTCGCACAATCGCGCGTCCGAGGGCAACACGCTGCCGCTGACCGCCGGAGAGGGCCTTCGGTTTGCGATCCAGCAACGTCTCGAGCCCCAACAGCTTAGCTGCCCACTCAATACGTTCGGCAATCTCTGCTTTGGGCCTCTTTCGCATCTTCAAGGCGAACGCCATGTTCTGTCGCACCGTCATGTGCGGATACAGGGCGTAGTTCTGAAAAACCATCGCAATGTCGCGGTCTTTGGGATGCATCTCGTTGACGACCCGATCGCCGATCTTCAGAGTGCCGGAGGTGATCGTCTCCAGCCCGGCAATCATACGCAAAGTCGTGGTCTTTCCGCAGCCCGAAGGCCCTACTAGCACGAGGAACTCTCCGTCCTCAATCTGCAGGTTGACCGCATCGACCGCCTTCGTGTCCGTGGCGTAAACTCTTGTCAGGTCCTGGAGCGAAACCGAAGCCATAGTAGTAATTTCATCACTAATTTACTTGTGGAGTGCATTAGAATAACTTTCGAGGCACCTATGAGGAAGTTCTAGGTAAAAGAAGGCCCCGCGTAGGCGGGGCAAGGCATGAAAGACGAACGAACAGTACGCCAAACCAAGCCGCGTCACCTGCTCCGTATCGCTACGTTTGCAGTTATCCTGATCGCGCTGTTCGTCGCCACACGTTTTCTGCCAATCGGAAAGTATTTGACCGACTTTTTGGAATACGTGCGGGCACTAGAGTTTCTCGGTTACGCGTTGTTCCTGGTCGTCTATGTGGCGGCAACTGTGCTCATGGTGCCGGGATTGATTCTCACTCTAGGTGCTGGGTTTGTGTTTGGCTTGCTTCGTGGCACTATTCTGATTTCTCTCAGCAGCGTACTGGGGGCGGTGCTTGCTTTTGTGGTTGGTCGATACTTCGCTCGCGGCTTTGTTGAGCAGAAGGCTCAGGACTATCCCAAATTCGCAGCCGTGGATCGAGCCGTGGAGGATGCAGGCTTCAAGATGGTGCTCCTGACACGTCTCTCACCATTGTTTCCCTTCAACGCCCTAAACTATTTGTTCGGTGTCACGAATGTGAAGCTTCGTGATTACTTCCTGGCAAGCTGGATCGGCATGTTCCCAGGGACGATCATGTACGTCTACTTTGGTACCTTGGCAAAAAACTTGGCCGACTTAGCACGGGGAAAGTACGAAGGTGGCACTGCTGAGAAGTTATTTCTGGTTGCCGGCTTGCTCGTGACGATTGGCGTAACGTTCTACGTCACAAAGCTCGCCCGAAAAGCCATCCGCGATCGCATTGATGAGAACTAATAAGTATGTCAGGAATCGCAGCACTCCAACCTCACGACGAGCACAACAAGCGTCTCGAGCAAAACGTCCACCCGCCCGACTGGACAAATCCCAAGCCCAGCGGTCGGTACAACTTGGTTGTCATTGGTGCGGGAACGGCGGGGCTCGTGACTGCTGCGGGGGCGGCGGGGCTAGGAGCAAAAGTCGCGCTCGTCGAACGCGATCTCATGGGTGGCGATTGTTTGAACGTCGGCTGTGTTCCCTCGAAAGCCTTGATTGCCTCAGCACGAGCAGCACGCAGTGTTAGGAAAGCGGGAGCTTGGGGCGTCAGCGCTGGCTCGCCGACCGTTGACTTCTCTGCTGTTATGCAGCGTATGCGTCGACTCCGTGCCTCGATCAGTCACGTCGACTCAGCCGCACGCTTCCGGGATCTAGGCGTCGACGTTTTTCTCGGCGAAGCAAAGTTTACCAGCAAGTCAGCAATCGAAGTCGCCGGCCAACGGCTTCAGTTCAAAAAAGCTGTGATTTGCACTGGTGCCAGAGCCTCGGCACCACCAATCAACGGGCTCAAGGATGTGGAGTATCTCACCAACGAGACACTTTTCTCCTTAACCGAACTCCCCAAGCGACTTGCCGTGATCGGGGCTGGGCCAATCGGCTGCGAAATGGCGCAAGCCTTCGCAAATTTTGGCAGCGAAGTTTTACTCGTCGAAGCCTCGCACGAGATTCTTCCGCGTGAAAACCCTGATGCCGCGGAGATCGTAAAACGAGCGATGCTCGATGACGGCGTACAACTACTCTGTTGTGGAAAAGAGTTGCAACTTTCTTCAGCCGACGGTGGCGGCGTGCGACTACAAGTCGACTCCCACGGCGAACACTACGATAAAACGGTCGATAAACTCCTCGTTGCCGCGGGACGTAAACCGAATGTCGAAGGCCTGGGCCTGGAAGAGGCAGGCATCAAGTACGATGTGAAGAAGGGAGTGATCGTCGACGATCGCCTACGTACAACCAACGCTAACGTCTTCGCCGCGGGCGACGTCTGCTCGCAGTACCAATTCACTCACGCTGCCGACTTCATGGCACGACTGGTGATTCGCAACGCGTTATTCCTCGGGCGTGCAAAGGCGAGCGCGCTAACGATTCCCTGGTGCACTTACACCTCACCCGAAGTTGCTCATGTCGGCCTCTATCCGAGGGAAGCAAAGCAGCAAGGCATCGAAATAGACACTTACGAGCAATCATTCGAGGATCTGGATCGGGCGATTCTTGACGGTCACCCCGAAGGCTTCGTTCGCGTGCACACCGAGCGCGGCAAAGGAAAGATTCTTGGCGCGACGATCGTCGCGTCCCACGCCGGTGATCTCATCAGCGAAGTCACGCTCGCCATGGAAAACGGCGTCGGCCTGGGTAGCCTTGCTAACGTGATTCACCCTTATCCCACGCAAGCCGACGCCATTCGCAAGCTGGGAGATCAGTACAACAAGACCCGGCTGACGCCGCTGGTGAAGAACATTATGGGTTGGTGGTTGCGTTGGTCCCGCTAGCCCAGTTTCTGGAACCCGGTCTCTGGAACCTAGTCTCCGGAATTATCGCGAGTGGTGATAAGCGATCGAACGACAATAAACCCTAGAATTACAGTGGTATTTGCCCACTTATTGAACGTGCGGTCTCGTGCAACTCTGAAATTGTGTACAATTTAGTTAGGCAGCTGAATAGGCCCTGAAGTCATGGCAGGCCCAGAGAACGAGAAGATGATCCCGCAATCGAAGACCCCCAGACTGAATCGTCGGCAGTGTCTCGCAGCCGTTGGTGCGAGCCTCTCTTTGCCGTTTCTTGAGTCGCTCGGCACGGCATCCAAAGTGTTTGCTGCGAAGGGTGCAACACTAGGACCCGCCATCGCTGCCCCGCGGCTTGTCTGCATGGGCGTTTCGCTCAGTATGTATCCCGGTGAGTGGAACCCCAAGGAAACGGGCCGCAACTACAATGCCCCGCGGCTGATCAAACCGCTGGAAGAGTTGCGCAACGACTTCACGCTGATTTCCAATGCCGATCACCCCGGCGTGAACGGCGGTCACAAGGGGACGCCTGCGTTCTTGTCCGGCGTTTATCAGCCCGAACGTGTGGGCCAGTCGGTGATTATTCGGAATCAAATTACCATTGATCAAGTCGTCGCTAAGTCCGTTGGCTCAGACACACGCTTTCAGTCTTTGCAATTTGGTGCTGCTGAGGCAGGCCCGGCCGATGCGATGTCTTGGAACGACAAAGGCATAGCCCTGCAGGCGATGGCCGATCCGCTGGATATCTTTCGCAAGCTGTTCGTGAACGATCCCCATCCCAAGAAGACCGCCCGCTCGATGCAAGCCGGTCGGAGCATTCTCGATTTGGTGAACGAGGACGCCAAACTGCTTTCTGGGAAGCTCTCGAATTCTGATCGCCAGCAGATGGACCAATACATGACTTCGGTCCGCGACGTGGAGCAAGGCATCGGTCGCCAACTCGAGTGGTTAAATACGCCCAAACCACGCGTTCCTAAGTTGACTGAGCGAGCAACCAGCTACCACGAAAACCTCGATCTCGTTCTCGACCTAACCGCCCTCGCCTTGCAAACGGATTCAACCCGGGTCGTCACCGTGAATATCCCCGGTGGCGGCATGCCCATCCGCGCCAATGGGCGACGCATTGGTAACTACCACGGCCAATCGCACCACGGCAAAGATCCTAAGGTGGTCGAAGAGTTGATCGCCATTGAAACGCTTCATACGAAGTCGCTGGCGAGATTTCTCAAGAAGCTCAAGTCCATCCCTGCTGGCGACGGCACCCTGCTGGATGAAACGCAAGTGCTGTTTGGCAGCGGACTGGGCAACGGCAGCTCGCACTCCAATCGCGACCTTCCCGTCTTACTAGCCGGCGGCGGCCTCAAGCACGGCCAGCACATCCGTTTGCAAGAGGGTACCCCGCTGACGAATCTGTTCGTCACCATGCTCCAACAATCGGGCCTCGAAATCGAGTCGTTTGCCGGCAGTAACGGCAACGTCAACGAATTCCTCAAGTCGTAACCACCAACCACGCGCCCCAGAACCGCGAGGCGTAAGCCTGCCGATGGTAGCGTCTATTATATGAGATACCTTCTAACCTTCGTTATCGCACTTCTATCCTGCCGCTGCGCACACGGGCAGCGCCAGTATGTCCGCGCCGTCGATGCCTTTACGAAACGGCACTGCATCGTCTGCCACGACCGCCGTGAAGAGAAGGGCGACTTCCGGATCGACACGCTCTCGCGCGATCTCACTGATCCTGCGGTCGCCGTCGCTTGGCAAGATGCGCTCGACCTTGTGACGCTCGGTGAAATGCCACCTGAAGAGCAGCCTCGCCCCACCAAGCAAGAGTTGCAAATCTTCATGCGGGCGGTCCAGGACGAACTACGTCGCGTCGCGGAGATCAGCCGTTCCAATGATACGTTACGACTACGCCGCCTAAGTCATACGGCTCTGGAGAATAGCGTTCGCGACCTGCTGGGGACACACCTGAGTATCACCCCAGGACTTCCGCCTGATCCCGAAGTCGCTGGCTTCGACAACATGGCCTCAACGCTGGGTCAGTCCGGCGAATTCATGGACGTTCTCCAGCGAAACGCCCGACGCATTGCCGGCGAGACGATCGTCGAAGGACGCGACCCGCGGGTCGATCTCAAACTTCGGCTCCACGAAATTCAGCCCGGCAAGGAAGTCATTCGCGAGGGGGATCGCTATGTCACCTGGAGTTGTCGAAACCGGTCGGTTGTCTCCTGGCCGAAGAAGTTCGTCGCGCCGCGTACCGGAGTGTATCGCATCGCGTTCGAGGGCTACCAAACCGACAACCGTTACAAACTTGACCAGCAGGTGAAGAACTACAATTGGATCAAGGCGAAGAACGCCAACAACTTCCGCTTGAAGCTGCTAGAAAGTCGCCTGCCACAAGAGCGGACTCGGAACGTGGCGATCATGGCGATGGAGGCGCCGATCGAAAGTGCCTACGATGGCACGACCGGTGGGCGGATGGTCGGCCTCGTGGAAATGAAGCCGACGATGTCGTGGTACGAAGTCGATTGCGAACTTGAGGAGGGCGAAAGCTTTTTCATCCACGCCGCCGATTGCCAGCAACTGCAAGATCCACCGTACATCAAGTTTCAAGGGAAAGAAATACTCGCTGGCGAACTGATGCACCTGCGAAGTATCAAGATCGAGGGGCCACTTTTAGAGTCTTGGCCTCCCCCGTTGCAACAACGGTTGCTCAGCAAAGAAGGGAAGATCTCGCGTGAGGAGTTGCAGACCTTCCTCAGCCGGGCCTTTCGAGACGAAGTCGATAAGGAGGTCACGTATCTCTATTTCAAGGCCTTAGTCGACGCCGTCAAGGCGGGGCAGTCGCCCGAGCAAGCACTTCGACAACTGGTTGAAGCGGTGCTCTGCTCGCCACGCTTTCTCTACAATCGCGAGCCAACTGACGAACACCGAGATTGGCCTCTGGCGAGTCGTCTGTCGTACTTCCTTTGGAACACGATGCCCGACGAAGAACTGATGCACCTTGCCTCTGAAGGCACGCTGGCCCGTCGCGACGTACTCAAGGCACAGGTCCAACGGATGATTGCCGACGAAAAGTCCGAGGGCTTCATTCTCGATTTCGCTGGCCAGTGGCTGGGGCTGCGTAAGGTGGGTGCCATGCCGCCCGATCCGAAGCTTTACCCTGATTATGATCTGGCCTTAGAAAAGTCGATGCGATCAGAGAGTGAAGCACTTTTTCGCGAAGTGCTGCGCGAGAATCTTCCGGTCAGCGATTTCCTCTCGCCCGACTTCGCGATGCTCAACGAGCGCTTGGCTCGCCACTACGGCATCGACGGAGTCGAAGGTTCAGAGTTCCGTCGCGTCTCACTCCCCAGCGGCAGCCCCCGCGGCGGGTTGCTCGGCCATGCCAGCATGCTGACGATCACGTCCAACGGCACACGCACCTCGCCGGTGGTCCGCGGCGTGTGGATTCTGGAGAACCTGCTCGACTCGCCCCCATCACCACCGCCCGCCGATGTCGAGCCAATCGAACCCGACGTCCGCGGTGCGAAAACCATCCGCCAAATGCTCGCCAAACACCGCGACATCGAAACCTGCAACGAATGCCACCGCCGCATCGACCCGTGGGGTTTCGGCCTGGAAAACTTCAACGCCATCGGCGCCTGGCGCGACACCTACGGCAGAAAACAGAAGCCAATCGACGCGTCAGGCAAAATCTACAACGGTCCACAGTTCAATGGCGTGCTTGAGATGAAGGACATCCTCCTGAGCCAAAAAGACCGTTTCACCCACGCGCTGACCGCCAAGCTCTTAGCTCATGCCGTCGGCCACCCCACGACCGTAAAAGAACGAATCGCCATCGACAAGATTGTGAAGAGGCACAAACGTAAACGGGGCGGGTTTGCGGATTTGATTGCCGAGATTAGCGTGAGCGAGGCGTTTCGTGGAGATTGAGTGATCGTTGCAGAGGAAGGCACCAGGATTAGAAGTCCACTTGCTTGTCGAGCGGTTCAGTCGATGAAGGTGAACGCATTTTCCGAGTACTAACGGTCTTCCCACAGTCCATCTTCCGCGAGCCAGTCCTTTAACACACCAACGCGGCTCTCAAGTAGTCCTGCGACTTCGTCTAGGTCATGGCGTGCTGTATGAAATGTCGTATCGGGTGGTTGGCGACCCTCCTTCATGTGAGCTACGTATCCTTCCCAGTTCCAGACCAGTTCGCGCAGAGCAGAACGCGGATGACAAGCACCGCTCTCTGAAACATAATCAGTTGGGCAGTCCCCGGCAAAAGCCCACCAGCCTATCTTTCCTGGCTGCTTCTGCGACTCAATACACCAGATGCCAAAGTGGGGGGCCATCTCCCACGCAGGCCATTCTCCGATGTTTGGGGATCCAATGCTCTGCTGTTCTAGATAGGCTGCAATAGTACTACGTTTCTCAGCGTTCCATTGAGCAAATTCTTCGTCGGTCATATGGTACGGCCCTCTCATCACGCGTGTTCTGAGGCGGTGCTTCCGAGCTGCACCCACCATGCACATACTAGTTCCGTTTTGATGCCCGACTAAAGATGCGCTCCGAAGGCATAGTGCATTCAGCGTGAAACGCTAAGCCAACATCACAACTCGGTCGCCACCGCCTCAGCAATCTCAGTCGTCGAAGCCTTCCCGCCAAGATCGGCAGTACGAACTTCCCCCGCTTCGAGAACGTCTGCGACTGCCTTTTCGAGATTCACCGCCGCTGTAAGGCAAGCCTCGTCATTGTGCCGGTCCCCCAGCCAGTCGAGCATCATTGCGGCGGAGAGAATCGTCGCCAGTGGGTTCGCGACGTTCTTGCCGGCGAGTTGCGGGGCGGTGCCGTGGGAGGGTTGGAAGAGGGCGTGCTGCTCGCCGATTTCTGCGGACGGGCCGAGGCCCAAGCCGCCGACGATCCCCGCGCCCAAGTCGCTGAGAATGTCGCCGAATTGGTTTTCCATCACCAGTACGTCGAAGTCCCACGGGTTCTGCACCATGTAGAGGCTCATCGCATCGACATAGACGGCATCGCTGGCGATGTCTGGGTAGTTTTTAGCCACATCGAAAAACACATCACGAAAGAACGCCATGCTGCGAAAGACGTTCGCCTTATCAACACAGGTGACTTTCTTTTGACCATCGCTGGGCCGTCCGTTGCGCCGCCCGGCAAGACGAAACGCAAAGTCCGCGACTTGTGACGTTCCCTTGCGGGTAACAATCAGTGTGTCGCTGGCGACTTCATCGCCCACTCTCCCGCCGCCACCGAACGAAGCGAACAGGCCTTCGAGATTCTCGCGGATCACAATAAAGTCGATCCCTGGTCCAGTATCTTTCAGGACGCAAGGAGAACCTGGATAGAGCTTCACGGGCCGCACCGCCGAATGAACGTTCAGCGCCCGTCGCAGGCCAACCATCATTGTGGGTTGGACTTCGGTCCCATCCGGCTGGCGAACGTCAGGCAAACCGATGGCCGACAGCAACACCGCGTCCGCATCCAAGCAATCTTCCAGCACGGCACCCGGGAGTGTCTCGCCCGTCTCGCGATAAAGCTCCGCCCCAGCGCGGTGGGAAGTGAAGGACAGATCAAGTTCAGGTGTCTGACTGAGAAGACGGTCCAGCACCAGACGCGTGGCGTCCATGCACTCAGGGCCAATGCCGTCACCGGGGAGTAATGCGATTCTGTAGGAAGTCATAGTCTAATTCTTCTGAAAGATATATTCAGTCCAGTGTTAGGTTTAACCACAACGACACGACGAGCTAATAGATAGGCAAGAAGAAAGAAGTTTAGAAAGTTGTGCCTCATAAACCCTTTAGATAACTGAGGCTATGTCAGATTCGGGGACAGCTCTTGTCATCTAAAAGAGATTGACATTCGTCGTGTCCGTTGTTCGTTGTGGTTCAGATTCTCACCCTTTATCTCTAGTTAATGGACAGATTCCAGGTATTCACCGTTTTGCTGACAATCCAAGGTCCGACGAGCGCATCAAAGGCTTTGAAGTGATCACTTTCCAGGTGAGCTTGGAATGCCGCTTTATCGTCGTACTTCTCATAGAGAAAACAGTGGACGGGGGAGTCCGTGCAAAAGCAAACATCAAACTGCCGACAAGCCGCCTCGAGCTGAAGCGAATTCTCAGCCTGCTGATGCATCGCGGTGCGAAACTCCTCGAGGTGATCCGCGGCAATTTCAAAAGTGACGGTGACGATATACATGTTGATACTCTTGCGTTCGGTTGCGTTTCAATTTCGACAGGATTTACAGGATCGACTGGATTAAGATTCAAAATATGATCCTGTTCATCCTGTAAATCCTGTCCAATTCTTAATTCGAGAATCGTTTCTGCAAATCGGTAACTTGCTCTGCAGTAAGAAACCGCGTCTTTTCGTTTCTTAGCATGAGGAACAGCTTGGCTGTCTCTTCCAATTCCTCGGTGGCATACACGGCAGCGTCGAGGCTTTTCCCAGCGACAACCGGACCGTGGTTGGAAAGCAGCACCGCCCGTGAAGCTTTGGCTGCTCGCTCAACCGCCTCCGCTAGCTTTTCATCCCCAGGGGCAAAGTAAGGAACCAGTGGCAGCTTGCCAACCCGCATGACGTAGTAGGCGGTAATCGGCGGCAGAACATCGGCGGGGTCGACCTCCGCCAAACACGACACGGCTACCGAATAGGTCGAGTGCAAGTGGACAATCGCCTGTTCGCTGTCGCGGGCTTCATACATCGAGTGATGTAGGAATGCCTCCTTCGACGGCTTGTCCCCCTCAAGAAGATTGCCTTGGCAGTCGAGTTTCGCGATTCGTTCGGGATCAAGGTTCCCCAGGCAGCTATTCGTCGGCGTCACGAGCATCCCGTCAGGCAGCCGCACGCTGATGTTCCCTGAACTCCCCGCCGTCAGGCCACGGTCAAACAACGACTTGCCATGCTGGGCGATGCGTTCACGCAGCTCACGTTCATTCATGGCAGCATCTCCAGTGCGGTCTCGAAGAACTGCTCATCACCAAAGTTTCCCGACTTGAGTGCCAATGCCAAACGTGGTTCCGTCCCGAGCGTTTCCGTCCAAGGAACGCCAGTGCAGATTTCTGGGCCGATCCTCAACGCTGGAATCTCCAGTGCTGCAACGATTGCCCCGGAGGTTTCTCCACCTGCCAGGACGAGTCTCCGCACGCCAAACTTTTCAACCAACAGCTTTGCGCTTGCGGCCAAAAAACGCTCGATACTTTTCGCAGTGGAATCCGCACCGTAGAGTTCTTGTAATTTGGTGATCGCTTCAGGTGGTGAAGTCGAAGCGACCAGCAGGGTCTCGTTCTCACCCGTTGAAGCTGCCCACTTGCGAAAGCGTTCAAGCTCTGCCTCCGCATCAGCCATAAGACCCGGCACGTCCACATGCCAGATCGGGCAACGCCCCTGCATGTGCTTGACTTGCCCCTGGGTTGCCGTCGAGCAACTTCCCGCGAGGATCGCGCGTCGACCAGAGACTTGTGGCATTTCCGGCTGAAACGACTCCGCGCGCATGAAGCCAGCGTCACGATAGGCTTCTGGCAGAAATCGCGCAAGCCCCGACCCGCCCGTTACGAGCGGCATCTCAACGACCGCTTTCGCAAGCTGTGCGAGGTGCGAATCGTCGCACGCATCGGTGACCACGAAACGCTGGCCCTCGGCTGCCAGGCGTCTTAGCTCATCGCGAATTGCTGCTATGCTGCCCGCGTAGCTCTTGCAGGCAAGCAAGCCGATCTTCTCCGTGCTTTGCTTCGCCAACACACGCAGCAGGTTCGCATCACGCATCGGGTTCAGCGGATGATTCTCCATGCCCGATTCGTTGAGCAGTTTATCGTGAACGAACAGATGCCCCTGATAAACGGTTCGACCGGCTTGCGGGAACGCTGGGCAGAAAATCGTTTTCTCCGCCCTCAGTTCCTCCAGCAGTGCTGCGGCTACCGGGCCGATGTTGCCTTCATCGGTGGAGTCAAACGTCGAGCAGTACTTGAAATAGTACCGCTGTGCGCCAGCGTTTTGCAAAGCGGTTAAGGCGGCAAGGGATTGGGCAATCGCTTCGTTCTTGGGAATTGATCGCGTCTTGAGAGCAACGACGATTGCCTCGACATCGCGAAGCTCGGTGAGACTCTCTTGGGTCGGCACGCCTAAGACTTGTACGACACGCATCCCGCCTTGGACGAGATTGATTGCCAGGTCGGTCGCCCCCGTGACATCATCGGCAATGCAGCCAAGGAAGGACCTTGCTTGATTGCTGCTCATCTCACACCTCGATTCCGATCGCGCGCACGGGGCAACCATCCCCGCCTTCGATCTTCAAGGGTAAGGCGATGAACTGAATCGTGCTTGATTCAATTATGTCCAAGTGCGCCAGCCCTTCGACAATCATCACATTGCCGCGGAACAGTGTTTGATGGATGGCGGTCACTTCTTCGAGGTTGTTCACGTCCGCGATTGAGGGGGGCTCGACGCCAATCATGGCGACTTCTTTCTCGACGAACCACTCCGCCAAGGGCATTGATATCCGCGGCAACTCATCGCGATACTCTGAGGTACCGTACCGCTTGTGCCAGTCGGTGCGAAAAAGGATTCGTGCCCCGGGCGCAATGGTTTCGGCGAGCGAGCCCAAGTCGGCGACTTCAATCAACTGCTTCGGTTCGACTGGCGTCAAATCAACAATGATTGCTTCTCCAACGCAAACGGACAGATCTTGCTCGTCGAGTGTTGCCCCGCCAGGGAGAAAGTGACACGGCGCATCCATGTGGGTGCCGCTGTGCGAATAGAGCGCGAGCGTGGTGGCGTTCCAGCCTTCGACTTCTAGCCGCTTGGCGGTGGTGATGTCGACGCCCGGCATTTCGTTATTAGCTGGCAAGCTCAGGTCAATCACTCGCATTGCTTGCCTCCGACAGTCCACGCACTGGAGCCTTTTGCTCTGCTGACTGGTAAATCGCTTCGACCACGCCGAGCGTCTTCAAGTACTCATGTCCGCTAGTTTCAAACGAGGCTCCGCTACGCAAACAATCCACGAAGTGTTGCTGTGTCGCCAAGACACAATCACCGGCGAAGTTGCGATTCTCGAACGAGTATTCGACTTCAGCTTCTGGTTCGCCGAGTTGTTGCAGCGTCAACTTGCCATTCCCATAAAGCCGGATAGACCCCCCGTTGCCTTCGATCAGCGCCTCGCCAAACGTCAGCCGTGCGTCTTTGGAGACAGGCTCGTTGTAGCGATTCCCATCCCACAGCCCCGCGGTGCCGCTGGCGAACTCGAACATTACCGTAGCGGCATCTTCACCTCGGATGTCGGCGTTATGCTCAGTGAGTGTTGCGTAGACGCCGGCGATCTCTCCCGCCAAATAGCGGAACGTGTCAACGAAATGCACACCCGTCTCAAAGATCAACAGCCGCGGCATCTCGCGAAAGTACGGCTGACGAGCAAGGTACGCATCCTCTTGCCAACCATCTCCCGTCCGGCAGCGGAATGAAACGGCGTGCAGCTTTTCTCCAATCGCCCCTTCGTTGATCAGCCGTTTGATCTCGCGATACCAGGGCTGGAAGCGAAAATTCTCGTGCACCATCAACGGCACGCCCGCGTCTGCAGCGACGCCGACGATCTCTTGCGCTTCCTCAAAACTTGGAGCTAGTGCCTTCTGGCAAATGATCGGAATACCGCGAGTAGCCGCCTCGCGAACAAGTTCGAAATGCGAATCGGGCCGCGTGATAATGTCGACAAAGTCGGGTTTCACTTCGTCGAGCATTTCGTTCACGTTGGTGTAACTCGCTCCGATGTCATACTTCTGTGCAGCCGCTTTACTGACAGCCGCATCGAGATCGCAAACGGCAGCCAGTTCAGCCCCTTCGATCCGCGACCACGCATCGAAGTGGAACTGGCTGAAATAGCCCGCACCGATGGCTACGCCTCTGAGCGACTTCACGCGAACCTCCCGCCGCTTCGCCAAGGTGCTTCATGGCTTGGTTCGAAGAGAGCGACCTCAGTTTCTTTGCTTTCTTCACCAGGGCTTTCTTTCTCTTTGCGCGGCAGAAGAAACTTTGTGTAGATCAAAGCCGAGATCACCAGCACGATCAGCCCCAGAAAGAACAGCAACCGCCGCTGTAGTGCCGCTTTGGATATCTCCTTCAATTCGCGACGCGGGTTCATGAACATCCAAGCCACCGCCGCTAACACATTCATTACCGCGGCAAACAGGAAGAACGAGTTGGCCGTGCCGGCCTCTTCAGCAATGTAAGGCACGGTGACAGAAGCCACGAAGAATGGAAACGCCACTGCGCTAACCGCCGCGCCCATGTTCCCCACCATGTTCATCGCCGCGGAGACGGCCCCCGAGCGCGAGCCGCCCACGTCCATGCAAAACGCCCAACTCGGGCTGAGCGTCATTTCCACACCAAAAATCGCCAGCGAGAAACAGGCGATGAATACCCAGACGGAGGTTTCTCCCGTGATCTGCGTGCAAAGCAGCAAGCCGATGGCCGCTAATGTGAACCCCAGCATCGCGGGCAAACGACGTGAAAGCACCAAGCTTTCTCGACGATGCAAAGCCGTGACCGTGTAGCCTGACACCCACAATGCCACTGCGCCGCATAGTAGCGGCACCGAAGCGAGCGTCTTGTACTTTTCGCCCCACGTCTCCTCAATGTACGGTTGTAACCAAGTAATGCTGATGAAGAACGTGATGTTGCTGGCCGCGTATTGGAACATCGCGAGCAGGACGTTGGCCGAAGTGACGACTTGGATGTAGGGAACCTTCGACTCGGTCGCCGCTTCCTCGGCAATTCCCTGCTGGATGAGCTGCACTTCCTCGTCATTCGTTGCTGGGTGTTCCGCCGGATCGTTTCGGTACCAGACCCACCAAATGATTCCCCAGACGAGCCCGAGCCCCGCGTTCGCCACGAAGGTCATCCGCCAACCAATCAGGCCGATCAACCACGGCATCACGACAAGCGAAGCGGCCGCTCCGACACGTGCGCCCGAATGAAAAATCCCCTGCCCTAACCCGCGCTCTTTCGCTGGCAACCAGCTGTACAGCGCCCGCGTTGCGCCTGGGTAAGCGCCTGCCTCGCCGACGCCGAAGAGAAACCGCACGATCAGTAAACTAATCGCCGTCCCAACTGCCCCGGTCAAGGCGGTGAAGATGCTCCAAATGATGACGACGATCGTCAGCGCATGCCGCGGCCCGGCTCGATCGCTAAACCAACCCGCAGGGATTTGAAACAGCGCGTAGCCGACCGCAAAGATGCCAAACACGTACCCCATCATCTGGTCGTCGAGCCCAGAAATATCCTCCTGCATCGATCCCTTGGCCGCGGAGATACACACCCGGTCCATGTAGGTATTGACCGTGTGCAGAAACAGCAGGAAGACCAGCCAATAGCGTTGATGCGTCGCGAGAGGAGCGTTCATAGATGGGTAGATTAGACACTAGCCGGGTGGCGTTTGCTACTGGTTGAGAATAACCCGATTGAGCGGCATAGGCTTTCATTTTCATCGCCCGATTATGAGTAGTGCGGGCGGATAGCTTTCTATTCCACGTCTTGTCACTCGCCTGCATCGGAAGTAGCCGATTCGATCGCTCGCAGAATCGCCACCGACGCTTCCGACTCATCGCTGATGACGCGGTCCGCGCCTGACTCGAGCAAGTCCTTGACGCTCACCTGATAGCGAGATCGCACGATGATATGTGCGCTCTTGTTGAGTTTCTTAACGACTTTCACAATTCGCAGCGCTGCGGCATCATCGCTGATGCAGACGACGACCGTCGATGAATCTTCGATATTGGCGAACAGAAGAATGTCGCTGTCGGTCGCATCGCCCGCAATGGTCTGAAAACCGGCTAACGCGAACGGGTGCAAGTTTAACGGGCTCCGGTCGATCAGGCAGACTTGCTTACCGATGGTTTCCAACTGCGAAGCGACAGCCTTACCGATCGGACCCGCACCGATAACCGTTGCTCCCTGTAGGTCGCTCGGTTGGGGACGTGGTTCTTTGCGGTCCTCTTCAGACTCCTCTTCGTGGCGGACTAATCGCAGGCCGAGCTTCATCAATGCGGGCGTCAGGATGAGTGATCCGACGGCGACCCCGACAAACTTCTGGTAGTCGAGATCAGGGACGATCCCCGACTCCCAGCCAAGCAAGATGAGCACAAACGCAAACTCACCCACGTGAGCCAAGCCGATCGCTGCGCCGAACGAAGTGGCTAGCGAGAGCCCCGTCAGTCGGAGTGCCAGGGTTGCCGCACCAGCTTTTAGCAGGATCAGTCCGAGTAGGGCAAGCACGAAGAATAACGGCTCGCTAACTAGCAGCCGCGGGTCGAAAATCAAACCAAGGCTAACAAAGAAGACAGCAGCGAAAGTTTCGCGAAACGATAAAACGATCGCATCGATCTGATGACTCCAGCGATTACCATTGAAAACCAAACCGGCGGCAAAAGCACCCACGGCCGCCGGCAGGCCGATCGAATAAGCTGCCAGTGTAATTCCGCCCAGGCAAACTACCGTGAAGAGAATCACCAGTTCTGGAACGCGATAGCTTGTGAAGAACGGAATCAGCCAGCGTGCTAAGAGGTGCCGGAGCGCAAAAATGGCGACGATGAACAGCGTCGAGAAGGCAGCCAAGAGGGCGAAGTCATACCACCTGACCGGCTCCTCGCTATCGGTGAGCAAAGGAACGAGCAATAGCAGCGGCACCAAAGCGGCATCTTGAAACAAGAGAATCCCAATGGCTCGCCGCCCATGCGGGCGAGACGCCTGCCCCCATTCGGAGAGCGCCTTAAACACCAAGACCGTCGAGCTAAACGCCACCGCCGTCGCGATCAGGATCGCCGTTTGCCAGTCCATCCCGCGGGACTTGAGCAAAAGCATCGCGGGCAGGGCAACCGCCGCCATCTGCGTTGCCCCAGCAATAAACAGCTTGCTGCCCAACCGTTTCAAGTCTTCAATCGAGAATTCCAAGCCGATGGAAAATAGCAAGAGGAAAACGCCCACCTCAGCGAAATGCTCAAGCTGATGATCGTCATCGCTAATCCAGCCAAGAACCCCATCCCCAAGCAACACGCCTGCCAGGAGATAGCCAATCAACATCGAAATCGATAGCCGACGACAAATCACGCCAGCGAGCAAACCGGCGGCGAGAATGAGTAGAAGTTCTTGAACTAATAGCGGGGTCATGCTTATCCGACTTGCTAGGGCTTAAATCTAGCAACCATACATGGCAAAGGTATTGCAGTTGGTGGACTCTTGTGTGGAATCGCCCGGGAAACTGCTCCTTCACTTATCAAGTCTATGGCAATAGGAGAGAAGATGCGTTGGGCTTGGTTAGCCAACAATACGTCAGATTCGTGTCAGGAAGTCGCGCGCCGACTGAGCATCGTCATCCCGCATAGCATGACAAGAACCAAAGAAGCCGGTTCTGGGATAGCCGTTATGCTCGCCTGGACGATCGCGAAACTACCATCTGTAAACAACGCGGTAAAAAAGTACCTGCCATCTGCTGAAGCGATGCTACTCGGCCGACCATCTGCGCCTCCGGTTTGTGTATTGTTGGCAAAGCCTTCAATAATGCGAGTCGTTCCGTCGTCAAAGGTAATCTCGTCACCTTCTCTAGCAACGAGGTGCATGTGAGCAGCTTGATCGACGAAGAAAATCGCATAGTCGTTATCGAGCGTCACATCATCGCCAGCTAGTCGAATTCGGAAGGCAATTTCTCCCGCCTCGTTTGCTTCCAAACCTCTCAAGTCCCCGTAGTTTTCGGAGAACCTAACACCCTCCGGTAGATCGGGTGCCTGGGTGCCGAATTGCATGACTACCTGCGGTGCCTCGGGCCTACCGCGAATCAATAAGCTTTGCCGATAGTCCTCCCTGGAGTCTTGACTGCCAGCATCCAATGTTAGGAAAAAAATTATTTCGTCAGCAGCCGTGAGAATTGTGTTAGCACCGCTTCCCACAGAAACTAAGGGTTTCCCATCAAAAGTGGTCGTTGTAATCCCAGGAATCAGATTTAAGTATGGCGGTGTTTCGCCCTCTACATGCAAGGTTTCTAAGCTCCCAGCTGTGCCGAACCCGGCTATGGGATCTCTTGAGCCGCTCCTCGTACGCGCGAAGAAAGCGATTTCGTTATTGTTGTTAAAGGACACTGGTGATACAGAACGAAGTCGGCCAAACTCCTCAAGGCTCACTGTAGGACTCTCGGACCAGCTAACAAGCGAGAGATCGGTATGGTCACCAACCCATGTTGATGTATAGGAAAAGCCGCCATTTGGCTCCCCACCGACCCTGGCCGTGAACGCAACTTGATTATTGTCATTGAGTGCTAAGTATGTGCGGCCGGGAGTAGCAAAAGGCAAGAAACTTCCAAGCTCCGATGGGGTTCCTGTGCCAGCAACAAGCTGCATCGCGCCGGGCTCGCCGACCCAAATGCCACTTGCTCTTGCAGCTTCGTCAAATCCTTCTCCTTCAAAGAAACCACTAAAAGCGACAGTTCCAGAAGAATTCATAAGCTCGTTTTCAAAACGAGAGCGAAAGACCACGTCGCCATTGATGCCCGGTGCGGGATCGCCAATGAGGGCTACGTTCTCGATGCCGTTGGGGTCTGCACGCCAGAGGCCGGCCTCGATAGCCGTTGGATCACTCTGCAATCGACCACTGAAAAGTAGATGGCCCTCGTCGGAAACGGCCTTGATACTGGCGTAGCTGAATTGATCGCCACTGGTGCCCGGTGCCGTGTCGCCCGCAATGACTACTTTCGTCACTTCGGAACCGTCGTAGGTCCAGACGCCGCTATCCTCTCGCGTGTCACGGTCTGAGATGGAGGCTGAGAAGGCAACTAACCCGTTTGCGTTGACAATTGGGGCGTTGAACTGTGTGAATTGAGCGCCCGCGTTGCCGGGAGCAAGATTACCGCTGTAGACGATGGCTGATAGCTCAACGCCCTCAGTAGTGCCATACGCATTTGACGACGACAGACTAATGCACCAGGTAACCGTTACTAAGCATTTAGCTACAAAGTTTTGGCCACATATAATACCTGGGTATTTGGCTACCATCGAAACATCCTTGAATCGAGTAAAAGTTTGAAGTCAGTTATTCTAGGTCTAAAGTCAGATACGGATCGAGATCATTTTGCACAGAATTCGTAAGCCCTACAGTTCCAGGCTTGACGCATTACATGATGCCTCTACTTCGTTAAAGGTTCTTGCTCTAAGCAGGAAATGGAAAGAAGTGTCAGGAACCTTTTAAGTAATCCTAAGCCACCACCGTCTCAAACCCTTCACGAGCCTCCCGCCCAAGAAACTCATTCGCTTGCTCATCATCCACAAACCGCTCCGTCGCCGGATCGAACGTCAGCTTGCGTCCCAGGCGAATGGCGATGTTTGCGGCGTGGCAGACCGTGAGGTGACGGTGATGAGACGTAACGTCGGAGATCGGTGTCGCGCGAGAGCGCACGCAGTCGATGAAGTTGCTCATTTGCCAGAGGCCTCTGTCGGGCAATCCGGGGTAAATCGACTCATAGGTGTCCTCGGCGATTAGTCGGTCGGCTAATTCTTCGACAGGTTTACCGGTCAGCTTCGAGCGATTCACGAAGAAGCGCCCCCCCTCACCTTGGAACATGATGCCGTTGCCGAACTTGAGGTCTTCAGTGGCGTTGTGGCGCATGTCGAGTTCCACGCCATCGGCAAACGTGACACGAATATGGAACTTCGTGGCCGTGTTGAACTGATCGTCGACGGTTGGCATGCCATTCTCAAACTCAACCGGGTGTTCGACCATCAGGGGATCGATCGTGAAGCGGCCAACTTTTGCGTCGGATTTATTGAGCGCCCACATCGCGATGTCAACGTGATGGGCACCCCAGTCGGTGAGCTTTCCGCCGGAGTATTCGTACCACCAGCGGAAGTGAGCGTGAGCGCGACCGTGTGGGAACTCGCTGCCGTAGCCAAACTTGGCCGGTTCGGCAGCTTGCCGGAAATCGACCATTGGGGCGGGGCCAAGCCACTGGTTCCAGTCGAGTTCCGCGGGCACCTCGCAGACGGGAAGAACCTTCGACTTGGGCGCGCCGCCCAAGCCACAAGTGACCCGCTTCATCTTGCCGACTCGCCCTTCTCTTTGGAGGGCGACCGCTTGTTGAAATCGTTTTCCCGAGCGTTGCTGCGTTCCGACTTGGAATACTCGCCCGGTCTGCTTCTGAACGTCCACAATCTGACGTCCTTCAGCAATGGTCAAAGTCATCGGCTTTTCGCAATAGACATCCTTGCCCGCGAGCATCGCTTCGATGGCAATCTTTGCGTGCCAGTGATCAGGCGTGCCGATGACGACGAAGTCAATGTCGTCCCGATCGAGTACCTCGCGGTAGTCTGCACAGTCCGTGGGTGACATCGTCGTCCGGTTGGCATCTTGAAGTTTCTTGGCAAGTTTTTCTTTGGCCTTGGTAATCTGCCGCGAATCGACATCGCAAATCGCCAGGCACTCCGCAAAATTAGCCGCGTCGCCGTTGATTCCCGAGCCGCGGATGCCAACCCCAATGGCGGCGTACTGCAGCTTGTTAGAGACGGAAGCCGCCTGGACGGGCGAGAGATGACTGCCAGCATAGAAGCCGGCTCCCAGAGTTGCTGAAGTGCGAAGAAAATCGCGTCGCGATGTGTTTTGCTTATTCAAGATTGTGCTCTCGTTCTTTATGAGTATTAGAGAAAGCCAGAATCCCTTGGCAGACGGAGTAAGTATTCGTCGGCAAAAACCCGGCCTGAGAAAGAAGCTGCCTCGCTAGGACTTGAACCTAGAACGACGGAATCAGAATCCGCTGTGTTGCCAATTACACCACGAGGCATGAAGAAGCGGGCGATGCATGACGCCCTTGGCGATGTTCTTGATTTTAGCCTGAATGCTTACTTCCGAGTAGTGGGCAGTCGGCGGGGGATGTGGGAAGAAAGAAAGCAGACTAGCCCGCGAGCTACGTCTCGCGCGGGGCTCGAGGGAAAACTTCAGTCCTCACTGCCGAGATCTTTCGAGCCCTAGTGCCCGAAGCCTGAGGACTGAAGCCCAGAAGTATCAGGTAGGTGGACCCGCCAACTTGCCGTTCCGACCACCGGAAAGTAGGATTGCAGTCTTAAGCGATGATTGGTTTTGCAGGGAATAACAAGCAAAACAACCTTAAGTCGGGCCAACTAACGAGATGAGTGAACTTACCATTATTCAAGGAGGCGACGTCGGGCGTCAGTTTCAGCTGAAGGCGGGCGAGTCGAGCGTAGGCCGCAGTCCCGAGTCGGACGTGGTGGTCGATGTGGCGGCGGTCAGTCGCCGGCATGCCGTGATTGAAAACAACGGCGACAGCGTTTTTGTCCGCGACATGGGCAGCCGCAACGGCA
Source organism: Lacipirellulaceae bacterium (assembly GCA_040218535.1). Classification (NCBI taxonomy): domain Bacteria; kingdom Pseudomonadati; phylum Planctomycetota; class Planctomycetia; order Pirellulales; family Lacipirellulaceae; species Lacipirellulaceae bacterium. Next base: position 214,109 of record JAVJRG010000010.1, on the reverse strand, counting down.
CCTACGTTAACGGCAGTCGTGTGGTCGAGCGGGCGCAACTTCGCGATGGCGATCAGATGGTGATCTGCGACGTTGTCTTCGAATTCCGACAACCGGTGCCTGCTTCCGATTCAAGCCCACAGATGAAAGGTTCACTGCTCGGTCCACTTGCCGCGGGTACCGATGATCCCGGTTCGAGCGTCTTGGCAACACTCGACGTGAGCCGTGGTGCCTCATCGATGTGGCAGGTTTCGGCGAAGCCAGAGACGCAACTGCAAGCGATTCTGGAAATCTCGAATAACCTAAGCAAGACGCTTTCCGTGAAAGAGATCTTGCCGCGAGTGCTGGACAGCCTCTTCAAAATTTTCCCGCAAGCGGACCGCGGGTTTGTCATACAACGCCCCGATCCTGAAGGACCGCTTGCCACGGTCGCTTCGAAAGCCCGCCGCGGTGACGACTCAACGGACATGCAGATAAGCAAAACGGTCGTTGAGCAAGCGATGCAAACGCAGCAGGCGTTGCTCTCCGCTGATGCTGCTGCGGACGAACGTTTTAACATGGCCCAATCGATTGCTGACTTTTCCATTCGCTCATTGTTGTGTGCACCGATGGTCAGCAGTGAAGGAGAGGCGCTCGGCGTGATCCAGATCGACACGCGCGATCAACGGAGTCGTTTCACGGATCAAGACCTGCAAGTGCTGGCCGGGGTGGCGAATCAGGCGGCGATCGCGATTGATAATGCAAGCATGCATGAGGAAGCGGTCAAACAGCGTGCCCTACAACGCGATCTCGAAGTCGCTCACGAGATGCAGCAAGCCCTCCTTCCAGAGCACGCTCCTGAAGCCGAAGGTTACCACTTCTTCCAGTATTACCAATCTGCCTTGCAGGTGGGGGGCGATTACTACGACTATATCCAGCTACCCGAGGGACGCTTTGCTGCCGTTGTAGGCGATGTGGCTGGTAAAGGCGTTTCCGCGGCGATCCTGATGGCAAAGCTTTCCAGCGATGTGCGATTCTGGTTGGCAACCGAACCCGATCCTGCCAAAGCTCTCAGTAAGATCAATCAAGCATTCTCTCGCCACGGCTGGGATGATCGCTTTGTCACGATGGTCGTTGCCGTAGGTGACCCAGCAACCCACGAGCTGATTCTCGTCAACGCGGGGCACATGCCGCCGATGTTGCGGGATGTCCAGGGCAAGGTTCAGGAAGTGGGCGGCGATCAAGCTGGCGTGCCACTAGGTGTGATTGATGACTTTGAATTCGAAGCCTACCGCCGGACGCTCGACTCGGGCGATTTCCTCACGATCTTTACTGATGGGTTCAGCGAAGCGATGAATTCCCGACGTGACCTATTTGGTATCGAACGCTTGCAGGAGACACTCGAAGACACGAGCGTTGCTTCAGAAGAACTCGGCCCGCACCTCTTGAAAAAGGTACGGCAGTTTGCGGGAGATTTCCCGCAGAGTGATGATATGTGTCTTGTCTGCTTTGGGCGAGAATAGAGAAAACTAGCCGCCACGCGTTAGCGTCCGGTTCTCTGGGTAACCGGGGGCTAACGCCCTCCGGCTGATGATTAGCGCTCAACGCGAAGTCGATTGTCAACTCGCTGCACTCCGTCGACGCGACGAAGTAGCTCTTGTGCCATCTGCTTCTGAAAGAAGCTGTTCACCTGTCCCTCAAGCTTGATCACGCCGTTGAGTGCTTGGATCCGCATCTCGCGGTCGGAGAGATAGGGGCTCTGGCGAATCGCTCCTTCAACCTGCTGAGTGAGTGCACACTTTTTGGATTGAGCGACAGCGGCGGGCAGCGTGGCAGTTGGCATGAGAGAGCCTCGGCGTGTGGGGAGAGATTCGATAGCGGCGGCCCTAGCAATCGACTGATTGAGTCAAACAGGGCTATCAAAATATTGGTGACAATTGACTCCTAAGCGGTCGATCTTGCCGATTGCAAGCAAGTTTTCCGCTGTAAGGTGCCCAATCGCGCCGACCATGACGATTGCGCCGCCGCTCGTCGGCTTAGCCGCTACTCCCGCGCGAGGCGTAGCTCGCGGGCTAGGGAAGATCCTGCGAAAGAAGCGCGTAACGATTCAATCCTGCAACCAAGAAGGCAAATCACCCGCCTTAGGCAGATGAATCACGCAAGCACCGCTGATCGCGGGAAGATCTCGGACTGCTTCGAGCGCTTCAGCGGAAGGCTCCGCGTCGAGATTGAGAATGCCCACAGCCTCGCCGCCAGGATGATCTCCAGCACGGCCCACAGCCATCTGAGCGATGTTCACGCCATGTTCGCCAAAGATATTCCCGACGCCGCCGATGATGCCCGGCACGTCTTGATGGGTGAAGACCAACAGGCAGCCGTCAAGATACGCTTCCAATCGGTAGCCATCCAGCGCCACCAGACGTGGCATCGCTTCGCCAAACAGCGTGCCGACAACTTTGTGCATGACGCCTTGCGAGGATTCCACTTCAGCGGTGAGCGAAGACTTAAAAGCGATCCCTGTGCTTTGCGACTCCGTGGTAAGGTCGATGCCGCGATCCTCCAGCAGCATCTGGGCATTAATGAGATTGACCTCTTCCTCGAAAGCACCTTCGAGAAGACCCGTCGAGAAGGCAGAAGTAAGGAGCTTGGTGTCCTTCCCAGAGATCTCACCACGGGCGGTGAGTTTACACTTCGAAATGCCGCTGGGAACCAAGCCAGCGGCTAAGCGTCCAAGGCGATAGGCAACATCGAGATAGCCTCGCAACGAAGCAAGCGTCTTGGCGTCGAGCGAAGCGACGTTCACCGCGTTCTTAATTTGACCGTTCAGGAGGTAATCGGTCAGCAATTCAACGGCTTCGACCGCGACGTTTGTCTGGGCTTCCTCAGTGCTGGCTCCTAGGTGCGGTGTGCAGACGACGCCCTCCATTCCGAATAGCGGACTATCGGTGCAGGGTTCCTCGCCGTAGACATCCAGAGCCACACCGGCAAGCTTGCCGCTCTTAAGCCCTTCAACCAGCGCCTGTTCGTTGTAGATGCCACCCCGGGCGGCGTTGACCAAACGTGCTCCCGGCTTGATGATTTCAAGCTGCTCCATGTCGATTAGGTTTCGTGTTTCTTCGGTCAACGGTGTGTGAACCGTCAGGTAGTCGATCCGCGGCAGCATGTCGTCGACCGTTTCCACGAGCTCGATGCCCAGGTCGGCGGCACGTTCCTTCGACATGAACGGGTCATAACCCAGAATGTTCATTTCCAGTGCTTGGGCACGTGAAGCAACCGCCAAGCCGATCCGCCCCAAGCCAACCACGCCGAGCGTCTTCCCCGCCACTTGGGTGCCCATGTACTTCTTGCGATCCCAACGCCCTTCGACGAGTCCCTGGTTGGCCGGGGCGACGTTGCGTGACATGGCAAGCATCAAGGCGACCGCGTGTTCAGCCGTGCTAAGCGTGTTGCCCGCAGGGGTGTTCATCACGACGACCCCCGCACGCGTCGCGGCCGGCTTGTCGATGTTATCCGTGCCAACGCCCGCCCGCACGATGGCCTTCAGTCGGCGATTTCCTTCGAGCGATTCGGGGGTGATCTTCACGCCACTACGACAGATGGCTCCATCGAATTCGGCGAGTGCTTCCCGCAGCTCATCCCCTTTGAGTCCTGTTCGAACTTCGTACTCGATCCCTTCCGCACTGCCGAGTAGATCGAGTCCTTCTTGAGCCAAGTTGTCGAGAACGATAACGCGTAGCATACTGATTCTTTATTCTGCAGAGTCTTTAATTATTGGAATATTGCGAGGGAAGAGGCCGCTCGCAGGCTTAGGCATTGGCCTTGCAAAAGTCTTCCATGAAGTCGCGGAGGCACTCGACGCCCGAAGTCGGCATCGCGTTGTAAATCGAAGCACGGATCCCACCGACCGAGCGATGTCCGGCGAGCGCTGTGAGCTCCTTCTTCGCGGCTTCAGCGATGAACTTCTGCGTCAGTTCTTTGCTTGGCAAACGAAAGGTGACGTTCATCAGCGAACGGCAGTCGGGTTGGGCGTGGCCCTCATAGAATTCAGGATTCGCGTCGAGCACATCGTACAGCAGCTTTGCTTGGCCGCAGTTCAATTCGTGCAACTTCGCTAGGCCGCCCATGTCTTTCTTGATCCAGTCAGTGATGAGCTTCAGCGCGTAGATAGCGAACGTCGGCGGGGTGTTCATCATCGAGTCGGCAGCCGCGTGATTCTCGTAACGCAAGTAACCGGGGAGGTCTTCATTCACGTCGTCAATCAAGTCTTTGCGAACGATCACGACCGTGACGCCCGCGGGGCCGGCGTTCTTTTGGGCACAGGCGTAGAGCAAGCCGAACTTGGAAACGTCAATCGGACGATGCAAGAAGTCACTCGACACATCGCAAACCAACGGCGTCTCGCCCGCGTCGACCGGCTCAGGGAACTGCACGCCTTGGATCGTTTCATTCGACGTGTAATGCAAATACGCGGCGTTAGGCGTGTGCTTGATTTTGGCCGGCTCTGGAAGGCGATCAAAGTTGGTTTCCGCGCCGGTCCATACGCACTTCATGTCGCCATGCTTGTTGGCTTCCGCCAGCGCGTGCTTACCCCAAGAGCCAGTCACCAGATAGTCCGCCGAGGGTTGCTCGGGGCTGAGCAGGTTCATCGGAATCATGGAGAACTGCAGTCGCGACCCCCCCTGCAAGAACAAAACTTCGTAAGTGTCAGGAATCGCGAGCAGCGAGCGGAGATTCGCTTGGGCCGAAGCGAGGATTGCCTTGAAGGCCTCGCTCCGATGGCTGATCTCCATGACCGAGGCACCGACCCCTGGCAAACAGAGCATTTCCTCCTGAATCTTTTCCAGCACGGGTAGCGGCATCACGGCAGGACCGGCTGAGAAATTATAGACACGTTGGTTTTTCATCGCTCGAAATGCCTTGATTGCCATGGTCTGCTGCAGACGGAGGTTGCGGCGGGCGGTAGAGGGACTCCACTACTCAAATTTGAAAGGCTCCATTTTAGTGCCCCAGGTTCGCCTTGGCGATGGGCGAAATCTAGCTCGTTTCGGCCAGCCGATTGACGCGGAAGGCTCGCTGATTCAGGATCGGTGGGAGTATGGACAGTGAAGAAAAGATTGTTGTCTGGACGATTTCGCTCGACCAACCCGTCGAGATTGTCGAACAATGCTACGAATCGCTGCCGGCAAAAGAGAGGGCGAAAGCCGACCGATACAAGGTCGAGCCCGCTCGTCGTGCGTTTGTGCTCGCGCGCTGGGCACTGAGAGCGAAGCTTGCTGAGAGGCTCGAATGCAAGCCGCTCGGCATCCACTTTCGCTACGGTGAATATGACAAGCCGTACCTGGCTGAACCCGCGACCTGTGGGCTTGGTTTCAATGTTTCACATTCTGGCGACTGGGCAATGGTGGCGATTGGCCCCTTTGAAGTCCTCGGCGTCGACATCGAGAGGCTACGGCAGGTCAACAATCTCGACTCCCTGGCCCGGACGGTCTTCTGTCAGGAAGAACTCGAGAAGTGGTTGAATGAAACTGAAGAGTTGCGACCTGAGCATCTCTTCCGCAAATGGACTCAGAAAGAAGCTTGTCTCAAAGCGACGGGTGTTGGACTTTCCACGCCGATGACGAAATTGAGCGTCAAAGAGGATGGCGGGCGACTGCTGTTGGACGCGCCGAGCGGTCCGATAATGGATGCGAATCCTTGGGCACTGCAAACCTTCTCGCACCTCGACTGCTACTTTGTTTCGCTCGCCCTTGGCAAGTGCTCCGATCTTCCAGAGGTCATCTTCCAGAAGTTTGATTTTACTTCCGGTTAGTACGGCCCTGTTGCTTGCGTGCCTGCGCCGCCGCCCATTTTTCTTGTGCTTTCTGCTTCGCTGCTGCACGGCGTTCTTCCATCCGCTTTTGGGCGGCAATCCGTTTCTCTTCGGCAACCTTCTTACGGGCAACGATTGACTCCACGCGACGCGAGTTCACCACGTACAGCGTGGGGTCGTCGATGATGAACGGCGTGGACCAAGTCTTGCCATCGTTGTAGTTGCAAGAGTTGAAGAAGAACGTGCGGAAGCTGCGGGCGTGATAGCTGTACGGGTATTTGGAATCCAAATGATCAGCGGCGGTCAGGTCCTCGATGCCGGGCTTTGCGTAGTAATGGACCGAGCCGTCGGGGGTGAAGCTCATGCCGAAGGTCCACCAGCCGAACTGCTCAATCTCTTTCGCGCGATAATCTCGCCCCATGTGATCGCCACGAATAGCGATGTAGGCGGAATCCTTCTCGTTTTTGCGGCTCGTTTCGCTGCGGAAGTGGATCCACATGCCGGGCCAATAAGGCTCAGCCTTCGTTTCGCTACGACTACCGAACAGGCCGAAACTTTTCTGCTCGGTCGTCATCGTCGTCGTGCTGCCGCGGATGCCGAAGTGCGGTCCGGAGCGGTTCTCCCACTGCTCCGCCGGGGGAAGATAAACGCGAACGACGAAGCTCGGGGTCTCGCCCACGGGGATGCTGCCACCGAGGCGATTGGGCAGGTTCGCGATCAGGTCGTCTTGTTGGACGTCGCGTGAGTTGTAGCCAGGAATGCCTGACCGTAGCGTACGCAACATCAACGCTTTGTTGCTGCCAGCCAAGCCACCAGCAGGGGTGTCAACGATCTGAATTTGGTCAGGCTGTCCCCGTTCGGGGCCTTCATTCCAACGACCATTGGTGGCACTGCCACGGGGCGAGCGGACGCGATCATCTTGCTCGCGGGAGCTCTTTGGGTGGTTGTGAATAAAGTTCCACCCCTCGCCCTCAAAGTCGTCACCGACGTAGTCAATCTTTGTCCCGGTGCCGGGGACGACCGCGCGGTGACGTTGGGCGTGGGCTTGCGAGGAAGTGCTAGCAATGCAAGCAAGGCAAACGACAAAGCAACCAGCTAGAGACAGACGCATGACGATTCAGAACTCGGAATAATAGGGCGGAGTAGTCGAGCAAAACGAGATGCTCGAATACGCGTTGTATCGGTTCTGCTGCATCTGCGTGCTTCGCCGGAGCAGATTAGCCCGCAAAGGTTGCCAAGATTCGCAATGAGCCCAATAGCAGTGCGCTATTCGACCTTTTGCCCCACGAGTGCCAGAGAGATGCGTCGGGCAATCGGGTCGATCCAACGGCGGACCATTTCAGGGGAAATGAAAGCAAGGTTCGCAATCAACATCGCGGAGCCGAATGTGATCATGCCCATGAAGAGGGCGATTCCGCCATGAACGGCCAGTGCGATCCACAGGACGATTGGTCGCGTGAAGCGATTCCAAACTAAGGCGATATAAAAGATTTCCCAAAACACGGTGACATGGGTTAGCAACGCAACCAGACGCGGCCAGCCCGCCAGCCAAGTCATGTCGAACGATTGGTATTCGAGACTTGCCATCGCATACCACACGGCCGTGCCCGTCTGCCAAGTTTCACCTTGTGCTTTAGCGAGCCCAGAAAACAGATAAACGATGCATAAGTGAATCTGCAGCAGCCGAATAGCAAGGTTCGCCGAGGGACTTTCCGTCGAACTGACGTCTTTTCCCCGACGAATCCGCCACAGGCGGTCGAGCGAGTATCTCGCTCCACACGGACCCAGCATGACGTAGGTAGCGAGCATCACGTTCGCTTTGTCGAGTCCGAAGTAAGCTCCCGGTGTCACGCGCGTTGCGTAGGAAATTGCCAGCAGCCACGCCAGGACTGCCACCACTCGGCTGAACAGCCCCAGCATCAAGCAGGCGAAGACCAAGAGCGCGAACACGTGAACAACCCACAATAGCCCCGTGGATTTGATCCAGAAGAAAATGCTCCAAACGTGCCACTGCGGTTTCTCTGTAACAAGATCAAGGAAAGTATTGTTTCGCAAATACTCAACTGGCACCCAACCTTCGGGTCCGATAAATGCCGCCAAATCGAACGACCAGACGAGGTGCGTGTAGAGCAACATCCAGCCTGCAAGGACGCGAATGAGAGAAAGCGTCGCTGGGTCCGTTGGGGCAAACCAGAAGTGATTCCACGCCTGCCACAGCTCAGCTAAGTAGTTTCGTGTTGCTGTATAGATACCGGTCATGGACCCACCCCAGGAATGCGGGTGGGGCTAGAGCGTCGGACGGGGGCCAACGGGCGTGATTCGTTGTTGCCTGACTCTTGGCTTCGCTCTTCCTCGGGATAGACCGTCACGCTGTCGCGTTCTTCGTAGGTCGTTGATGCGTCGATCACCGTGCCATCGAGAACTTGCTTAGGAGGCAGTACGCGATGGTATGCAAGAGTCAAAACAACACGTGCTGCATCATGCTTTCTTATTAGATGCTGGCCGTAGAGATTCGACCAATCGTCGCCGAATTCGCTTCCCTGAGCAGCCAGCATCAGGTGCCGATGATAATAGAGCCGCGGGAATTGCGTCTTGATATCAGGATAAACTTCTTCGGCGATCACCTCACCTTGTGCGTCATAAGCAACGCAACCTAAAAGATAACTTCCTGTCGGATTAGGAGTAAAAAAGTCGTAGCCGTGATTCAAGTAGGTGAGGTTGAGATAAGGACGGTACAGTCGGTTTAGTGAGGACAAGAACGGACGCGCTTTCGCATCGATCGCTACCTGTAAGGGATGTTTCGGATCGTCAGCAGCGGCCAATTCTTCACGGCTAAGGATTTCACTGAGTGGCATGTCACGATGAAAAACACTTCGGAATTGCAATATCCATGGAGCTGCAAAGACGGCAGTCACATGCCACACGATTGCCAGGCTCAGCAAGCAGCGAAGCCAAGGCCTCCAGGGCATATTGGGATCGACGGTGCGTGGCGGTTTGGGAGTCTTGGGTGGTTTCTTTTTCGCAGGCTCTTCGGACTGAGATGAGCCTTGCGATTGCGTGCCCCCATGCTGCTTATGCTTCGGCCTAGGTTTCGCAGCAGCCATGGTAAGGGAGCCGAGTTCGGGGTGAGAAATAGCGAGGGCAGAATGAAATTGCCTATGAATAGCTGATAGCTGACAGCCGATAGCTCCAGGCCCCTATCAAACGAAAAACCCCCGCAGCGGTCAACGCCGATGCGGGGGTTGTCTCCGAAAAACCGCAGAAATTGCGGCCTTTTTGAGTTCAACTATCAGTCAGCCAAGGCGAGTTGGTTAGCCGTCTCGTCAAAATCGAAGCTTAGCTCGTAGCTTTCACCACCAGCAAGGTTCATCGACTTCTCTTTGACCAGCGTTTGACCATCGCGCTCAAGGACGACACGCACTGTGTAGTCCTCCCAGGTTTGGCCTGACTTGAGGCGAGTGCTGGCAAAGGTACGGGTCTCACCCGTTTGGCGAGTCTCAGCACCTGCGAGGAATACTTTCGCGTCGGCTGGAACGGCAAGCGTAAGCTCTGTTTTCACAGGCTCAGCCTTTGCAACCACAGGAGTGTCGCCATCCAATGAGAGACGAACATCCTGACCGGCTTGAAGTTGGATCGTCTTTTCACGAACAACTTCTTCGCCATCGACGGTGTAGACGATGCGGAAGTCGTAGGCGTAACTCTTGCCAGCCTTCAGGCCACTCGAAGCGAAGGTTCTCTCGCTGCCGGTACTAGTTGTGAGCGAATCGTTGACGAAGATCTTCGCATCTTCGGGAACGCTGGCGTAAATAGTGCCAACATCACTGGTCGAGGTCGAGCAGGTTGCACATTCGGCTTCCACTGGAGCGTGGTATTCGACGGGAGCACTGTACACTGGAGTACTGTAGCTTGCACCGTAGCTGCCCGAGGAAGCGTAAGACACGGGTGCGTAGGAAACGGCATAGCTCCCAGCCGAACCGTAACTAGCGTAGCTACCAGCGGAACCGTAGGAGCCACTACTTGCGCGAGCAGCGCGACGTGCTTCCTTACGGGCGTGCCAGCGAGCGAACAAACCTTGACGACCTGAAGACGCAGACCCATAGCTTCCCGAAGAAGCCGAGCCATAGCTGCCGCTCGAAGCATAGTAGCTGGTTGAATAACTACCAGCCGATGCCGAGCCGTAGCTGCCAGAGGATGCGTAGCTACCAGCCGAAGCGCTACCATAGCTACCGCCTGAACCAAAGCGGCCACGCGAGAAGGCCGAGGCGTCGGTCGCCATCCAAGCCACGAGAGCGATCGCTACAGCGAACGAGGCCATCCGTGTCGTTCCAATTGATTTCATCTTAGTTGTCTCCCCTTCAAATCGTGTGGGTCCATACTTTCGCGAGCAGCTCGCACGGCTCCCCGCATTCTTTGACAAGATAGCAGGCCCGCACCGCAATTCAAGGAATCTGGGCAAAATTGCCGTTTTTTGACGATTGGGAGGAATTTTGACCGCAGGCAGGCTAGGGGGCGTTGCCTTCAGGCATCGCTGTCACTCAGTCGCCAGGGGAACGAGTTGCAAATTGTCAACATCCAGCTCCCCTTGTCCCCCGTGCAGCCCGAGACGGACGATTGCCTCGCGGGCTGCGAGCGGCACGATGATGTCGCGGCTGACGTTCTTCCAGGTGAAGCTCCCCGAGAACGGCCCGAGCCGATCGTGAGCAATCACGGCCCTCCGCGAGTCGTAGAAAGTGATGATGATTGCCGCCTGTTGCTGGGGAGTATGCCCCGCGCTCAAGTTCTTCGCACCGATGTCGGCGGAAAGTTTCACTCGCGAGACATGCCGCCCGTCGATTGCCAGTCCCTGCAAAGCGCGACTCGGGTCGCCGGCTCGGCGACTCTTGAAGGTTAGAAAGTGTTTGCCGTCGGGGACTTGTCTGCCCGAGGAAAGCGATGCTCCGCGCAGATAGTGCCAGCCTTCGGGCGATTTTGTTTCTTGGATTGCTTGCTCGAAACTGCCGTTGACGATGCTTGGCTCTTTGGGATTTGGCAGGACATCACGATTGTCTTCTGCCGTTCCCGTCATAGGGACAAACAAGGTAGCACGCAGCGGTTCGCGAACAAGCTTTCCCTCGCGCTTGGTCATGCGAAACAAGTTTTGCTGATAACGCTCGCCAACCGGAATGACCATCTGTCCGCCTTCAGCGAGTTGATCAACCAAGGGCTGCGGGATGTCTTCCGGCGAGCAGGTGACAATGATCTTGTTGAAGGGCGCTGCTTCAGGCCATCCAGCAAAACCGTCGCCCGTGCGAACATGAACGTTTTCGTAGCCGAGACGATTGAGAGTACGACGTGCGCGATTGCCAAGTCGCTCGACGATTTCAATCGTATAGACTTCCTTGACCAGCGGACTTAACACGGCTGCTTGATAACCGCTCCCGGTGCCGATTTCCAAAACCTTATCGGTACTTTGCGGGTTGAGTTGCTCGGTCATGTAAGCGACAACAAACGGTGGCGAAATCGTTTGCCGGTCGCCGATGGGCAGTGCCGCATCGAGGTACGCTTGGTCACGAAAACCCGCGGGCACAAATTCGTGCCGTGGAGTGGAACGCATCACCGCCAGTACCTGAGGATTGGTCACGCCAGCGGCTTCGATTTCGCGAGCAACCATCGCTTCACGCCGCGCAGCAAAGTCGGCAGCAATGGTTGGACGAACCAACAAAGCCGCTGCAACAAGGCAAGCCAAAAGTAAACAGATTCGCTTGATCACAGACTAACCAACCATTCATCACTCATCGTTCGATATTCATCGCTAACCCTATCATACCCCGAATGAGCCTAAGCCCAGAGATCACCACAGCCCGCCAGCAACTTCGCGACCAGATGCCCGTGACGGAAAAGTGGGCTTATATGGATCACGCGGCTGTGAGCCCGCTGCCCCGACCGACTTCCGAGGCAATCGGAAAGTGGCTGCAGCAAGCAACCGAGGAGGGGGACACCGTCTGGCTCGACTGGTCGGCCCAAGTCCAGCAGGCTCGCAAAGAAGCGGCTAAGCTGATCAATGCGAAGACCGAAGAGATTGCCCTGATCACCAGCACGACCGCAGGCATCAACATTGTTGCTGAGGGGCTCGACTGGAACCCAGGAGACAATCTGGTGACGCTCGACGATGAGTTTCCTTCGAACCTTTACCCTTGGATGCACTTGGCGGATCGCGGAGTCGAGACCCGCCAGGTGCCAACCAACAATGGCCGCGTCAATTACGAAAAGCTGGCCGAATACTTTGATGAGAGAACTCGACTGATCACGGTCAGTTGGGTCGGGTATAAAAACGGCGTCCGTCGCGATCTGGAGACGATCAGCCGGATCGCTCGTGAGAAGAACGCGCTGCTGTTTGTCGATGCCATCCAAGGCATCGGTGCCTTTCCTCTGGATGTGCGTAAGACGCCGATCGACTTTTTGGCCGCCGATGGTCATAAGTGGCAGCTTGGACCCGAGGGCGCTGGCTTTGCCTACATTCGAAACGACCGTTTGCCTTTGCTGCGGGCGACCGGCGTTGGCTGGAACAGTGTGGTCAACGCGGCTGACTTCGCGAATGTCCAACTCGAGTTGAAGCCAAACGCAGCACGTTACGAAGGAGGCTCGCAGAATATGGCGGGGCTGATTGGGCTGTCCAAGAGCCTAATGCTTCTAAATGAAATCGGTGTTGAGCGAATTTCCGAGTCGATCCTAGAAATCACCGACGATGCGTGTGAGGCCCTCAAGACAAAAGGTGCGGAACTTCATACGCCTCGCGAGGGTGAGAATCGCTCGGGAATCATTTCCTTCTCTCTTCCTGGCATCGACCCAGTCGAGTTCCGCAAGCATTGTTTGAAGAATGGCGTAGCACTGGCGTGTCGCTCAGGGCGGCTAAGGATAAGCTTGCATGGGTACAATGATGAGCAGGATGTCGAGAAGTTGATGCGTGCTATTGAGAACTTCTGAAGAGGGACGACGGGTGGCTGGGGACGAGCCCCGCGAGCCCCCAGTTTCCTCGCACGAACTGGGGGCTCGCTACGCTCGTCCTCAGCCACCCCATCGTGAATCGCGACGATCCTCTCGCTAGAAGTCAGCATCTGCGTTAATCTGTGTTCATCCGTGGTTCCTTCTCCTTACTGCGACGCAAGCCATGTCCCGCCGTGCTGTTTACACTGGTTCTTTCGACCCCATCACGCTTGGTCACCTGAATGTGATCGAGCGGAGCAGCCGCCTTGTTGATGAGCTAATCGTTGGCGTGGGCATCAACATCGATAAGCAATCGTTGTTCACTCCCGAAGAGCGCGTCGAACTGATTCAGAAGGCTTGCAGCCACATCGAAAACGTCCGTGTCGAGACGTTTACAGGACTTGCCGTCTCGTTCGTCCGAGAATGCGAGGCCGTCGTCATTATCCGGGGTGTCCGTTCGCTGACCGATATGGAAACGGAGTTCACAATGACTCTCGCCAATCGCAAACTCGACCCGGGCATCGAGACGGTGTTCCTCATGGCCGACGATGAGTTTTCGCACGTCTCAAGTTCGCTGATCAAGCAAATCACCAATCTTGCTGGCGATGAGGAACTGGCCCGCTTTGTACCAGAGGTTGTCGTGCAACCGTTGCGCAAAAAGCTCGGCTAGCCTAGCTTCACGTAGCAACCGTCGCCAGACGGTGGAGTACTCTGAAAGGCTTGAATCCACGTTCTGGCGAACGTAGCTACAAACTATTTCGCAGCCCGCAACGCTTGAGCGACAATCGCGATCACACCGATTGCTGCCAAAAGTGTCTTTGCCTCGTCGAACCAGCCAGAGCGACGAATTCGCGGACGAGCTTGCGTAGCATTCGCTTCACTAGGTGCAGGCTGCTGTCTGTTCCAGAGAGCGGCGACCTTCTCATCGGAAGTATTCCACGGAGTTTCACCTAACTGAGCAGGTGTCTGATCGGCTCCTTCCGTGGTGACGGGTTCCAAAGAAGCACTTGCCGTCTTCTCATACTTGGGTTCTGCACTCTTCGTCTTCGCTAAGGACGACGACTCTTTGGCACTTCGATTCGTGTTTGCAGCAGCATCCGACGCATCGGCGAGCTTGGCGAGGCCAACGGATCGATCGTCGCCGTAGCCGATGTCGGGAGCGAGCGTTGCCAGGAACTGGCCGACTCGACCCCCGAAGCTCCCCAGCGTCGTGCCCTGCCCTGCCCCAAACAGCACGCCAGCGAGTTCGCCCTGCTCGTTGAAAATCGGTCCGCCCGAATCGCCCTGACGCGCTTGCACGTCGAGCTCAACCATGTGCCGCGGAAGATTCACGTCGGGAGCGTAGTACTGAGTACACCGTCCCGTGGCTGAGCGGTAAATGCCATGTCCGTAGCCGCAGATCGTCAGCGGATCGCCAGGTTGCGGTGCCTGCTGAGCTAGACGGACCGGCTTTGCTTGAGGTCGCCAGATGACCAACGCTGCGAGGTCCCAATCGGAGTCGATCTTCAGTGCGCGGGCCTTTGAGTGGTAGCCATCTGGGAAGAGAACTTCGATCGGTCCCTGGGCATCACGAACAACGTGCCAGTTGGTAATGACAAGCCCGTAGTCATCGCGAAGATCGACCAACGTTCCACTGCCAAAAGAAGTCGCCTCGCCTTCAGGAACAATGATCCGAGCCACCGCTGGGTGGGGCCGCTGACTTTGATGCGAAGCACTTTGCCCCACCGCTTGCGTCTTCGCCGTCACCACAAAGGCAGCTACGATCAAAACGAAACGAAGGCGACGAATCGCAGCCAAGAGTGCCAAAAGGATTACCATCGGTTTTGAGATCAACGGGGCGAGCTGTGTGTCTTGCGAGCTTGTTCAGTGCTAACGATCATCTTGAGAAGACGGTCTCGAAGTTGATTGCGATCTTCTGCCGGGAGAGGTGAATCAATTCGTTCGAGTCGGTTCTTGGATGGGCCGTCAGACGAGTTTTCATCGCGAGTCGATTCAGGCTCGGCGACCGGCTGGCCCCATCGCAGCCAGTTGGGAGAATTGGCAGTTCGGGAGTTCGTATCCATAACAATCTGATTCTTGGAAAGGGCAAAGAAAACTCAGGCAGCAATGGGTCGGCCGCCACGGAGGTCTTCCGCGCGAGGCGGAAAGTCGTTCCCGTCGTTGAACAGAATCTTGAGGCGGTGAAGCTCAGCACGCAGCGCGTTCTCTGCCAACTTGGTGAGCGTGAGTCTCGCCGGATAACCAGCCAGATGGACCGCCGCATTGCGGGCCTCGTCAAGCACATCTTCCGGCAAGTAGATCGTCGCGCGGACTTTCGGCTGGTTATTCATTAGGGTGATCTCCTCAAACGATTCGATACGTTGGTGCGGAGCAAACTGCGCCAGCTATTGCGAGGCGCGGCTCGTCGTTACTTCAGATATCGGACCGCTTGAGGCCCTTACCCCAAACGTCTGACGTTTCGCCAAAAGGACGACCTAAGAAGAGCGACAGGAACAAGCGGCAGAGTTTGCCAAAAGCCCCAAGCGTCAGCGCGGGGATCATTAGCGCCGGGGATCGATCCCCTCGCTAACGCTTGGGGCTGCCAGACTTGAGAATCGCTTCCACGAGCCCTTCGCTCGTGTAATCTTCGGCGATAATCTCGGCCTCATAACCTGCTTCGCTCAGAACACCAGCAGTAAGCGGGCTGATCGCTGCCAACTTAGTCTTTTTAAGGCTGTGACCGAACATTGCGACAAGCGAACGTGCAATCGCTGAGCTGGTGACGGTGATCCAATCGATTTCGCCTTGCTCAAGAGCAGTGGCGACCTCTGGATCTGGGACTTCAACATCCTCACTGCGATAGACGACTACTTGCTCGACTTTTGCCCGGGAGGCTAGCAGCGTGGTGGCAAGGACTTCACGACCGCGACTTGCTCGTAGGAGGAGATACCGCTTCCCGGCGGTGCCGCCGGCATCGTTGACCAGTTCTTCAGCAAGCGCCTCAGCACGGTACTCTTTGGGTTGGATATCACTCTTCAGGTGATACTCAGCGAGTGCTTCTGCTGTCGCGGGGCCGATGACTGCGATTCGTGTCCTAGCGAGAGCTTGTCTATCCCATTCCGTTGAAAGCAAACGCTTGAAGAACGCGTGGACACCGTTAGCACTTGAGAATACAAGCCAATGAAACTCGTCTAATCTTGAGATAGCGTCATCCAAGGGAGTAAAATCTTCCACTTCGCGAATCGCGATCGCCGGCTGTAGGAGAACTGTCGCGCCTAATTCTTCCAGCGATTCAATTAGTTCTGCCGCCTGATGTTCCGGCCGAGTCACCAAGATGCGTCGTCCAAACAATGGTCGGGAAGTGAACCACTGGATGTTCGACTTCGCAGCGACCGAGTCGCCGACGACGATGATCGCGGGCGGGCGTAGTTTCCCCGGTGCCAGGACCGTTGGAACTTCACCCAGCGTCGTGACGGCTGTCGTCTGTGTTGGCAGCGAAGCATGGCGGATGATCGCGACGGGTGTGGATTCCGGTTTCCCGTGCGTGATCAGTTCGGCAGCCCAGTCGGGGGCCGTGGTGACGCCCATGTAGAAGACCAGCGTTCCAGGGAACTGAGCAAGCCCTGCCATGTCGAGTTTTCCCCCCGACTTGTCCGAGCATTCTCGTCCGGTGATGAAAGCGACGCAAGAAGCGTGGTCACGATGCGTCAAGGGAACGCCGCTGTAACTACTCGCTGCCAACGCAGCAGTCACGCCGGGGACAATCTCATAGTCGACTTCGGCCTGCTCAAGGGCGGTAACTTCTTCGCCAAGTCTTCCGAAGACGCACGGATCGCCTCCCTTCAGTCGAACCACTTTTTTTCCTGCTTGCGCTGCTGAAATCATCAGGCGGTGGACTTCCTCTTGAGCGATAAGCCGCCCTTTGCCTTGAGCCTGTCCGTGGCGGCCTAAGCATAAGAGTTCAGCATCGTCGCTCGCGTGTTGTAGCAGGCGGGGGTTCGCTAGATAGTCGTACAATACGACATCAGCGATCGCCAGCAAATCTCGTCCGCGCAGCGTGAGCAACCCAGGGTCGCCGGGGCCAGCACCTACCAGAAAGACTTTGCCGCGTGGGTTCGACATCTTGACTCAACAATCGGTAGAATTTGTGTGCGGTTGCACTATTGCTAGAATAACCTGAGGTCGTATCACTGCGTAGCGGCCAACTTTTCCACTCCTGTAGGACGCACAGCGAGACATTGTGACTACTGAACCCGAAAATAGAGTTGGGGCTCCAACCGCGGCAAAGCCCCTCTCAGCGGCAGCGAGGCATCGCTTGCAGAAGGTCTTCGAGCACGGTGGTCGGTGTGTTGCGAAAAAGGATTACGACTACGCTAACCAATTGTATGCTCAATGTGTCGTCGAAGATCCTGCCAGTATCACCTATTTGCAAGCCTTTCTGGATAACCTCGAGCAGAAGCACGCCGAGAAAAAGCCGGGTAAGATTGCCGGTCTGAAGATCAAGAGTCACCGTAGCGCGCTCACCAAAGCGGCCGCGAAAGGCGATTGGCCAGCGGCATTCACCGCCGGTTGCCAAGCTTTGGCACTCAGTCCCTATGATGCTACCACGCTCATCGCTTTAGCGGACGCCTGTCAGGAATTGGGGATCGATGAGTGTCAACTCTATTACCTAAAGTGGGCTTTGCGAAGCGATGCCAAGAACCCCACGGTGAATCGGCGGGCGGCGCTGCAGCTTGCTCGGATGGGGCAGTTTGATCAGGCGATTGCTTGCTGGCAGCGTGTTGCTGAGGCGAAGCCAGATGATGAAGAAGCACGCCAAGCGATTGCCCGCTTGTCCGTGGAAAAGACAATCCACGTCGGCGGTTACGATTCGAAGGATCTGAGCAACGAGGAGCCAGCCGACGGGGAAAAGTCCTTCAATGTCTCGCGACTCGCCAAGCAGGAGGTTGATCCTGATGAAGGGGTTCCACTCGAGGAGCGACTTCAAAACGCCATCGCGGCTGACCCAACCGACATCGAAGCGTACGTTAGCCTGGCTGACCTTTATCTCCAGAAGAATCAGTTGGACGAGGCGGAGGATATCCTGTCGCGAGCAAATCAAGCCGCTGGAGGGGGCAACCTGACAGTTACTGAGCGCAGCGAGGACGTCCAACTGCGACGAGCACGCCGCCAGGTGGAAGTTGCTGAAAAGCAAGCCGCGGAGCAACCAAGCGAGGAGACGAGCCGTTTGCTCACTCAACTCCGTCAGCAAGCCAACCAGACGGAGCTCGAGGTTTATGCGGCTCGTAGCGACCGTCAGCCGGGCAGTACGCGGCTAAAGTTTGAGCTTGGCGTCAGACTCAAGAAGGCCGGGAAAATCCGCGAAGCGATCCCGGTTCTGCAAGCTGCCCGTGGCGATTCCCGACAGAAAACGACCGTGTTATTGGGGCTTGGCGAGTGCTTCCAGAAAATCGAGCAATACAAGCTGGCCCTCTCCAATTATGAGCAAGCAGTCGTGTCAGCCGGCGAGGATTCAGGCGAATCGGCCCCAGAAACGCTAAAACTAGCCCTTTATCGCGCAGGCGTACTGGCGACCGGTATGCGGGAACTCGACCGAGCCGAGAGGCACCTGACGGATCTGGCGGGAATTGATTTTGGCTACCGCGATGTGGCCGAGCGACTAGACAAGATCGCCTCATTACGCGATAGTAGTTGATTCGACGCACGAAGAGAGGCCGTACAGTGGGCGGTACTTCCTTTGTGACTAACCGTGATCCAGTAGTTCCCGAACCTTAAGAGATCGTCCGAAGATGCCCAATTCCGCCAATGCTAAGAAGACGCTTCGTCAGAGCCAAGATCGTCGCCAAGCGAACCGAGCTGTGAAATCGGCCCTTCGTACGCAGATTCGCAAAGTCCGCAAAGCGATCGCCGCTGAGGACGTTGAGACTTCCGAAGCGGAGTTCAAGCTGGCGGTTAAGAAACTCGACAAGGCAGCTTCGAAGAACATCATTCACCCCAACGCCGCTGCTCGCACCAAGAGCCGCCTGTCGAAGGCGATTAAAGAAGCGAAGTCGTAGGCCTCAAGCGATCAGCAAAGCCCTAAGCGTTAGCGCCAGGATCATCCCGGCGCTAACGCTTAGGGCTTTATCAATCGCTTATCGCTTTAGAATACGATCTTCTTCGCGTCGAATACCGGCCCATCGACGCACGTTCTCTTGTAGTCCCATTCGGGCTCACCCTCGGCGAACTCCTCTTGTCGAACCTTGGTCACGCAGCTAAAGCAGATCCCAATGCCGCAGGCCATGGGCGTTTCAAGAGAGACTTCACACGGAACCTCATGTTCTCGGGCAATGTTTGCGACTGCTGCCATCATCGGCTCAGGGCCGCAGCAAACGATTCGACTCTGCTGAGACTCGATGCTCAGCACCTCTTTCAATAGGTCGGTAACGTAACCGTGGTGGCCCTCAGAGCCATCGTCGGTACTCAAGCGGACCGTGACTCCGGCGGATCGAAAATCATCCAACCCAGCGGCGAACGCTTTGCTACGCACTCCATAGCAAAGCGTCACACGATCGACGGAGGACACCTCACGTGAGTTTCGTCCATAGCGACGTCCCCCGAGGGCCTCCCGACCTAAAGCAAGAAATGGCGTTTGCCCAATCCCGCCAGCGACCATGATCAGGTGTTCCGCTTTCCGCGGCTGGAAGCCATTCCCTAGCGGCCCCCAGACTTCCACCATATCTCCGGTACGTAGAGTTTTGAGCTTCTGGGTCATTTTACCGACAACCAAATAGCCAATGTCGAAACCAATTGGCATCCCAGAATCGTCACACCAAGTGTCGTAGAGGGCGAACGGCCTCGCCAGCAGCGGATTATCTGTTCCTTTTAGGCGAATCATCACAAACTGACCGGGCTTAATCATCGAGCCGAGGTCTGGTGAAGCGAGCCGAAGACGATAAGTATCGCGAGCCAGCGGCGTATTGCCTGCGATCATCACGTCACGCTGCTTCGCTGTATCGGCATAAAATGTGGCCGAGAGAGCGTGATCTTGGCAATCGGTCGGAAAAGGGCTGGTCATACTCAACGAGAGCCTCGGTTTCCAGGTTTATTTCCCGGCTTGCGTTTCCTAGAGTTCGCCTTCGTAGGCGTCTTGCTGCGAATTTTGCTTTTCGGGGCTGATTTTTTCTTCTGTGTTGACGGCTTCTTTCGCTGAGTAGCGACGCCCGCAGGCTCGGAATTCGAACGATCTCGTTTGGGCGCGTCCACAGCACCGCGGAGCTTTTTGACTTCCTGCGAAGTGAGCTCTCGATAGGCACCGCGAGGCAGGTCGCCTAAGCGGACTGGCCCCACGGCAACTCGCGTGAGCTTCTGGACCTTGTGCCCAACGCGCGCAAACAAGCGGCGAATCTCTCGGTTGCGGCCTTCGTCGAGAACCATTTCGAGTACTGTCGATTGTTTCCGACGGGACTTGATCTTCACGTTCACAACCTTGGCGAAACCTTCCGCAAGGTAAACGCCCTTGCGAAGCTGTCGGAGGACTTCCGGATCGCAGTTGCCTGCGACTTGGACCTCGTAGGTTTTTTCTACCCCGTGCCGCGGGTGCGTGAGTTGGTTTGCCAGTTCGCCATCATTGGTAAGCAGAATCAGCCCCTCGCTGGCCATATCGAGCCGTCCGACGTTGAACACGCGTCCAACTTCAGGCGGTATGAGGTCGATCACCCTGGGACGACCCGAAGGATCACTGGCAGTGCTCACGACGCCTGGCGGCTTGTGGACCGCGTAGTAGACTCGCTTCGCTTGAGTGATGATTTCGCCGTCGACGCGGATTTCTTGGTCCTGCTCAACGCGGGTTCCAAGCTCGCTGACGACTTCACCGTCGACTTGAACGCGACCTTCGGTGATGAGCGTTTCTGACTCTCGGCGGCTCGCTACTCCTGCCGCTGCGAGGACTTTCTGTAACCGTTCGCCAGGGAGATTGCTCGCCTTCGATAGTTTCGAATGAGGTCGTTTAGCCGTACGACGACGAGCCGGCGTTGCCTTTTTTGCGGGCCGCCGCTTGTTTGGTTGCTTCTTCGTTTTCTTGCGAGGTGGACGACCCATGACACCTATCATAGACCGGCACGAGCAAGAAACCCAGGGCCTGGAATTGTTCAGCAGGTTAGCAGTAGAACTCCTTAAGCGTACACCAAAGCATGAGGGTGGCTGGGGACGAGCGCAGCGAGCCCCCAGGCTGGAAAACATCTGGGGGCTCGCTGCGCTCGTCCCCAGCCACCCACTAGCGTTTTGATCGCGCGATCAATACAAGGGTGGCCCGGTTTGCACTGGCCCACTAGGAATTGGTGCCGGCGTTACGACCGCCGGTGTCGGATTCGACCAAGGCCCAAAAGGTTGATGCTGCCGCGACCTCTCGACTTCGTTGGGTGGCCGTACGTATCCGGCAGGACGGCCGCCGACGATTTCAGGAGCAACATCGTTTGGCGGATAGGGATCAAACTGTACCGCCCTTGCACGTTGGAAGGGTGCTGGTCCAGGGTGGGCCAGTTGAGGGCGCACTATGGAAGGCCCGCAGGCTGGCAGAGTCGATACCGCAACAAGTAGGACTGCGAACTGAAAGAATCGTGTGCTAGTCATCACTCCGCTCCTGGTAAGTGGAGTGCGGAGTGTAGCGGACTGGGAGGACTCGCCCCAGTGGAGTTGTTGCTAGCAGTTTAAGGCAGCCGAATATCGAGCAAAGTCGTTTCGCCGCTCGCCGCGACCTCAAATGAGCCCGCCGCTGATGGGACTAAAGCAGTTTGTCCCAGCGACAAAGGTGCTTCCGCTGGATCGCCAGCGACTTGCAGTGAGCCATCAATCACGGAGAGCAAATGAAATCGATCGTCACCCCCCAGTTCGGCGCTCCCGGATACCCGAACACGATCCAGTACAAACTTGTCACACTCAACCAACCGCTCGCGGCTTAGCCCGTCCGACCCTTCTTCGATGACGAGTAGTTCCTGCGGAGCGACAGGTCCCCGCGCGTAGTCGATCACTTCCAGCGATTGCTCGATATGCAAAGGCCGAGGGTTTCCGTCGGCATCCACTCGGTTCCAGTCGAACAGCCGGAACGTTGTGTCGCTTGCTTGTTGGATCTCCGCAATCACCAGCCCCGCGCCCAGCGCGTGGACCGTGCCCGCCGGGATGAACACGCAATCGCCCGGACTCGGCTCGAAAGCATGCAGGCACTTCTCACACTCCCCGGCTACAAGCGCAGCAGCCAAATCCTCGCGGCCCACACCCGGCTTAAGCCCTGCGTAAATCTTGCTGCCCGGCTCGGCGGCCAGCACGACCCAGGCTTCGGTCTTGCCGAGGTCGGGCGGATCGAGCTTCGCCCCCTGCTCGTCATTGGGGTGGACTTGTACTGAAAGCGTGCGATTACAGTCGAGCAGTTTCATCAAAAGCGGGAATTGCTCACCGCAGGCGGACCCGCCGAAGAGTTCTCCCGCGTGATACTCAACCAATTCCTTCAGAGTCGCACCGGCCAGCCAGCCATGCTCGACAACGCTTTGATCGTCTCCATGATCGACCACCTCCCAACTTTCCGCGTAGTCATCTCCCTCGCCGATGGGCTTGTTGAGCATGGTCGCCAACCGACGACCGCCCCAGAGATAGCGTCGGAATAGAGGAGTGAAACGCAAGGGGTAATTACAGCTTGCCATCTCTTGTTGCCCTTAGTGCCCTTTGTGGTTTAACAGTTGCCCGGCTCTAAGTACCATAGAGCAAGAGCCTTACACAATGAACCCGCTCCGTTTGACCCACCAACCTTTCTGACTGCCCCGCCGAAGTTGTCGATGCCTGAGACCTCTCCACCTGACGCCTCAGATTCCGCCAAGGAAGACGACTTCGAGAATACGAAGATGTCCTTCGGTCAACATCTTGAAGAGTTGCGTTCGGCGCTCTTCAAAGCATTGATCGCCCTGCTGACGGGGACGATTTTCGGTCTGTTCATTGGTTGGGATATCGTTGCCTACATCCAGACGCCGCTCAAAGAAGCGCTCGTGGAACATTATCGCGAGCAAGCCGCTGCCCAAGAGCTAGCAAGGCTCGAAGCCTTGAAAGCGGAGGGCGAGCCCGTACCTGAGGATCTGGACGCTGCCGCGAAAGAGTTTGCTGCTCGCGGCTTAGTCCCCCAAGAGGTTTGGATCGATCCTGCGGAACTTGCCAAGCTCAACCCTGGGCTGCTCAATGAGGACGCCGTGCCGAAACCCAAGGGAGAAGTCT
The DNA here is from genome assembly GCA_040218535.1 of Lacipirellulaceae bacterium. Lineage (NCBI taxonomy): Bacteria > Pseudomonadati > Planctomycetota > Planctomycetia > Pirellulales > Lacipirellulaceae > Lacipirellulaceae bacterium. The sequence goes on along the minus strand of JAVJRG010000010.1, from coordinate 191,164 downwards.
CTTCCCAGCTTCCGGAGCGTAAGGACTTGCTCAAAATCCGCTTGTATCGTCCCGTCGAGAATGACCCTCGGGTGCGTGTGATCGGCCTGCAGGCCCACGAGCCCTTTATGGTCTATATCAAGGCTTCTCTCGTAGCGGGGGCGATTTTTGCTAGCCCATTGATCTTCTATTTCATTTGGGACTTCGTCGCCGCAGGTTTGTACAGGCACGAGCGCAAGTACATCTACCTGTATTTGCCGTTTAGTCTTGGCTTGTTCTTAGCTGGCGCGGCACTCGCCTTCTATGTCGCTTTCGACTACGTATTGGCGTTTCTCTTTAAGTTTTACGCTTGGACAGAAACCGACCCGAGCATGCAACTGAGCGAATGGATGAGCTTCGTCTTGCTGCTGCCGCTGGGCTTTGGAATTAGCTTTCAACTGCCACTGGTGATGTTGCTCTTGGAGCGAATCGGCGTGTTTACCGTCGAAGCTTACTTGTCGAAGTGGCGTATCGCGATTCTTGTCATTGCGATTCTCTCCATGGTGCTCACGCCGGCTGACCCACAGAGCATGATCGTTATGGGAGTGCCGCTGGTGGTGCTCTACTTCTTGGGGATTGGGCTTTGTCGGTTCATGCCGGGGCGACGGGAGAGTACGAAATAGCCCTCGAAATACCTGCGCTTCGCGCTAGTAGTGAGCGACTCTACCAGTGCTGTTCAAAATAGCGCCGTGCCCACGATGACACAGCCTAAGTACATCAGGCAAGAGATCACCACATGGGCCACCGCCACCATGAATGCTGAGACCGGATTAACCGGCAGTCCAATGGTCAGCACGATCGCGTTGATAATAGCCGGGACTGCGTAGCGGGTACTCAGCCCCGGCTGCGTCCCGGTAACTTCCAGGAAGAATCTGACGGCAACGTTTGCAACAATCAGCGTTGCTACCAGATACGTCGCGTGCAAAAAGCCGGGTGGATCGACGAGGCTGAAAGAACAGGCTAGACGGAGGGCCCAGGCTGCTGCCGCCAGACCCAGTGGGGCCAGCACCAGCAGAATCCATTGGGGATCCATCCCGCCAGCGGCGAGTAAGAGGGTGGGGATGTTCACGATCGGGGATCTCTCAGAAAAGACTGAAAAGCTTGAGTTGCAGGCATGCTTTTCAGGGGACTCTATTTGAAGGTTATCATCGATCTGGGGGAGAAAAGTCGACTTGGTAGCTTATTTTGAGAGGTTTTTTCTCAGCAATGACAACAATTCGATCACGCCGCCACGTGTTATTGCTGGTAAAATGGTTAAACTCGGTAGAAGCAGACCGCCGATGAAGAATCTTGCCCAGAGAACCTTAAGCTCAGTACGTTTGTCTTTCGAGTACGCGATCCTCCATGCGGCGGTTTACAACGCGGCGATCTTTAACGCGGCTTAGCCGCAAGCGGTTTGACATGTCCCACCTCGACTGCCTCTGTACCACCCCGGCCTAGGGCCGGGTTAACGTGTCGTCGCAAAGTGAACCTTTAGCGGTTCGCTCGGTATCACGCTTCTTTCTTTCACATCGCGAGGGATCGATGTGAGTATCAGCGCTAGGGAATCGCAAACATGGCTACTGACTTTAGTTTGAAGGATCAACTCCCCGACATCACCGAGCGGCTCGTTCGCACGTACGAAGAACTCGGTACGATTAATCACCTCGATCATTGCCCGCTACCGAATTATGAGGAAGTGATCGAGTCCGTCAAAGAACTCACTGAGATTCTCTATCCAGGCTACCGTCGCCGCGAAGGACTCCACTATGGGAATGTCCAATACTACGTTGGCGAGCTTCTCGATCGATTGCATGACCGGCTAACGCGTCAGATTGGACGAGCCTTGCGGCACGAAGCAGGTGCCACCAGTGAATGCGACGGGGACACCGACTACGAAGCGCTCGGCCAGGCGAAGACGTTGCAGTTCTTGAACGAGTTGCCCCGCATCCGCGAACTGCTCGCCACTGACGTGCAAGCCGCCTACGATGGCGACCCGGCCTGCAAGACGCCTGATGAGGTGATCTTCTGCTATCCGGGGCTCGAAGCGATCACGGTTTATCGCTTGGCGAACTTGCTTTACCAACTCGAGATTCCCTTCATCCCACGCATGATGAGCGAATGGGCGCACATGCGCACGGGGATCGATATTCATCCCGGGGCTACGATTGGCAAGTACTTTTTCATCGATCACGGCACGGGTGTCGTCGTCGGTGAAACCTGCGAGATTGGTGACCATGTCAAGCTCTACCAGGGTGTCACTCTCGGTGCGTTGAGCTTCCCCACCGATGGCGAGGGGAACTTGGTCCGCGATCAGAAGCGGCACCCCACAATCGAAGACGGCGTGGTTGTGTACGCGAACGCCACGATCCTCGGTGGCAACACGGTCGTCGGGCACGACTCGGTGATTGGTTCTAGTGTTTGGCTTACCTACAGCGTCGATCCGCACACGACGGTGCTCTTGGAGAAGCCGAAGTTGAAGCTGCGGGCTGAGTCTCACGCTTAATAGGTCGAAGGCAAGAGGCTAGCTCGCGAGCTATGCCTCGCGTGGCGCTGTTGACAAGGCTTCAGGTTTCAGGCCTCGGGCTTCACGCTGTCGTGCAGATCTTTTCTAGCTCCGAAGTCCGGAGCGTGAGGTCCGAAGCCGTCAGTTCTCTGGCACCGAGTCACTAATCACGGTACGATGCGGCTACTCGCATTGCGCTTTCTGGCAGCACTTTCGCACCGGGATAGACTCTTCATGCTTGCTGGTCCGATCTACCGCGTCGAACTCGTCAGCGTTTCACGCCGCACACGCTACTACGTGATGCGAGTTATCTACGCTCTGATACTCTTTTTCATTCTCTGGATGAGCTACAGCACCATGACGTCGTTCGGACGGGTGACCGGCCAACCGATCTCCATTCGGCAGGCCTCGCATATGGCGACCGGGTTCTTTATCTCATTTAGCTGGGTTCAATTGTTGGGGATTCTTCTCGTTGCGCCGGCAATGGCTGTAGGAACGATCGCGACTGAGCGGGAACGGCGGACTATTGAGTACTTGTTCGTGAGCGATCTCTCAAACCTCGAAATTGTCTTGGGGAAGACGCTCGCTCGCTTAACGCTGATCGGCAAGTTCTTGCTGGTGGCGCTGCCGATCCTGTTTCTCTTCCGCATGTTGGGAGGCATCCCGGCGGATCTGCTTGCAGGATCCTTCCTCATTGGTGGAAGTACCGTGTTGCTAGTGACCGCAATCAGTGTGGCGGTTTCCGTGTGGTCTCCCAAATCACGCGATGCCATGATTCGGGTTTATCTGTTGATGGCAGTACTCTTTCTACTCCCCTTGATTCTATTGGTCTTTACGCAGGGAGCGCTTCGCAACGTCGCCGGTTCCCCTTGGCTCAACTTCGTTCAGGATAGTTTAGAGGCAGTGATCTCGCTCAACCCAATCTATGTGCTTGGGGAAGCCATGGGCAATCGCTTTGCCGCGGGGGCAACGTTCGATTTTAGTCCCCTCTTAGAGATGGCCGGTTGGCACTTGGCGATTTCGCTTACCTGTATCACGCTAGCGACCTGGGCGGTCCGGCGTGTTCATCTGGGCGCTTCGAGTAAGGGCGAAAAGTCTGATCAGAGCGACGGTTTGAGCCTCTTTCAGACGATAAGCCGTGGTTGGCGGCCCGCTTTAGGTGACCGCCCGATGATTTGGAAAGAGGCCTTCGCGGGCACGGCGAAAACACGGTTTGGCTGGCTCGGGCTCATTACAGGCACGTTGATCGTGCTGACGATTTTCGGACTAACGGTTTATGCATTCGTCGAATCGCTAGGCTATCAACGAAGCTATTCGTCGAAGAGAGATTACTTTGGATTCATGGCTGGGTTGGTGGGCGCAGTCGGGTCATTATTATTGATCTCACTCTCTTCGCGGGCTGCAGGTTCAATCACGCAGGAGAAAGAGAGTGATTGCTGGCTCTCACTGCTGGCGACACCACTTACCGGAAGTGAGATACTCGCTGGGAAAGTCTTGGGGAGCTTCTACGCCATGAGATGGGGCATCGTGCCACTGGCGTTCGCTTGGCTTTTGGCTGCTTTCCTCAATCCAGGATATTTCGCAGCCGCGATCCCTTTCATGCTCACGGCGATTGCCTGTGCTAGCTTTGCAGCAATGCTCGGCCTCTACTTCTCCCTCCGATCGAAAACGACCCTCCAGGCGTCGGCGTCAACGATTGCCACGCTCATCGTTGTCGGTGGCGGCTACATGCTCTGCTGCTGTGGCGTCATTGGAGTCACAGGTGGCCAAGGTGGCGAGCAGCTCATGACCATCGCACTCGCCCCTTGCATGCCATATCTTCTAGGTTTCCCAAGTAGCTTCGGGTTATGGTGGAATGAAGTTGGCACCGGGGGTGACCAATTTTTTCGCTTCGTGATTTCTTACATGCTGGGAACTATCGGTTACGGCATCGCCAGCTTTGTCCTGTGGCGTTCGATCGTCGAGCAGTTCGAACGCATAGCTGGGCGTACCCATGGGAGACCTAAGGTCGGAGCCCATGATGGAGCTGACCTCACGATTGGAAGACGTTGAGCTGATCGAGGTGCAATAGGGGCGTGTTGGGCGTTTTGCAGCCCAACACGCCAGCTCAATTCAGACGGTTTCTTACTGTGCTAACACAGCCCTCACGCCAAGAGATAAGCCCGCCGCAAGCGGCGGGAGTAACGTGCTAGGTGCTACTCTTCTTCGTCGCTCCCGTTGGCGCGTTTGAGGATCTCCTGCTGAACGTTCCCCGGCACGACTTCATAGTGCGAGAACTCCATCGTGTAGCTTCCTTGGCCGCCTGTCATGGAGGAGAGCGTGCGGGCGTAAGTCGCCACTTCGGCGAGCGGAGCTTTCGCCTCAACGGTGGTCATGCCGCCGCCGTTTTGCTCCATGCCCACCATTTGCCCACGGCGCCCCGAGAGATCGCTTGAGACATCCCCCACATTGTCTTCGGGCACAGTGACATGCAGATTAACGACCGGCTCGAGCATCGCTGGACGGGCTTCCTTAAAGACTTGGGCGAACACTTTGCTCGCTGCCGTTTTGAAAGCGGTCTCGTTGCTGTCGACCGGATGGTCTTTGCCGTAATGGACTTCGACGCAGACGTTTTGGATGGGAAATCCAGCCACCACGCCTTGCTTCATTCGTTCGTGAAAACCCTTCTCGATGGCCGGCATAAAGTTGCCGGGGATTGAGCCTCCCACGACCGAATCAATCCAGAGGAAGTGGTTCTGTTCGTCGTAGTGCGTATTCTTGAGATGCGGGAACCGCTCTTTGGTGGCGAACTCCTCGACCTCCGCGCCCTCGGGTAACGGGAACATGCGAATATGCACTTCCGCAAACTGCCCTGCCCCGCCGGACTGCTTCTTGTGGCGGTAGCTCCCTTCAGCGTTCGCCTGGATCGTCTCGCGGTAGGGGATCTTCGGCTCGTGCGTTTCGATATCCACGTGATCGCGCCGGTGCAATCGTTCTTGAATGAGCGTCAGGTGCAACTCGCTCATTCCGGTGAGGACCATCTCGTGGGTTTCGGGATCGTGTTCGAGATGGATCGTCGAATCCTCTTCGGTGATCTTATGCAGCGCACCGGAGAGCTTCGCCTCGTCGCCGCGGCTCTTGGGAGCAACGGCCAAGCCGATCATCGGTTCGGGGAACTTCAGATCAGGGAGTTCAACTTCGCCGATCGAGTCACCGGTGTGTAAGTCCTCGCACTTGGCGAGGGCGACAATCTCTCCGGGGCCGACTTCTTGGGAGCCATTCCCTTCAATGGGATGCGTCTCGCTCGCCTGGACATCAAGCAACTGAGCGACCTTGAGCTTCTTGTGCGAGGTGAGGTCCTCGGTGGTCATGTCCTTTCTGAGCGTGCCCGAATAGATGCGGACAAAGCTCAGCTTTTGCACAAAAGGGTCGATGCGCGTCTTAAAAACTTGGGCTGCCAGCGGTGCGTCTGGGTCGGCCAGCAGCGTGATATCTTCTTCCCCGCGATGACCGTGACGCGGGAAGAGGTCGGGCGACGGTGCAAAGGAGGCCAAGGCGTCCATGAGTTCGGTCACGCCCACATCTTGCTTCGTGGAAACGCAGAAGATGGGTGTGAGGGTCCTCTCTGCCACATCCTTGACCAGGAGGCTTTGCAATTCTTCCTTCGTGGGAGCGATCCCCTCGAAGTAGCGCTCCATCGCGGCCTCGTCGACTTCGATGATCGACTCGACCAATGATTCGTGGATCGGTTGAACTTCGAGGAGAGCCCCCGAGGTATCATCCGGAGGTGCGAGCGTGCTGACGACGCCTTTGAGATCGCTGCTGACGCCCACTGGCACATTCAATGGAATGCAGGTGGGTCCGAAGACTTCGCGCAGGTTGGCGACCAATTCCTCGAAGTTGATATTGTCAGCATCGAGTTTCGTGAGAACGAGAATGCGTCCGCAGCCTGCTTGTTCTGCTTCATACCAGGCGCGACGCGTGTTGACTTTGACGCCTGCGTGGGCGTCGACGACGATCAGGGCGGTTTCGACAGCTCGCAGTGAGCCGATCATTTGCCCGACGAGTTCCGGATAGCCCGGCGTGTCGATAACGTTGATGTGTTTGCCTGCGTGGTCGAAGTGGGCGAGGGTGGCTTCGACCGAATGATGGTGATGCTTCTCTTCTTCGTCAAAGTCGCAAATGCTGGTGCCGGCATCAACACTGGGATTCCCTTTTACCGCCCCGCTGCGGACGAGCAAAGTGTCGACCAGCGAGGTTTTCCCGGAACTGCCGTGACCGCAGACGGCGACATTGCGAAGATCGGCGACATTTCTAACCATGGGGTACTCCTTCATCAAGAAAAGACGTTCTTTGCAGAACAGAAAAGTGGGAGACGCATCAGGCGTGAAGAACAAGTTGTCGTGTCAGAGAGCGAATGACGTTTGCAGAAACTCCATTGTTGAGGGTTGCTTTAATGAATCTTCATTATCTTCTGCCGAGGCTCTCAGACGCAAAGATTTTGGTTTTTGCCGAGAAAACGGGGAGGCGAAACACCTGTAGGGAACGCCCTCCGTGGCGTTCCGTCTGCGCCTTGGTCACGGAACGCCACGGAGGGCGTTCCCTACAGTGAGTCAGTTTGCCGCTGCGAGAGCGTCCGGCAACAAGATCGTCTCTTCATAAAGTGCGCGCCCGATGATCGCAGCTGCCAAACCAGCCTGCGCCAGTGCCGCGACGTCATCGACCGTTGTGACGCCGCCCGAGGCAACGACCGGCACGTCCACAGCGCGTTGCATCTCAGCCATTGCCGCGGTGTTTGGGCCTTGCATCATCCCATCGGTCGCGATGTCCGTGTAGATGATTGCCGCTAACGGAATCCCCGCGAACTGCCCCGCCATCTCGATGGCATTTGTTTCGCTTGTTTCGAGCCAGCCTTCGGTGGCAACGAAACCATCACGCGCGTCGATTCCCAGGGCGAGTCTCTGGGGATACTTCGCACACATCTCGCGAAACCATTCGGGCTGCTTCAGCGCAGCGGTCCCAAGAACGACGCGAGACAGGCCCGCATCGAGCAGTGTGATGATAGCGTCCTCATCGCGAACTCCGCCTCCCACTTCGCACTGCATGTCGACGCTTTCGACGATCTTGCGAATCACTTCCGTGTTGCAGGGCTTGCCCGCCTTCGCACCATCGAGATCGACCAAGTGGAGGTGCTTTGCGCCCTCTTCTTCAAAGCTGCGAGCCATCGCTGCTGGGTCGTCGGAGAAGACGGTCTCTCGCTCGTAGTCGCCTTGTTGCAGACGGACGCAACGTCCGTTGATGAGATCAATGGCTGGCCAGATTTCCATGGTACTATTCTTAAGGGAAAATGAGCGGAAACAGTGTGCCGCTATGCACGTTCATACTCGGCAAAATTCTTCAGGATCCGCAGCCCCATCTCCTGGCTCTTCTCGGGGTGAAATTGTGTGGCAAAAAGGTTTTCTTGCCAGACCATCGCACAGAAGGGATCTGGATAAGAAGCCGTTCCCGCAACAACGGCTTCGTTGCTGGGTTTCACGTGGTAGGAGTGGACAAAGTAGAAGTGGCTCTCGTCCGGTATGCCTGCGAAGATCGGCGGTTGGTTTTGGTAATGGACTTGGTTCCAACCCATGTGCGGCACTTTGTAGCCATGGGGAATGTCGAAGCGGACGACCTCTCCCTTGAGAATGCCCAGCCCCTCGTGTTGGCCATCTTCGTGACCAACCTCGAAGAGCATTTGCAGGCCCAAGCAGATGCCGAGCATCGGTTTCCCCGCGGTAATCGCGTCCTTGATGGGGGTGACCAGCTCGCGCCGGTGAAGCTCAGCGATGGCGTCTGAGAAGGCACCTACTCCCGGGAGAACGAGCTTCTCTGCTTTGCTGAGCGTCACCGGATCGCCGGTGATTTCGGCAGCGTGCCCCATACGTTCAAAACCCTTTTGAACGCTACGGAGGTTGCCCATCTGATAGTCAACAATTGCAATCATTAAGCCGCTTCTCGGGTTGCGATGCCGCAGATAGGAGTCGTCCCAACCTACGGAAGTTCGCATTTTAGCGACAATCAGCCAGGCTTCCTACGAGCCAAATCCGAAGTCGGCCAGAGTGAGCCTAAGAGAATTTTGCTAGGCATCTCTAGCGACGGGCCATCCGCTCGGGATAGACAACCATCTCCAGTCGGCGATTCCTCCGACGGCCCTCGTCGCTCGCGTTAGACACGATCGGGTGGTTCGGTCCGTGGCCAATCACGAAGAGCTGTGTCGCCGGCATCGTGCGGCGTTCAACCAGCAGATTATAAGCCGCTAAAGACTGGGCGGCAGAGAGGTGATGGTTGGTGGGGAACTGCTGCGAGTGTGTCTCGCGGTCGTCAGTGTGGCCTTCCACGCCGATGATGTGATCCGGGAAGTTGCGGCGGAGGTCCTGAGCAACGCTTACGAGAATGGCGTCGGCCCCGTTCTGTAAGTAAGGGCTGCCGGGCATAAAGACGCGGTCCCCTTCGATCTCAACACGGACGACATCCCCATCTTGTCGAACGCTTACGCCTGGCATATCACCAACGGTGAGATTCTTCAGCAAACTGTTGTTGGCGCGGATTTCCGCACCGACACGTTTTTGCGTTGATGCAACCAGCGCGGACGTCTTCGTCCTCAATTCGCGATTGTCTGACTGCATCGCGACGAGCTGATCGGTGGTCGTCTTGAGTTGCTGGCGTGTCGCAACGACTTCGTCATTGAGCAGTTGAATCTGCTGTCGCGATTGGGCGAGCAGTGATTCGAGTTCTTGGTTGTCCGTGTCTAACTGTTGCGCGCGACTTTGGTATTCCTGATTCTGTTGCGCGAGGGTCTGCATCTGTTGCTGCACAACCGCGTTGTTCGGCTGGTCCGGCTTAAACACAAGCCGCCCGCAGCCGCTGGAAAGCAGGGCAAGGCAAAACAGGATGAGATAATGTCGAGCAAACACGTCACAAAGTTCTCTGGCAAGATCGTCTTCTCAGAAAGTGCGTGCGAACGGTAACAGTCGCCACTCAAGCCGGCAAGATCAGGCAAAGAAGTGCTAGCAAAAAGCTGATAGCCGACAGCCGATAGCTAAAAGCCTTTCAGTAGCTCCCATAAAATCTCTTGATGAAATTGCGATGCCATCGCTGCGGTCGATGCGCCTCCCAGCCGAACCTTGCTAGCAGTCGGTCGCTCAGCCTGCTATTCGCAACGTCGCAGAGCATCGCGTCGGTTCGTTTGATCTCTGCGATGGCTTCAAGCGTTCGGATCGCCGCTTGGCAGGTGGCAATGCTCGCACCACGAGTTGATGCCATGTACTTCACCGCCAGAAAATTAGAGAACCGCAACGGTTGGTTGTAGTACAGCCAACAAGCGTCGCCTTGTCCGCGTGCGTGATAGCGTGAGCCGACGGGCCAAATCTCCGGCCAGGAAATCAGCTTGGGCCAGGGGCGTAGCGTGATGCTTTCCAACTTCCCATCGCGCGCGAGAATCACGCCATAGCGTTTTCGCCGCAATAGCTCACGATTGAGTTCTAGATTGCTCACTGTTGTCAGCATGATTTTTTCGCAGGCTTATGCCTAAGCTTGTTTCCTTGTGGCCTCACGCTTGACGATATGTATCACCCAGAGCAAGATTCCCAGCAAGAGAGTTACAACTCCTAGAGCCGCTGGGATGAACCAGCCTGCGCCGAAGAGTTCTTGCAGTCCCAGCGGTTTGGGATTCCAAACATCCGCCCAGCGAACCATCACCACCAGCGTGCCCAGGCAGAGGTATGGCCCGTAGGGAATCTCGTTCTCTCGGAAGAAGAGAAGCTGGAAGATGCCAGCCACCAGGCCAGCAAACGGTGCGACGAAGAAAATCACCACGCCTGCTTGCCAACCGAGGAACGCGCCGACCATCATCATCAGCGTCACGTCGCCAAAGCCCATCGCTTCGCGCTGCATGGCGAGCGAACCAACGATGCGGGTCGCCCAGACCATCGCTCCGCCGCCAATCATGCCCACCAGGGCGGAAAGCAGGCCGTTCCAATGATCGCCGCCCAAGAGCCAGACGCCGATGATGGCCGCCGTTCCGATTGAACCGATCCAAGCGAGGGGACCCCGACAGAGTTCGCGTAGCACTCGTGCTGCGATGATGGCCACCGTCCGGCTGAAGCCGCGCTTGCCACGCCAGATTCTGGGGGTTAGTGCGACCAGCCAAAGCGACCAGCAGGCGAGGCCGGTCACTAATCCTTGCCATGAGCTTACGAACTTATTGAGGGTACGTGATGAGTTTGGTCCGTACCAAGTCGTTGGCTCCAAATAGGCGTCACCTGTCGGGGGATGTCTTAGGCCCGCCGGCAATTCAATTTCAACGGCGGTCGGTGCTGGTACTTCTCGCGCTGCCACTTGCGGCAGTAGCGCCATCGGTAGTGCCGCGGCAAGCAGCAAGCCAACGAGGGTTCCTATGACGGTGATTTCATCGGGGATGATCTTCTCATCAATATCAATCAAGCTCGCGGCGGCCATCAGGGTGATCAGAATCGTGTGCGAGAAGAATGTGCAGTAGGTCGTCCACGTCGGAACTTTCGGCAAGTTAGCCAGACGCTCCCCAGGAAATAGCCAGGCGAATTGTGTGCGGACAAGCCCTTGCTGATCCACTTCCCACCAATAAAGCCAAGCCAACACCACGGCCATCGCCATTTCAACAATAAGAGGCCGCACCCAAAACACACGCCCATGAACCCCCGCTTCGCGGCTTAGCCGCATCCACCCGTAAACAGGAACCCGATCCAGCCAAGTTCGAGGCGGGACCTTCTCAGGCGGTTCCGACCAAGGAGAAATAGGCCGTGGGTTCCAAGCCAACGTGTAGGTCGCCCAATTCACGAGCCCACCCAGCGCGAGCCCTAAGGCGAACACAAGCAGTAAGGCGAGAGTGGGCGGCATGGCAGGAGGGGATTGAAGACCGGATAACAGGATCGGCGGGATTTACGAGAAGAAATCCTGTCAATCCTGCGTATCTCGTTGTCCGGTCTCAAGTCTTGGTGCAGTTGGTGATTCAAGATACCAGCCCCAACTTGCCGAGAATCTCTTCGGCGATTTCCGCAGGGGCCTTATCTTCGGTATCGACCTCAAGGGTAGCACACTCCGCGTAAAGAGGCGTTCTGGCTGCCAGAACCTCCTCGATCTCGGTCCGACCGCCCGCATTAGTCAGGTTAGGACGCCTGTCGGCGGTTGTTTGATCGTCGGAGACACGACTGTGGATCGTCTCCACGGATGCCTTCAGCCAAACGACACCGCGGCAAGACTTGAGTCGTTCGCGGGTCGCTTCCCGCAGGATCGCCCCTCCACCGCAAGACAAAATCGTTTTCTCACGTTCGAGAAGAGCCGCAACGACTTCGACCTCACGGTCGCGAAACGCTTGCTCACCCTCATCCGCAAAGATCGCTGCAATTGACTTGCCTGCCGCTAGTTCGATCTCAACGTCTGCGTCGACCCAGTCCCACCCAAGCATTCGCGCTAACTGCTGCGCCACTGTAGTCTTACCGGTGCCACGATAACCGATCAGTGCTAGACAACTCGACGACACAAGACTCTCTCAGTAAGACGACCCATTTTTTTGACCACGGATGACACGGATCGCACAGATGTTTTTGAACAGGAGGAAACAGAGAGAACGGAGGTCAACAAGAAGAAACAAATCCTCTGTTTTCTTTGCCGTCTCCCGTTCAAAAAACTAATCCGCGTCGTCCGAGCAATCCGTGGCCACGCCAACGCAACGATTCTCTTTATCCACCGCGCCCAATTGGCCCGATCGCATCCTTAATCACTTTGCGAATCAAGTCGGCGGAGGTTTCCTGCTTGGTAAACAAATAATATTGCAATTGCGCCTGACGCGTGAACATCTCGACACCGGTGATCGTGATGCAGTTCCGCTCGCGGGCTTCTTTGATCAGGAGCGTCGTCTCCGGGTTGTAGACTGTGTCGAAGACGACCATCGAAGGTTTGAGGAAGGTCTTGCTTAGCGGTGTTTCGTCAACGTTAGGGTGCATCCCAACAGGCGTGCAATTGATGATCACTTCCTGAGGACCCTTGTGGCGGTTCTCCCACTCGACAGGCTTGATTTCGAACGACTTCGCGAGGCGTTCGGCTCGTTTCATGGTCCTCGAAGCGACCGTCACTTTTGCGCCGCGTTTCACCAAGCCGAAGGCAATCGGGCGAGCCACGCCGCCCGCACCGAGGATGAGTACCCGTTTGCCGTTGAGTGGGCTCGGCTTCGTACCGATCTCACCCATGTTGTGTTCCAGGCAATCCATTGCGGCGTTGTAGTCGGTGTTGTAGCCGACACGTTCGGAGCCATCGAAAGCGACCGTGTTCACTGCGGCAATGCTCTTCACCGCCGGATCGACTTTGGTGAGGTGGCGGGCGATCGCTTCCTTGTGCGGAATGGTCACGCTCAAACCTTTGATGCCCAACCGTGTCGCATCGCCGACAAACTGGTCGAGATTGTCCGCCGGGACCCGGAATGGTACGTAGACGGCATCGAGTCCGCTATCTTCAAAGCAAGCGTTGTGCACGTTGGGGCTTAGGCTATGGCCCACGGGATCAGCGATCACACCATAGACAGCAGTGTCAGGGCCGATGCGGTTGTAGCGATAGATCTGGGTCATCTGCTTGAAGCTTAATTGCCCAGGTGCTAACGAGCGTTCGTGGTTAAACGTCGCGTAGGTGAAAGGCGCTCCGAACTTTGCCGCGAGAATACGCGAGGGCGTCCCAATGTCGCCCATGCACATACCAATGGTTGGCACGGAGCTCTCCTGCATCATCTCCAGCATCCGCAGATTGTCGTGCGGAGAGTTGGCCATCGTGGCGATCTTTACGACGTCCGGGTCGAGCTTCGCCATTTCGTCGTGCTTCTCACGCAAGTCCTCAGGCGTTTTGCGGAAGTTGTGATAGCTGACAATTCGCTTTGTCGCGCCAAAGCGGGGAATCTGCCCCGCGATGTCATCTTCGATGTCGACGTAGTCGACGCCTTCGGCAATCGCCTCACGAAGCAGCAGAATCCGCGCTTCCTCGGTGCCGCCCCAACGACCGCCATCCTCCTTGCGGCGACAGGTGATAATCACCTCGCAGTTGGCGGGGCGTTCGGCCAGCAGGCGGGCCATATTCACGCGACCGGCAACGTAGTCGAGCCGCAATTCAACCATGCGGGCACCCTGTTCCGCCATGTGCCGATGCTCGGCCATCATGTGTTTATGCCGACTGCGGCCAATCGCCACGCAGATTCTAGGTTGGTCGTTCACGATGAGTTGCCTGGGATCGATGATGCCTGGGATGAGGCGAATCTATGAGAACCACCATTTTGATCGAAGCGGAGCGAAGTGGCAAACGCTAAATCAGAGGCGGTTTAATATGAACTGCTAGATGCGTTTAAACTGCCGATCAAGTTGTTCTCGCGTGAAGACCAGCGCCGTGGGGCGACCGTGGGGGCAGTGGTGGTGATCTTGGGCGAGGTGGCGTTGCTCCAGAAGGGCAGTCACCTCGTCGGGCGTGAGGCTGTCGCCGTATTTCACGGCTGCCTTGCATGACATCATGTGAAGGAGTTCATCCAGTAAATCTCGTGAGTCGGGGAGCTTGCCGCCAGCGAGCAGTTTCTCAATCAACTCGCGCAGGACCTCGGCGGGTGCCAAATTAGCGAGCATCGCCGGGTAAGAAGAAACGAGTAAGGTCTCGCCTCCAAATGGTTCGACTTCGATGCCGAGTTGCGACAGCAGCTCTTTCTGCTCCATCACCACGGCTGCCTCGTTCGCTGCCACATCGACGGGCTCCGGCACGAGTAGCTTCTGCGATTCGAGAGCCCCACTGAGGACTTTCTCTCGCAGAGCCTCGTAAAGGATACGCTCGTGAAGTGCATGCTGATCGATGACCTCTAGGCCTTCTTCGGTTTCTGTTACGAGGTAGCGATTATGAATTTGAAGTGCCGTTGTATGAGGTGCATCGAGACGATGAGTTTGTGTGATTTCTCCTGAGCCGTCGGCGTCAGCCGTCGGGTTGTGCGGTGTTTTTGGCTGACTGCCCAGTCCAGCCAAATCAACTTTATGTAACTCCAATGGCTTGCGCTCGCCACTCTCGGCAGGAAACGGTCGAAACGGTGGCGTCTCATCCGAAGCTGAAGTCCCGAGTTGCCGTTTCGCCCAATCAAACAGTTCACTCCGCTCGGGTGTCGCGTGTTGGACTTCATCCTCGTCGGTCGGCTGCTTGTCTTTCGGAAGATTCGCGCGTGCAACCAGGTCGGTCGAGAGAAACTTCGTTCGTAGTGTCCCCAGGAGATGACTATAGATTCGCCCGCCTTCAGCAAAGCGAACTTCCAACTTGGTCGGATGCACATTCACATCGACTGCCGCGGGGTCGAGCTTCAAATGCAGAAAACAAATCGGATAACGCCCTGTGAGCAACAACCCGCGGTACGCTTCCCCGAGGGCATGTTGCAGCGATCGATCACGAATAAATCGCCCGTTGAGAAAGAGGTACTGCATCCGATTGTTGCCACGGCTGTGCGTCGGGTTGGCAACGTAGCCGGAGAGCGAAACGTCTTCATCAATCGCCTCAACAGGGATCAAGCGAGTAGCCAATTCTTCTCCGAACAGCATTGCCACACGCTCGGTCAGATCGTCGGTCGGAGGTAAGTCGTGTGTTTGCCGCCCGCCGTGGGTGATGGTGAAGTGGACTTCGGGATGGGCGAGGGCGAGGCGTGTGATTGCTTCGGTCAGGTGACCCATCTCGGTTTGCGTGGTCCGCAGAAACTTATGGCGGACCGGCGTGTTGAAGAAGAGTTGCCGGACTTCGACCATCGTCCCTTGCGGCGCACCGACGGGGCGAATCGGCTCGTGCCGCCCGCCAACGATTTCCAGTTCCGCGGCCGCTTCGGCATCAGCGGGACGGCTACGAAACACCAGTCGGCTCACCTCTGCAATCGAAGCGAGTGCTTCTCCACGAAAACCGAGCGTACCGACCCGAAACAGGTCGTCCGCGTCGCGGATTTTACTGGTCGCATGGCTGGCGACCGCCAACGGAATCTGATTGACGGGGACTCCATGTCCGTTGTCAGTGACCCGAATCAGCTCCGAGCCACCTTTTTCAACAGTCACATCAATCCGCGTTGCACCAGCATCCAGCGAGTTCTCGACGAGTTCCTTGACGACGCTCGCCGGCCGCTCGATCACTTCGCCAGCAGCGATCTTGTTGATAACGCTCGTCGATAGTTGGCGAATTTCTTTCATAAGGCGGAGAGGGGAAGGGGGAAGGTGGAAGGCTAAGGTTTATCCGCCTTCCGCCCTCCCCCTTCCGCCTTAGTTCAGTCCGTACTCTTTAATTTTCCGATAAAGCGTTCGCTCCCCGATACCCAGCAGCCCGGCCGCCTCTTCGCGATTACCGCCGGTGACTTTCAGTGTTTCGCCAATGAAGATGCCTTCGATCTCCGAGAGCGGCTTGCCAACCAGTTCGGCGAGTCCTGCGCCGCCGGAGGCCAGCACTTGCGGGTCGTCGGAGTGAAACTCTTCAGGCAAGTCGTCGAGATCAAGCACGCCGTCGTAGTCGACCACGATCATACTTTCGACGGTGTTCTTAAGCTGGCGGACATTGCCCGGCCAATGGAATGCCATTAGACGCCGCCGGGCGGCAGTCGAGATGCTCTTAATTTCTTTGTTGTGCTTCCCGCTTTGCGCTTTGATAAAGTGATCGATTAGAAGCGGAATGTCTTGCGTTCGCTCCGCGAGACTTGGCAGGCGGATGGTAACGACTTTCAGCCGATGGTAGAGATCTTCGCGAAACGTGCCGTCGGCGATCGCTTCTTCTAAGTCACGATTGGTGGCCGAAAGGATCCGCACATTGACTTTCACCGGCTCGTTGGAGCCGACTCGCGTAATCTCCCCACTTTCCAGCACACGCAACAGTTTGATCTGCGTCGGCAACGGCATATCACCAACTTCGTCCAGAAACAACGTGCCACCGTTGGCGTACTCGAACTTGCCAACGCGGTCGGCACTCGCGTCGGTAAACGCCCCTTTGATGTGGCCGAAGAGCTCACTCTCGAGAATGTTCTCACTCAACGCGGCGCAATTCAATCCTACAAACGGTCGGCTCTTGCGAGGACTGTTCTGGTGAATCGCTTGGGCAACGAGTTCCTTTCCCGTCCCCGTATCGCCTTGAACAAGAACTGTTGCGTCGGTAGGAGCGATCCGTTGCAGTTTTACGATCACGTCGTGCATCGCCGGGCTGTTGCCGATAACGCCCTCAAAGCCAAACTTCTCGTCCAGCCGCCGGGTGAGTTCAGCATTGGCGCGACGCAGGTGTTGGTTGCGTGCCGCGTTATCGACCACGGCGCGAAGCTGCTGGAGGTCCAACGGCTTGAGCAAGTAGTTAAATGCCCCCTGCTGCATCGCCTCGACTGCGGACTGTACGGTGCCGTGACCGGTGACGAGTATCACCTCGGCATCGGGCAGCGCTTCGTTCGCTTTCGCCAGCAACTCCAGGCCGTTCGTGTCCTTCATCCGCAGATCGGTAACGATTACCTCAAAAGCATCACGCTCCAGCATCGCCGCCCCATCCGCGCCGGAAGTCGCGATCGTGCAATCGTAGCCAACCCGCGCAAGACTGTCCGCCACGGTATCCGCGTGCGCTTCCTCATCATCAACGATCAACACCTTAATCGGTGGACCGGCTTTGGCGGTAGTACTCTTGGCCATAGAGATATCGTATCGGCGAGGAAAAACTGTCGGAAGGGCCGCGGCGTTGGAGGTTCCGAAAGAAGCTAGGTCAGCCGCGCAGGCACGGGCAGCTCAATTGTAAACTGCGTACCCCGTCCTACTTCGCTTTCGACCTGAATTCGCCCGCCGTGCGCTTCGATGATTTTAGCCGTCGTGGGAAGACCCAAGCCCGAACCACCCGGTGTCGTTGAGAAGAACGCTTCAAACATGTGGGCGGCCGTGTTGTCGTCCATGCCGATGCCGGTGTCGATGAGGTGGACGATCACGTTGCCCGGGGCAGTCGTGGTGCGGACGACAAGCTCTCCCCCCTCAGGCATCGCTTGTTTGGCGTTGAGCAGCAGGTTCAGCAAGGCTCCGCGAAACGCTTCACTGTCGAGCAAGACGTGCGGTAGCTCTGCGTCGAGATATTGGATGAGTTCGATTCCATCGGCGGCGGCTTGCGGTTCAAAAAAC
Source organism: Lacipirellulaceae bacterium (assembly GCA_040218535.1). Taxonomy (NCBI): domain Bacteria; kingdom Pseudomonadati; phylum Planctomycetota; class Planctomycetia; order Pirellulales; family Lacipirellulaceae; species Lacipirellulaceae bacterium. Next base: position 173,497 of record JAVJRG010000010.1, on the reverse strand, counting down.
TCCAGTGCCTCTTCAATCTCAACGTTCAAGTTTGTGGGTTTCAGGTTCAACTGACGCGCCCTGGCGAACTGGAGGAAGTCGTCAAGCAGGTCTTGCAGACGCTGGCACTCACGTTGCATCACGTCGATTCGCTTGGCGGCCCGTCGTTGCTCAGGGGAAGCCTCCGCATCAATGTCTTCTGCCAGAAGCTGCATGTTGAGGCGAATCGTCGAGAGCGGGTTCTTGATCTCGTGAGCGAGTGCCCCGGCCAACTGCGCAATCTCGGTGTACTGATCGATCAGCTTCTGATGCAGCTCTTTGGTGGTGGGGGCTGTCGACAAGTTTGAGAATCTCTTGGAGAAGAATGGGACGCGGAAGAACGCGGCTTGAGCAGAGGAACACAGATTATCGCTTATTCTACCCCGAAGCGTAAGCGAGGGGCCACGCCAACCAAGATTCTCCCTCGCTAACGCTTCGCACTTACGAAGCGGCACAATCCGCAAATACCCGCCCAAATCCGCGTTCTTTCGCGTCCCCAGTTTTCTGGCTAGGGATACAAAACGGGGAACCCAAAATGGGCTCCCCGCGTTGAGTCTTTCAAATACCACGGTAGCCGTTAGGCATCCGCGGTGGCGGGTTCGCCTTCGAGTTCGGCCATTGCCGCCTTGCGGCTCAGCTTCACGCGATCCTGCTCATCAACAGCGATGACCTTGACCTTCATTTCATCGCCAACTTTGCAGATGTCGTTAACGCTTGAGACGTACTCGTTGGAGAGCTCGCTGATGTGGCAGAGTCCGTCGCGTCCCGGGAGGATTTCGACGAAGGCACCGAAGTCCTTTACGCTGGTGACCGTGCCGTCGTAGATCTTGCCAACCTTAACGCTAGCCGTCAGGGCGTCGACCTTGGCAAGGCCTGCCTTGGCAGTCGCTTCGTCCGCGCCGGCAATGGTGACGGTGCCATCTTCCTCGACGTCGATTGTCACGCCGCAGTCTTCTTGGATCGCACGAATGGTCTTACCGCCCGGTCCGATCAGCAGGCCAATCTTCTCGGGGTGGATCGAAGTTCGATACAATCGTGGTGCGCTGGAGGCGACTTCTTCCCGTGGACGAGCGATCGCGCTGAGCATCGATCGTAGGATTTCGATCCGGGCTTCACGCGATTGCGCGAGGGTAGCACGTATGATCTCTTCTGAGATACCCATGATCTTCAAGTCAAGCTGAATGCCTGTGATGCCGTTTTGCGTGCCGGCAATCTTGAAGTCCATATCGCCGAAGTGATCTTCATCACCCAAGATGTCAGTAAGCAGCGCCCACTGATCGCCTTCTTGGACGAGGCCGACCGAAATACCTGCCACAGGATTGGTGATTTTCACACCGGCGCTCATAAGACCAAGCGTTGCTGCACAGACCGAGGCCATCGAACTTGATCCGTTCGATTCCAGAATGTCTGAAATCACTCGGATCGTGTACGGGAAGTCATCATGGGCCGGCAGGACCGGATTCACGCTGCGTTCGGCGAGAGCACCGTGGCCGATCTCGCGACGACCAGGGCCACGGATCGGACGACATTCACCTACGGAGAATGAGGGGAAGTTGTAGTCGAGCATGAACCGCTTCGAGTATTCCTCGAATAGGCCGTCCACCCGTTGCTCGTCACGTCCTGTCCCGAGGGTGACAGTCACGAGTGATTGCGTTTCACCGCGCTGGAACAAGGCAGAGCCGTGGACGCGAGGCAGTAGGTCCACCTCACAGTGGAGCGGACGGAGCGTTTTGCCGTCGCGGCCGTCGGGGCGGTTGCCCTCGAGGATCGAGGCCCGGATGACTTTCGCTTCGAGATCGTGCCATTGCTTCTTGAAGGAAGCGACTGTGTAAGCGCCTTCGGCTTCTTCGTCGGGGATCATTTCAGCGAGTGCTCGTTGCTTCAGCTCGCTGCACTTCTCGGCACGATCTTGCTTTCCGACGGTTTGTTTCGCCGCCTTGAGCTCGTCGTAATACTTTTCTTCGAGCTTCTCCAGCAGGCCATCCGATGGGGGCGTCTGGAAGTCCATCTTTGGCTTGCCCACCTTGTCGATCAACTGCTGTTGAAGATCGCAGAGTTGCTTAATGTACTCGTGTGCTTTCATGATGGCGTCGGCCATCGTGTCCTCAGGCAGCTCACGACCGAAGCCTTCGATCATCAACACGGCGTCTTTCGTGCCGCTGACGATGAGGTCGAGCGAGCTGCTCTCCAGGTCTTCCTGTGAGGGGAGTGGGATGAACTCATCGCCAATCATGCCCAGACGGATTGAAGCAAGAGGTCCGTTGAAAGGCAGTTCGGAGATGCCCAGTGCCGCACAGGCACCGTTCATCGCCAGGATATCACCATCCGTCTGGCGATCGCTGGCCATGACAAAGTTTTGAATCTGAACTTCGTCGTTGAAACCTTCAGTGAACATCGGGCGGATCGGACGATCGATCAGTCGAGCGGTCAAGATTTCCTTGGTGGTTGGACGCCCTTCGCGCTTCAAGAAGCCGCCAGGGAACTTTCCTGCAGCAGCCTGACGTTCGCGGTAATCACAGGTGAGCGGGAAAAAATCGATCCCTGGTCGTGGTGCTCCAGTAGCAGCGGCACTGAGAACAACGGTCTCACCGTATTGAACCAATACCGTACCAGCAGCTTGCTTGCCCAGCGCACCGGTTTCGAGGCTAAAGGTTTTGTCACCGATTTGTGTTTCTACTTTTGTTCTTTCCATTTTCGTTTCCAACTTTCTTAAACGACTTTTCCTATAAACAGTTTTCAATAACTTTCTTTGATTCAAACTTCTCTGATTCTAAGCGTCGCCGCTTGCGGCTTAGCCAGCGGCGGACAACCTCGTGCCGGGTTCTCAATTTCTTCGCGGCTAAGCCGCAAGCGGGACGAGCCCTATAAGAGAACAACCGACCAGCTTTCACCGGTCGGTTGGATGGGCACGCTTGAGCGTTACTTACGAATGTCGAGGCGACGTAGCAGATCGAGATAGAGCTGCGGATTTTTGCGCTTCACATAATCCAGAAGTCTGCGGCGACGGCTTACCATGCGACGCAAACCTCGTTGGGCCGCATAGTCCTTTTTGTGGGTCTGTTGATGACCATTCAGCTCCGCGATCCGCGAGGTTAGAATGGAAATCTGCACCTCTGGCGATCCAGAATCACCCTTTTCGCGACCGTACTCGCTGATCAACTCTTGCTTGCGTTCTTTCGTTACCGACATTTCTTTTTCAACAACTATGTAAGTGTGGGCTCTGACAGGACTTCCGAATTAGGAAAGTCTAGCGGGAAAAGGGCCGCTTTGGAAAGGGGGTAGGTTTGGCGGAGCCAAAAAGTGGGTCATTTGACTGCAATCGCAGACCATTCTTGAAACCAACGACCTAATTGGCCTCGGCAGACAAAGCTACTGCGGCGCTGTTCCCTTTGGGATATCCTTCAATCGCACCACATCCCAAGCCAGGCCGACCTTTTCCATCAGCCAGATTGAGCAGTAGGTCATGTCGAATTCCCACCAGCGGTGGCCCTGGCGGGCGACGCGTTGGTAGGCGTGGTGGTTGTTGTGCCAGCCTTCGCCCCACGCCAAGATGCCGACCCACCACAGGTTACGGCTGTCGTCGGAAGTTTCGTAGTTGCGATAGCCCCAGAGGTGCGTTGCCGAGTTAACGAACCACGTGATGTGCAGCACATAAACCATCCGCACGCCTAAGCCCCAAACGATCATGCCCCAGCCGGCCCAAGCGTTGCCAAGGCCCCAACTTTCCGGGCCGAAGTAACCGAAGGCAAACAGCGCTGCGGCACTAGCGAAATGGGCCGGTAGGAACAGGTAGTGCAAAGCGACCATCACCTTGTCCTTCATGATGTCTGGTGCATAACGCTGGAGCAGTTCCTTGTGCCACTTCTTGCCGAAGTTTGGCATGAACCACAGCATGTGGCTCCACCAGTTGCCGTCGCGTGGCGAGTGGGGATCGCCTTCGTGATCGCTGAAAGCGTGATGCTTGCGATGCTGAGCCACCCAAGTAAGTGCCGAACCTTCACCGGACAGACCGCCAAGGAAAGCGAGCAGCCATTTCACGGGGCGATACGTTTGAAAGCTCTTGTGCGTTAGTAAGCGGTGATAGCCCATGCACACGCCAAAGCTGCCGGTAGCGAACGCCAGCACGATGCAAGTAATCAGGGCGGGCCATGTGAAGAAGAACGGTGCCCCGATCGCAAGCACGTGAACAAGTGCGATCCAAATGACAATCGGCCAGTTGAAGCCTAGTTCACTGAAAGCGTCCTTTGCCTTGCGGCAGGCGGTGCTGACCGCAGCGGCGTAGCCGTCTTCGTTGGCGACTTCCATGATCGAATCGTTTGCCGATTCAGGAGAGGTGTTGCTCTTCTCTTTACGCGTATCGCGATTTGGCACGACAGTAGACACAGGGAGTTTTCCTCGCGTGGTAATTCAGGCGGTAGCTGCCTTGACTTGTTTTGTTGTTCAACTCAGAAATCAGGCCGAAGAAGCTTCGATCGACCTACTATTTAAGTGTGCAATCGTAGTGAAAATGCCGAAAAGCGCCCACCCCGACAGCCGAGTTACTTGAAATCTTGTCTCAACTTTTCCGATCAGCTCGTTGGGGCAGGTTGGAATCGGTAATTTAGGAGGGGGTGTTGCGGCTTTCCCCCGCGATGACAGGCTCTATTCGGCCAAATTCGTCAGCAAGGCATGTGTACCGTACTCAGCGGAACGACTTCACCTCGAGATCGTCAGAGGTCAGCGTAAACTGCAATGCCCCACGGTCAGAAGTGTGCAGAACTTCGGCCCCCACGGCTCTGTACGAACGGTTTGCTAGCGTGGTTCGTGAGCGATTACGACCGCTGACCACCACATGGTCGGGAGTGCACCACGCGGCGAAGCCTGGAGGATCGCTGCCAGCACTCCCATGATGAGGAGCCAGCAGTAGGTCCACATTTTCAGGGGCATCTAGCATGACCGCTTCGATCCCGGCATGCTCCAGATCCCCTGGCAGCAAGATTCGCTTGCCACCGAACTCAATCAGAAGCGTGATGCTGTTGGCGTTATCCCGCCCCACGACCCCCGTCCGCGGCGGATGAAGAACTTCGATGTTGATGTGTTCATCCTGAACCGCCAGCCGATCATTCATCCACACTTCTCGTAGCGGAATGTTTTCTTCTGCCAACACTTCGCGCAAGTACTCAGGTGCGTTGAGCTGCCCGCCAGTTGCGAGCGGGTCGAACATCAATGGTGAGACGTAGACCGTTCCAATTGGGAACCGCTTCAATAGCCCAGGCACCGCATTGTAATGATCGACATCGGCGTGCGAGAGGACGATGCCATCAATTCGTATGATCCCCCGCGACCAGAGGAAGTTGGCAATCGTCTGACTGGCACTCTCGGGAGAGTTCAGGCTCCCTGCGTCGTAGAGCAGTGTTTTGCCGTCGGGTAACTCGAGAACGGCACAGGTGCCGTGGCCCATCGCGAGAAATGTGCAATGCAATTCTTCATCGTTACTACGCTGCAGACCCGCGACGAACAAACCGAACGCGGACCAAACGACCAACCCGGCGGCTGTCCATCGCCATGGAATCGTATGCAGACCTCGCCAAGCAACGATCGCCAGCCCCACGTACAACCCAACAAGCCACCACGTCTGCGGACCCACACAATAAAAGGAACCGAATTCGAGCGAATGGGCGGTGCTAACGATTTCTTGAATTGCGCTCAAACAAAAGGTGCAAAACTTGCCGAGGAGCCAGCCTACCGGAGGCACCCAGCCAAAACCAATCACCAGCAACCCGCTCATTAGCGCGGCAGCGATCAATGGCCACAGCAAAGGGGTTACTAGCACCGTTCCCGGCGTGCTGAGATGGAAAACACGAGCCACAATCGGCGCTGTCGTGGTCCAGGCTACGAGGGAGGCAATGGTCAGCATCAGGCCCTTCTTGCCGAACCATGTCCCCAGTCTCTGATGCCAGGGTCGCGTCGTGAGGATCAACTCGTCGAGCGGATCATAAGTCTGACGAAGTCGACTCCAGTTTCCGAGCCCGCACAATGCTGCGACGCTTAGAAAACTCAAGAGAGTGCCTGGGTTGAATACTTCACTCGGATTGTAAACGCCAATCGCAATTGCCGCCGCGGCAAGTAGGTTCAGCACAGCAACCGGCCTACCCACGTAAAGTGCTGCCAAGCCAAGCGAGGTCATCAAACAGGCGCGGATCACCGGCGGACGCATTCCTGTGACTAATGCGTAGGTCAAGACTGCTACTGCCGTTAGTAGCAAAGCCAGATTCCAAGGCACACGAATGATTCGTGCCAGCAATAGAAGTAGCGCCGCGGCCATTCCCACATGTAGTCCAGAGACGACCAATAGATGAATCACACCGGTTTGAAAGAAGGCTTCGACTTCGTCATCGCTGAGTTGCTCGCGAGCTCCCAATAGCAATGCCGCGGCGAGGGGTGCCTGGTCCTGGGAGATGTGTTGCTTGAGGTTCTGTTCGCTTGCGATGCGTAGTCGTTCGACAATTGAATCTTGAGGAGAAGGAACCGTCGAGGTGACACATTCCACTTGATTGCAATACAAGTTCGCGAGACGCCCACGCCCACGATCTCTCGCCGCCCAGTCGATCGAGCCGGGATTCATTGCTGGTGAGGTTCTCTCAAAACGACCGAAGATTCGCACTCGCTGCCCCGGGCTCAATTCGGTCGCTTCGCCGTTAATGCGGAGCCGGCATTCCCCGCGCACCTCCTGCCAGGTTTCTCCATTGCGGAGTCGACGAACTGAGATCGTCGTCTCTGAACGGGGGCTGGCAGGGAGTGCCCTGAGTGGATTGTGTGCCGGTAATGGCCGAAGCGTTACGGGGTCAGAAATCAAGGCCTCGCAGCAAAGCGGATAGGCTTGTTCACCGGCGTACCTGCCAAGGTCGTTTACTGGAAAGTAATTCCACCGCAGATTAGCCCACCCACCGCCGAGACAGAGTGTGGCAATCAAGGTGAAACTCGCTGCCCGTTGGAACGCTTGCTGACGGCGAAACCGCCAAGCGAGGAACAGGGCCAACACGCAGAGTGCGACCCACATCGCGAGCGTAACGGTTGCAATGGACCGATCGACAAGAATCCCAGTGAGAAACGCAGCCGCCACCGCTAGCAACGGATTGTAACGGCGACTCGGCGGCGTTGGCGTAGGCCCGTGCATGGCCGTCAGTATAGCTGTAATCAGAGTTCTCTTCACGGAGAACCTGTTGTCGAGGGTCAGCGTACCGGGAACAATACGAGAGTTCGATTCAACCACACTCGCTAGTTCGACGGAGCGCGACAACGATGACATCAGCTATGTCTTCAGCTAAGCAATCTTTCAGCATTATCAATGGAAAACTGGCTCTTGCCCTGGCATTCATGCTGTTAGCGCAACCTAACAGCACGGTATTCGCCAAGATCAAAACTGATTCCGCTCATCCTCACACCAACTCTCAGGAGGCCAAATTGATCCCTCGCAGCGTCTTGTTCGGCAATCCTCAAAAAGCATCCGCGCGACTGAGCCCCAACGGCAAGTGGATTAGTTACCTCGCACCAGTTGAGGGATTCCTGAACGTCTGGGTGGCCCCCGTCGACGATATCGCCTCCGCCAAGCCGATCACCAAAGACACCGAGCGTGACATCCGCGGCCACAGCTGGGCCTACACCGGCGAACACATTCTCTACACGCAAGACAAAGACGGCGATGAAAACTGGCACGTCTATGCCACGAACGTCTCTACCGGCGAAACGAAGGACCTGACGCCCGTTGACGGCGTGCATGCTCGCATCGCAGGGACGAGCCAAAAGTTCCCGAACGAGATTCTAGTCGGTCTCAACGATCGCAATCCGCAACTGCACGATGTCTATCGCGTCAACTTGGAAACGGGCGAACGCGAACTCATTCAAGAGAACGAAGGTGTCCTTGGTTACGTGACTGATGATGATTTCTCGGTCCGTTTTGCGATGAGCTTCACCCCAACCGGAGGGCAACTGCTGCTCAAGCATGTTGAAGGGCAAGAAGGGGAAGCAGCTTGGGAACCGTTCATGGAAGTCGGTCCCGAGGACGCGATGACCACCGGACCCGCGGGCTTCGACAAGACGAACAAGATTCTCTATCTGCAGGATAGCCGTGATCGCGATACGGGAGCACTCTTCTCATTGAACCTGGAGACGGGTGAGAAGAAACTTATCTCTGAGAACGCCAAGGCCGACGTTGGTGAAGTACTTGTCCATCCGACGGAGAAGAACATCCAAGCGGTTGGCTTCACTTACTCGCGGACCAAGTGGGAAATCCTCGACGACGCCATCAAGGGCGATCTTGAATATTTGGAAACCGTTGAAGACGGCGAACTCATCGTCACGAGCCGAACCTTGGATGACACTCAGTGGACGGTTGCTTACGTGCTGGATGATGGGCCGCTGAAGTTCTACCGTTACGACCGCGCGAACAAGAAGGCCCACTTTCTGTTCAGCAGTCGCGACGATCTCGATCAGTACGACCTGGTCAAGATGCAAACCCCGGTGATCGAAGCTCGTGATGGACTGAAACTCGTCAGCTACCTCACCTTGCCACCGGGAAGCGACTCGGATGGTGACGGCCGCCCCGAGAAGGCTGTGCCGATGGTGCTCGACGTCCACGGCGGTCCTTGGGCACGCGACGATTGGGGTTACAATTCGACTCACCAGTGGCTCGCTAACCGTGGTTATGCCGTGCTGAGCGTCAACTACCGCGGTTCGACCGGCTTCGGCAAGTCGTTCACGAATGCCGCCAATGGTGAGTGGTCGAAGAAAATGCACGATGACCTCATCGACGCGGTTGATTGGGCAGTCGCAGAAGGAATTGCCATCGAAGACAAGGTCGCCATCATGGGGGGCAGTTACGGCGGCTATGCGACACTCGTCGGGCTGACCTACACGCCCGAGAAGTTCGCCTGCGGCGTCGACATCGTCGGACCTTCGAGCTTGGTGACGCTGCTTGAGAACATCCCCCCCTACTGGGCCATGTTCATGCCGGTGATGACCGTTCGCGTTGGCGATGTCACGACGGAAGAAGGCAGGGCAGCCCTGCTGGAACGCTCTCCGTTGATGAAAGTGAACGAGATCAAGCGACCACTCTTGATCGGTCAAGGCGCGAACGATCCGCGTGTCACGCAAGTCGAGGCCGACCAGATCGTCGAAGCCATGCAGTCGAAAGGAATTCCTGTGACCTACGTCCTCTACCCTGACGAAGGCCACGGCTTCAGCGACGAAGCGAACCGCATGAGCTTTAATGCGGTGACCGAAGCGTTTCTGGCAGAGCATCTTGGCGGACGCGTGGAGCCAATCGGCGACGACTTCGACGGAGCCAGCCTGCATGTCCCCGTCGGTGCCGAAGGAGTTGCTGGGGTGAAAGAAGCGTTGCCCGCGGCCCAATTGAAGATGCCCGAGTAACCGTTTTTTCTCCGAAGGCGATGGCTGCAGATAAAGCGGTACCATCGCCTTCGGTAGAGGTGTTGGCTATGATCAGCTCATCTCGATTTCATACCCCTCACGGTACGGCCGAGCGAGCATGCTGTTGGCAAGCTCATCGCCGACGATCTGCTCATTGGCGGCATCCCACTTCAGTTCGCGTCCTAAGCGGGCGGCGATGCCGGCTAGATGGCAGAGGTTCAAGCCATCCATGTGCGTGTGAACATCGGAGATTGGGTCCTTTCGCTGTTTCACGCAGTGCAAGAAGTTCAGCCAATGGGCGCGACGCTCGTTCTGCTCCATCGGCATCCCTTTGTAGACCTTGCTGAGGGCGTCCTCGGGTAACGGGTTCTCCTTGAGATCCTCAACGGGTTTACCAGCGAGCTTACCGCGACTGACGAAAATGCGACCTTTGTCCCCTTCGATGAGGACGCCATTATCCGTGTCATGACGGATGATCATCTCAGTCCCGCCGGGGTATTTCACGGTGAAGTTGAAGGCCGTGGCGGTGTTGTAGCGATCGCTTTCCAGGGGTACGCCGTTGACGAATTCCACGGGATGTTTTGCCGTGCCACTGATCGACTCAGGGCCTTCGGTTTGCCCATTGAGCTTGAGCGCCCAGTTGGCAATATCGACGTGATGGGCTCCCCAATCGGTGAGCTTGCCGCCGGAGTATTGGTACCACCAACGGAACTCGTAGTGACAATTCGAGTTGGGACGCGTATTCTCGCGTGGTCGCGAACGGTAATCAACAAGCGGCGCAGGGCCGAGCCAGCGATCCCAGTTGAGGTTCGATGGTGGCTCAGCAACGGGGATGGCAGGGCTGGCAGGTGCGCCACCGATGGCAGCTTGGACACGCTTGATCTTGCCAAGGCGACCTTCGTTAACGATCGCCATCGCTTTCACAAACAAGTGAAAAGTGCTCCGTTGCTGCGTTCCAACCTGAACAATAGAGCCGGTTTCTTTTTGCACTTTGCGAATCAGCTTGCCCTCGTCGATGGTCAGCGTGAGCGGCTTTTCGCAGTAGACATCCTTGCCGGCTTTCATTGCTTCGATCAGTGGCTTGGTGTGCCAGTGGTCGGGCGTGCCGATGTGGATCAGCTTGATATCCTTGTTATCAAGCATCCAGCGATAGTCTTCGGTGATTCTCGCTTTACCACCGCCCCACTGGTTGCTCATCTTCTCGGCCCGCCCGGAATCCACATCGCAAGCTGCTGCCACCGTCACGAGATCCTTCACAGTGTTGATGTTGCCTTGAGCCATGCCGCCGCAGCCAATGACACCGATGAGCTGCTTGTCCGCTTTCTTCTCTTCGTGATGATCAGCACGTGCCATGCTGGTAAACGCGTAAGGCGTCGCGGCCGCTGCCGCGCCTGCCAAAGTAGTCTTCAGAAAATCGCGACGGGGAGCGTTGGGGGTAGTCATCAAAATTTTGCCTGGGTGAGAAATGTTGGAGGGAAGCCACTTGCAATTCAGTGATTCACATCGTGGTTCAGCATTATTGCTATCGCATCGCTGAACTGCAAGTTTGCGAAAATAGTGTGAGATTTCCTTGGGAATTCATGGTAACTTTCGCAGCTAACAGCGATCTCTCAAGTTTCGTATCGACTAACCTCACCGAAATAAACGCTTGCTAACCGGGTAATGCGAGCGCATACTAATGTTATGGCAAGCGACTACATGACATCGCGATGCGGCTTTTTTAGCTTTACCTGGTCCTGGGACTTCTATTTTACGAAGCCCGGGCGTGAGGGAGGCTGTGCATAGCGAGAGTTTGCCAATCACAGAACCAACCAAGCCCCGGGCGACGCCAACGACGCCCGGGGCTTTTTCTTTTCCAGACAAGGCTATTCACCTGGGCGCGACGGCGGAGCCGCAACTTAACGCCCTACAAAATAGGAGCAGATCGAGATGATTGTTGTGATGAAAAGTACCGCGACCAAAGAGAATATCAAGGACACCGTAGCCCGCGTAGAATCGCTAGGACTCAAACCGACCGTGATTGAAGGATCCGAACGCACGGTGATTGCTGCCGTGGGTGAAGAACGCGGCGCGGGAATGGAGTCACTCGAAAGCGCGCCCGGCGTTGACGAAGTGATGCCGATTGTTGCCCCGTACAAACTGGCAAGTTCAGAACTCAAGCCAGAGCCCTCGGTGATCACCGCGGGCAGCCTGACCGTGGGTGGCCCGCACATCGGGGTGATCGCTGGACCTTGTTCGGTAGAAAGCGAAGAACAGATCGTCGCCAGTGCGTTTGCCGTAAAAAAGGCAGGCGCATCGGCGCTTCGTGGCGGCGCTTTCAAACCTCGGACGTCACCGTACAGCTTCCAAGGAATGAAGGAAGACGGCTTGAAACTCCTCGCCACAGCCCGCGACCAAACGGGGCTGGCGATCGTTACCGAAGTCGTTTCGCCCGATGATGTCGAATTAGTTTCTGAATACGCCGACGTCCTCCAGATTGGCGCCCGGAACATGCAGAACTATCGATTACTGGAAGCAGCCGGTAAGTCGCCGCGAGCGGTGCTTCTCAAGCGTGGACCGAGTGCGACGATTGATGAATGGTTACTTGCTGCGGAGTACATCCTCGACGCAGGGAACCCCAACGTGATGCTTTGCGAGCGTGGCATTCGGACGTTCGAGTCGCACACCCGCTTCACCCTGCCACTGGCCAGTGCTCCCTACGTGCAAGAGCGCACCCATTTGCCGATCGTGATGGACCCGAGCCACGGCACGGGCCATTCCAGCCTGGTGCCGGCGATGGCCAGGGCTTCGATCGCCGCGGGTGCCGACGGACTGATCATCGAGGTCCATCCGAATCCCGATAAAGCGCTGAGTGATGGCTATCAGTCGCTCAACTTCGATCAATTCGCAGAAACGATGACCGGTTGTCAGAAGATCGCCACCGCGATGGATCGGACGCTGGGAGCAATAGCTTAGTTTTTTAGTACCAGATACAAACACGAAGCGCAAGCGAGTGAATACTGCGGTCTAAGCCTAATTCAATTGCTAGCGCTGCGTGCTTGTATTCTTCCCCCAGCCCTGCTTGATCAACCAATCCGCTAGTTTGCGTTGAACCATCGGGCTGGCAAGTACCAGCATCGTACTTGAACTGCGGTCGTGAAAGAGTTTCGCGGAAGAGGCTGACTCGCCCTCAGCCGTCAGCCGCGCGAGGAATTGTTCCACGGCAACGAGCCTGTCGTGCCGCGATTCTTCCAGCGGGTAGAAGGCAAGTTCCGTTCGCTCACGGGTTGCCTCGACGGTTGTGATTTGGAGCGTGCGGCCGTCAACCGCTTGCCAGGCGAGACCTAAAGGTGTGAGAACCTCGTCGAGAGCCTTGGTCCATGGCTCGTCGGTCGAGCTGCAGCGAATACGAGTTTGCGGATAAAGATCGAGCTTCGCCAGTGACGGCCAATCGACCAACAGCGCCAGCCCGAGTTCGTTCTGCCAGTGTCGGAAGATTTCTTGAGCTGGGGTAAATTTCGAGAACGTAAATGTCGCCGGTGCACTCATTCGCTCTGAGAGTTGCACGTAGGGCGAGTTTGCTTGCAGAAGCTCGATCGGGTATTTGCTACGCGGGCTCAAACCTCGTGCGACACGCAAAGTTTCGAGCAATCGGAGGATCTCATATTGCCGTCGCTCCTGCTGCGTGACCATCAGCTTGTCGTCCTTGACCTTGATGTGTGGCGTGTCGGGATCAATCGAAGCTTCCGAATCGTCGTTCCAACTCTCCGGGGCAATGAACTCATGCGCCCGATCGGCCAACGACTTGGCTGTGGTCGAAGAGTCGAGTAAGTCCCCAACCGGGTAATCGATCTTGCGGAGATTATCCAGCCCAACGCGACCCAATACGACTTGATCGTTGGCCACTACCGGAGTCAGCCGCAACGGCTTGAGTGCTTCGGTGAGTAGTCCTTCAACGGTCGTGTCCTCGACGGAGACGGAAACCCCCTTCGTCGAGGAAACGCCCGCTAAACGGAGTTGCTCAGGCTCGGCACTGACCGGCAAAGCCGACATGCGCGTGACGAAGTTAAGGAATTCGCAAAGTGGAATTGCCTTGGCTTCAAAGGAAGGGATCTGCGTCCCGAGAACCTCGTTCGTGTCGATCTGCGGCAACGGTTGCGAATCGTCAAGCTGAACCCGCGGCAACTCTTTCGGCTGGTCTAGAAGTTCGAACGGTTGCTCAACTTCCGCTGGAGAATCGTCCGAGGCTTCGGAGACGGGTTCGACCGCGGAAGCACTTGCGAAGGTTGATAGATCGAGCCCCTCCGGGTCGAGATCAAGCGGGTCGATCAGTAGCGTTCGCTTTGATTCTTCGGCTGGTTCTTCGTTGGCCAATTCAGTGATTGGCTCAGTGAAGTCTGATGGCGGCTCAGTCGACGGGGTAACATGTGGAATAGGAGCACTCGGAGGCACGTCAGGTTCCACCTTCGGCTCGGAAGCCTCCGGTTGAATGTCCGAGGCGACTACCTCATTAGTTGAAGATTGCTCAAAGGTCTCGATCGAACTCTCAACAGGCGGTGCGGTATCTTCTGGCTCTTTAGCTGGTGACGCGGTGACCTCCTCGGCAACATTCGTGTTCGTTGCTGTACTTGCCACTTCGTCGTTGCTGTCCCCTGAAGTGACATACAAGAAGGTTCCTACTCCCGCCACCAACGCCACAACTCCAGCCGTAGCCCAAGCGATCAAAGAGTAGCCCGACGCCTGTGGCTCAGTCGCTGGCGTTTCGAGCGCGACAACATCATCATGCTCAGTATTGATTTCCTCAGGCGTGGCCGCCGGTTGAGCTTCAAGCGATTCCATTGAAAAGTCTGGGGGAACGCTCTCAGTTGAAACCGATTCTGCTGAATCTGCCACGGAACTTTCACCTGTCGAAACTTCTTCCGCGACGCTTGTCGGTTTCGCCGCTTGTTCGGTCGGAGTCGGCGGAGTCACCTGCACCATGCTGCCACACTTGGGGCAAGCGAGGATCTGACCAATCACCGCCTCATTGCGCACGCTCAGCCGAGCAGTGCAAGTCACGCAGGTGATTTTGAAGAGAACGTCAGACATTGGTTCCGTACTTAATACTATAGCCGCTCAGTCGCTCGTGCCCACGAAAACGTCAGGCAATTGATCGCCCCGTTTTTCTGCAGCAGTCCGTGTCGTCACTTCGATTCTTGCGGGATTCTCGCGCATCACGTAAAGCAACTTCTGTTTCACGTCGTCTGGCCCCGTGGCAGTGCGGTCGGGGTTTGCCAGCAGCAAGATCTCCAGCAGTATTTCTCTGGCGGGCTTGTCGCGTAAATCGATCCCGAAAGACTGATTCTTAGTGATCCCCTCTAATTGTAGGTCACGCCCCAAGATGGTGATCGGTACGCCAATATCCTCGGATAGCAGGTTCAGTGCTTGTTCCAGCGTATCTTTTGGGAAGGAGAGCGAAGTCACTTTGGCGAGCCGATCTTCCACCGTTGCCTCGCTGGCTGGGACGACAGTTGTCGCAGTCCCGCTTGTACTGCTTGCTGGCGACTGTGTTATCAGCAGCTCCGAAGCAGTCAGCAGATTGTGACCGGCGACCAGCGGTAAGTAGGTTCGTAGCACCACGTGGCGATCCTCGACGCCAACGCGTGTGTAGCCAGAGAACTTCCGCAGCATCGCTGGAAAGCGTGCCAGCACCTTGCGGCCGTAGAGAGGCCAGTTGCTCGCGATGATGCGATCTTCGACAAGGTTTGCTGCTTCCCGGAGTCGCTCCGCGAGTTGCTGGCTGTAACGGCGCGGCTGCGCTTGTAGCTGCGGCGTGGTGCGTAGCTCGGCAAAAAAGTTTTCATCCCAGTGCAGACTGATGAGTATCGCCGTCGCCTCGCGATCCATCAGCCAATCGAGGCCATCGCGCAAACGTTCCCCTGCATCGATGAGCAATCGACTTCCGCTCGCGTCGAGAAACCGTGGCGAAAGCAAGAGCGTCGCCATGCGATCCGAATCAGTATGCGGTATGAGTCGTAGCAGATCGCGCACCAGCGAAGGAGCAACTTCTCCTGCCGAAAGCGCATCGCCAGTAAACTCCGCGGGACACATCACCAGGAGCTTGGATTCGTTGGAAACGAAATAAGAAACCTCACCCACACGCCACGTTTCTTGGCCCGCGATCCTCTCAACCCGACCGCTCGGGAGTCGCTGTTTGAGGTCCGCGAAGTTTATCGCTCCGGCAAGTTCGATCCGTGCCGTTGTCGCCAATTGGTTGTTGCTAAGCGTTAGCACGCCGAGCAGCACGCTCTCAACTTCCGCCAGTTCGCAGCCGATTGCTTGTTCAAGCCCATCGACTGCAGCCTGCCCCCAGGGCCCAAACGCGGCGATCACTTTCTGACCTTCGGGATGCGAAACTAATTCGGCGGGCCGCAGGTGCAAGAGTAGCGGTGTGCCCGCCGGAATATACTCTAGCGAGATCGCTTCCCCTGCTGTCGGCGACGCCCAGAGCGTCGCGCCGTCGTCTTCAATCAGAGTTTCGCGAGGAGCCTTTTCCTTATTTCCAAGCTCGCCATTCGCTTGCGTCTTCGCCGCTACAGGCACGAGCTCCTGAGCAACCTCTTTCGCAGGCTTCTCTCCCCCAGCGTCTTCATCATCGCTCGAACCAGAAATAAGAAAGATCGTCGCAATCGAGACCAGCAGCACCAACCCCGACACAATTTCAAGCGCAACCTTCGGCGGCTTCCGTTTTTTTCCGCGGCGACCACGCGGCGAGTCGCTCACTTCGATCTTAATCTCACCTTCAGCCATTACACGCCTCAACAGAACACCTTGCTTGTCGCCATTGCCGTGAAACTCTATTATCCACGCATTCAGAATTCCCACTAGCAGCAGTCATAGAATGTTATTGGGTGGCTGGGGACGAGTTGAGCGAGCCCCCAGTTCTGTCTCTTACCCAGTTCTAATACCGAACAACAGGCCGCTGGGGGCAGCCTCAAGCTGTTCCCAGCCACCCGCTACTCATTCTAGGCATTGTCCGTAGAGAGCCACCCATGCAAGCCTCCGACGCCGTTCAGCAGTATTTCAACAAAGCAGCCGATCAACTCGACATGGCTGAAAGCATGCGGACCGTGCTGCTAACGCCCAATCGAGAAGTCCGCGTCCAGGTGACCGTCGAGCGCGACAACGGGATGGTTGATACGTTCATCGGCTTCCGCGTCCAGCACAACGACGCCCGCGGGCCGATGAAGGGCGGTTTGCGTTACCATCACGAAGTCGATCTCGATGAAGTCCGCGCTCTGGCTTCTCTGATGACGTGGAAGACAGCCGTTGTAGACATTCCTTACGGCGGTGCGAAAGGTGGCATCGCGATTAAGCCGCGTGAGTTCAGCAACGTTGAGCTGGAACGCGTCACGCGAAAATTCATCGACGCAATCCACGACGTGATCGGTCCTGACACGGACATCCCTGCCCCCGACATGGGCAGCAACGCGGAAACCATGGCCTGGATCATGAACCAGTACGGAAAGTACCACGGCTTCAATCCGGGGGTGGTCACCGGCAAGCCTGTTGAGCTTTACGGAGTGCGCGGTCGTGAAGAAGCCACAGGACGCGGCGTTGGCATCCTCACGCTCAAACTACTCAAGCGTCTCGGTCGTAGTCCCGTAGGCAGTACGATTGCCATTCAAGGTTTCGGTAACGTCGGCTTGCATGCCGCCAAGTTCTTAAGCGAAGCGGACGCGAAGGTCGTCGCCATCAGCGACGTCAGCGGTGCTTACTACTGCGAGGACGGCGTCGACATTCTCCACGCGATTCGCTACTCGAATTTGCACGAACGCTCTCTTGCCGGCTACGAGGGTGCGGAAAAAATCACGAATGAAGAATTGCTAGAGCTAAATGTCGACGTCCTCATCCCCGCCGCTTTGGGCGGAGTGATCGACGAAGACAACGCCGCCAACATTAAAGCACCGATCATCATTGAAGCAGCCAACGCTCCGGTGACACCAGCCGCCGACAAGATTCTCGATGAACGAGAAGTCCACGTCCTGCCCGACATCCTTGCCAACGCCGGCGGTGTGACAGCCAGTTACTTCGAATGGGTGCAGAACCGCCAGTATTACACTTGGTCTCTGGACCGAGTGCGAGGCGAGCTCGACCGCGTCCTCTCCCAAGCGTTCGAAAGCACCTGGGACCTCGCCAGCCAGCACAAAGTGAGCCTCCGGACGGCAGCCTTCATGCTAGGTATTCAACGCGTGGCGAAGGCGGAGACGCTGGGTGGGGTGACTTGAAACAGACGCAGCGTTGAGTATTAGGCCACGGATGACACGGATTTCACGGATTGATTTTTGATCCGTGTCATCCGTGCGATCCGTGGCCAGAAATTCGGTGAAGCGTCTCGCGGACACTATCGATTTGCTCTGAGTTGACATCAAGATGCGTAACCGCTCGCAGCTTCTGCGGAGCCACGTCAAACATCGCGACGCCATTTTCAGCAAGGCGTTTGCTAAATTGCTCGGCGGTGCCGATTCGTTCTTCTACATTGAAGTAAACGAGATTCGTCTCCACAGGCCCCGCGAGTGATAGCCCGTCAATCTCTTCGATGGCTCGTGCAAGCGTCTGTGCATTCGCGTGGTCCTCAGCCAGTCGATCAACATGGTTCTCCAAAGCGTACAACGCCGCCGCAGCCAGAACGCCCGCCTGTCGCATTGCCCCGCCGAGCGCTTTGCGGTGCCAGCGAGCACGTTTGATCTGTTCGGCCGTGCCGCAGAGGGCCGAGCCGACCGGTGCTCCTAGCCCTTTACTAAAGCAGACGCTGACTGTGTCGAAGTGCTGGGCCCAATCGCTCGCTGGGATTCCGGTCACGACCACCGCATTGAACAGGCGAGCCCCGTCGAGATGCCGCTTTAGTCCGTGTTCCGCGGCCCAGTTGCAGAGTTGTCCAACGACCTCAAGCGGTTGGATTGAACCGCCGCCGTAGTTGTGGGTGTTCTCCAAGCAGATCAATTTGGTTTGGGGGCAATGCATGTCAACGTGCCGGATCCGGTCCTGCACTTGATCCAGATGCAGGACGCCCCGCTCACCAGTAATTGTGTGGGCGGCCACTCCCCAAAGCTGGGCATACGAGGCTTGTTCATACTTGATGATGTGGCAGGTCTGCTCGCAGAGGAACTCATCGCCGGGGCCGCAGTGCGTGCGGATCCCCAGTAGGTTTCCCATCGAACCTGAGGGCACGAACAGGGCTCTTTCTTTACCGAGCCGCTGGGCGATCGTTTGCTCGAGCTTCTCGACGGTCGGATCCTCGCCAAACATGTCGTCCCCCACCTCAGCAGCGGTGATGGCAGCTCGCATGGCTGCGGTCGGTTTGGTGACGGTATCGCTGCGAAGATCAATCATGGACTTAGGGGCGAGGGGTTAGGGGCGAGAGGCTAGAGATTCCTGTCGAATCCAAGTAGGTTACTGGTAACTTAGTGCAATTACTCTATCTGCCTAGAAGTGGTACTACTAAATCGTAACCCGAAGCGTGAGCGAGGGGAAAATCCTTTTGGCGTGGCCCCTCGCTTACGCTTCGGGCTACGATAAAGAGGTCTGTTGAACGGCTTCTAGCTAAAAGCAACCTATGAACATCGAACGGATCGACACCAGCGAGCCGACTGCCCGAGGGCAGATTGCGGAACTGCGGGCGAAACTCGCGCCTGAGGGCAACGTTGTCAGCGAGGCGGGAAGGCAAAAGACGATCGACGTGTTCGGCGAGCCACTCTCGCCCGTTCAGGTCGTGGAGCGTATCTGCGGCGACGTGCGCAACCACGGGATTGAGGCCGTCTTGGAGTACTCCCAAAAGCTTGATGGCAAAGAACTGTCCGCCGACCAGTTGCGAGTTCCCAGCGAAGCGCTCGAAGCGGCCCACCGGGCGGCAGATCCTGAACTTCTGGCCGCGGTGAAGCGAATCAGCGAACGCGTGCTTGAGTTCCAAGAAGCGATCCTTCACACCGACGTCACGATCAACGTCGCCGGCGGCGGGTATCTCACGCAACGCTATCAGCCGCTGAAACGGATTGGTATCTGTGTCCCTGGGGGTGCTGCTGCGTATCCTTCGACCGTGTTGATGACGGCCTTGCCAGCTCAGGCAGCCGGGGTTGAAGAAATCGCCGTCGTGGCCCCGCCAACGGAGTTCGGCTCCTACAACGAGGATTTGCTGGCGACCTGTCACGAGCTAGGCATCACGGAAGTCTACCGCATGGGCGGAGCCCAGGCGGTCGCCGCGCTTGCTTACGGCGTCGAGGGTGTCCCAGCCGTCGATAAAATTGTCGGACCGGGAAATCTGTTCGTCGCCTTGGCAAAGAAGCATGTGTTCGGCGAGGTCGATATCGATTCAATCGCCGGTCCCAGCGAGGTGATCGTGATTGCTGATGAGACGGCACGCGCTGATTTTGTCGCTGCCGATCTGTTGGCTCAGGCGGAACACTCGCCCGGTTCCAGTGTCTTGATCACATGGCATGCGCCATTGGTGGACGAAGCCATGACCGAACTCAATCGCCAGCGTCAAACTTTAGAGCGAGGCGAGTTGGCCCAGCAGGCGCTGGAGTCGTTCGGTGCCCTGATCACCGTCCAAGACCGTGCTGAAGCGGTCGAGCTAGCCAACGAACTGGCGACCGAGCACTTGCACGTGCAGTGCGACGACGCGGAAGACTTGCTCGCCGAGATTCGCTATGCCGGGGCCGTCTTCGTCGGGCCCTACTCACCCGTGGCCGTCGGTGATTACGCCGCTGGGCCTTCCCACGTGTTACCGACCGGGGCCACTGCACGGTTTGCCAGCGGGCTGTCGAGCAACGATTTCCTCCGCACTAATAGCGTGATTCATTTTCAGAAGGAGAGCCTCTCTGGAGTGGCGAAGGACGTTCAAACTCTTGCCGCTAAGGAAGGACTCACCGCTCACGCTGAGAGTGTGGCAGTACGTTTGCGTTCCGAGAAAAAAGTTTAGCCGCCGAGCTTGCTCGGCGCTAGACTTTCGCTGCCAACAAGCGCCGAGCAAGCTCGGCGGCTAAACAGCCAACAGCCATTAGCCCATAGCCGATAAATAAAACATGCCGGTCAAACCCAACATCGCTGCGATGCAAGGCTACGTCCCGGGGGAGCAACCCCAAGAGGACGAGTTTATTAAGCTCAATACGAACGAAAACCCGTATCAGTGTTCGCCTAAAGTGAAGGCGGCCATCGGGCGGGTTTGCCAAATGGGGCTACAAAAGTATCCCGAGCCTACGGCAAGGGATTTTCGCAAGCAAGCGGCTGAGATTCTACAGGCCGAGTGCCCGGCGATTACGCCCGATTGGATTCTCTGCGGCAACGGGAGCGACGATCTGCTGACGATCATCACCCGCGCTTATGTTGATCCTGGCGACACGGTCCGCTTTCCGCTGCCTAGCTACGTTCTCTACGACACGTTGGCTGAGATCCAGGGTGCGGTTTGTGATCGCGTGAAGTTCAACCCGGATTGGAGTATGCCAGAGAGCTTTACTGCAGCCCGTGAAGGCCTGAAGCTTGCGTTCCTTGCCAATCCCAACAGCCCTTCAGGAACGATGCTTCCCCTCGAAGAAGTCCTGGAAATCGCTACCGCCCTGCCCTGCCCTTTGGTCGTTGACGAAGCTTACGTCGATTTCGCCGATACGAATTGCTTGGGCCTCCCCGCGGAGAATGAGAACATTATCGTCACTCGCACAATGAGCAAGTCGTATTCGCTCGCCGGGCTGCGCTTCGGCTACGCGGTCGCTCAGCCAAGCGTCATCGAGCAGCTGGCCAAAGTGAAAGATTCCTATAACTGTGACGCACTCTCCATTGCCGGGGCGACTGCCGCGATGAGTGATCGAGGCTGGTTCGACGAGATGCGTTCGACGGTCCTTACTACTCGGAAGCGTATGCTCGCTGCATTAAAAGAGCTTGGCTTTGAGTGCGTGGACTCGCAAGCGAACTTCATTTGGTGTAATCACCCGGCGAAGACGGCAAGCGATTTATATGAGCAGCTCAAGGCGGAGAAAATCCTCGTCCGCTACATGCAGTACCCTGACTGGGGTAAGGGAATCCGCATCACGGTAGGCAATGATGCGCAAGTTGATGCGCTGCTAGAGAAACTAGCGGCGATACTCTAGGCCAAATTGCAATCCATGATAAACCTGCGTTGTGCCGGCGAATCCTGGGGTGAATGAAGAAGCTAGCGCTTCCCCGACACCGTCGAGCACAAGAATCTGGTAACCGCTGGTGAGTGCCACGCAGTTGTTGATCCGCCAACTGGCACTAACGCCCGCCTCGCCCAGGAAGGCCGCTTCGGTGAAGTCGCGACGTGTGGTCGAGCGATTTTCGCTGCTTGTTTGTGAGAACTCGTTCACGCCGGGCGTGGCCAGGTCGTCTCCCGCGGTGACAATGGTCACCGTTCGTGCCACGTCTGCTCGTTTGAATTTGTTGCAATAGATCCCGGCATTTGCGAACGGTTCGATCGAGAAGCGCCTGCTGACTTGCCATGTGTCTCGCAGTCCGCCAAGTTGAAAACCGATGAGGCGGTTCTCAAGAATGAAGTCTTGTCCGTTATCGATCGTGGCGAACGGTGCCGCGGGTGGGTCGGCTGGGGCGGGGATGGCGATGTTGTTGGCCGTGAAGTCACGAAAGTCTTCGTCGAGTTCGACATAGCGAAACCCTGCGAAGAATTTCCAAGTCGAGGGACGCTGCGTCAGGAAGTTGATCTCGATCGAGTTTAACGAGGTTTGGTAGTCGAACGAGCGAGTCGCACCGCCCAAGTCGAACTCAGCCCGCGCGTTCCAGGCATTCACGCCCTCGTACCCGATCTGCATTCCGTAGCCTGACTCGTTGTAGCCGGTCACAAACACGCGACCACCAGGACTATGATCGAACTGAGTCACAAATTCGGGGGCGATCCCCACGTCGGCAGTCACACGTCCCCAGTCGGCATCGTCGCGATAGAGCATGAGCCCGCTGGCTTCGACTTCCCAGTGGGGACCCACGCACCACTGATCGCAGTTGCCGGGGCCTTTAATCCAATGGAAGTACTGCGGGTTGCAGCCACAGCGGCCACATCCCGATCCGTTGCCAGAACATGTACCGCAGGCCGACTCTCCTCCCAGCCCCTCACCTCGCAGCACTGTCTCGTAGCTTCCGTAGGGCTGAAAGCTGTCGCTGGAGAGTGGCTGGCCCGCGACGGACTCTGACGGATACTCAACTTCCTGCGAGCTTGCTTCCTTGAGCGGCAACAAGACGACAAGCAGGCAGAGTGATAGCAAACGAATGGCCATTTGGAGCATCCTGCTTCGCGGGCAACGCGCGGCGATGTTTGAGTCTTGCTGAATTAAGGCTTAGGGAGGCGTTATCGGTTGGATCGGCAGTCAACATGCGGAAGCGGTAGCATGAGCGTTCCAAACCGCACAGTTTCACACGGCTGCCTATCTCCAACCTATTGCGACCGTTGCCGCGTTAGTCTTTAGCGAATCCGCGAACGATCAGAAGGTTTGCAACACAACGAAGTTGGCAATTCCCAGCGCTGGAAATCTTCTCGGAAGCTGAGATTCTTCCCGGCATACCTTCCACGAGCGTGATAGCTTTGAGTGCCGTTGCATAATTCCACGAAGATCGTGCGCGGACAGGATCCCTCCCTCCAGCTCTCCCTCCTGCTGGCAAAAGAATAAGGAAGTTCGTTATGTTATCGCGCCACCTCCCGATCGCTGCGTTGACGTTGGCTCTCGCCGTTGCTCTCTCGGTCTTCGCCCCTATTGCTCAAGCCGGATGTTACTGCACGCCGGACCAATGCGATATTTGCGACCTTTGCTACACGAAAATCGAATGCTGCCACGACAAGCCGGAGCTGTGGCTGGTGAACACGCGCTGCCTTCCGAAGTGCCGTGGACTCGATTGCGGGTTCGAGCGGATCTCGATCAAGCGTTACGACACGGAGACCTGCTGCTGGGTCGAAGAAACGCACGAGTCGTTCCTCGCCCATGAAGCAGCCAATCCGATGCCAACCTTATTTTTCGCCCATGGAAATACGCTGAAGCATAAGGGTGCCCTTGAGCAAATGAACTTGCTGCAGTGCAAGTTTAAGTGTTGTCCCGGTAAGAAGCGGCTCGTCTTCTGGTCTTGGCCTGCACAAGTCGTTTACAAGCGGCCAATCCTACGGCCGCGCGAGGTCATCTCAAAGAATTTAAAAATCAAATACGTCTACGCAGAGTACCAGGGCTACTACATGGCGAAGTTCGTTCAGCCGATGCAGACTTCCTCTCGAGTCACCCTCGGTGGCCACAGTTACGGAGGTATCATCGCCAGCGTTGCGGCTCACTATCTCGGCGGCGGAAGCCTCCGCTGCCTAACGCTGGAAGGGTCGGCACCCGTCCAGCGGCCTAACCTTCGGCTTGCGATAGTCTCCGGGGCGTATGACAACGATGCGATGATCCCAGGGATGCGGTACGGCCAATCATTCGTCGCAGCGGAGAAGGTGATGAATACCCGTAACTGCTTGGACAAGACGCTTAAGAACTGGCCTGACGTTTCTAGCCGTTGCCGGAAGGCGGTCGGCGTAACGGGCATCAACGCGAATTTGCTGGGCGAGCACTACAACAAGCTTTGCCAAATCACCATGACGCGTGACGTAGGCAAGAGCCACTACATCGAGCCGCACATGAAGAGCTCGCGACTGGTGAACCTGATGTGCTGCATCGCCTTCCCGCAGTGCGAGCAAGCCGCTTGCCAATCACAATCAACTCTGCCCGATGCCGCAACTCACGAATATGACACGTGCGAAGAGGCCGAATC
This sequence comes from Lacipirellulaceae bacterium, assembly GCA_040218535.1. Taxonomy (NCBI): domain Bacteria; kingdom Pseudomonadati; phylum Planctomycetota; class Planctomycetia; order Pirellulales; family Lacipirellulaceae; species Lacipirellulaceae bacterium. Next base: position 149,308 of record JAVJRG010000010.1, on the reverse strand, counting down.
AGGAGCTGGTCCGCTGTTGGAACTTGCTGATCAGTCGATCGGTTCGACGGTCTCTAGCGTATCGAAGTAACCGTTCTGTAAGAACGAAAGAGTAAAACCTCGGACTGATTTGTAGCGAGACATCAACTGGTGCAGGCCTTTCACCTGCACAAAGTCAGCGGCACCAGAAAGCTTGGTCGTTTCTAGACTCAATAACGCGTCATCGTCGCCAGGGATTGAGCTCAAATAGCCTTCATCGTTCCCCGTGCCCCCGGCGATAATGCCAAACTCGAAGCCAGGTGTCGCCAGTTGTTTCTCTAGATCGGGCCAGCCGCGATCGGGAGCGAGCTGATCAAGGGGTTCTCCCGCTGCCATTTGTGCAAGTTTGCTATCGGCCCAACTCGTCGCCATTCCTGCACCGTGGTTGGGTGGCGAGATCATCACCATGCGGCGAAACTTCACCTTCGGTCGCTGTTCTTCCGGCAACTGGGCGATGTCGTGTAGGTAGTGTCTGACGACGATGTTTCCCATGCTGTGGGCAACAAAGTCGATTGACTCGACGCCGTTGAGGTGGCGGATAACACTTGCCAGCGAGTCGCTGTGCTCTTCAATCTTGCCCATCGTTGACGGGTAGCCGAAGTTCACGGTGGCAAAGTTGCCTTGCTCGGTCAGGTGATCGGCCAATCCCTGCATATACTGGCGACCTGCTCCAAGGCCGTGCAGGACGATGACCACATGCTTGGGAAGTTCGGGAATATCTCCGTCGCGAAGGATCTCGTAGAACTTGTTCTCGCATGTCTCGAACGAGCCGAATGTTACTCGACGATCCTTCGGATCAATCAGTCGGTAGTGGCCAACGATAGCACTCTTCTGAATCCGCCAGTCGTTGTAGATCACTTCGTCCGACCAGGTGAAACGGCCACCCATCGTGCGGCTGCCGATGCCGAACAGCCGACCTTGTGCGTGTGCTGGTACCGTAGCGCAGCCAGCTGAAGTCGTAATCGCAATAAGCAGAAATGTTGCTAGGTTAGTCATGATTCGGACTTCTCCTCCTACGAACGCAGCAAACTCTTCAGGATAGCTCTTTTAGTTATCTTAGCTGAGCCACGCCCCAGAGCCCAGCGTGATTACGCATCGACCAATCGCCAAGTTCGAGCGAAACCCTCTGCTTGCCTTGGAGTGAGCGAATCTGGCGGTTACGCTGGTACTATGCCTGTAGATCCTTACCAATACGACCTCATCGTGATCGGAGCCGGCCACGCCGGGACCGAGGCTGCATTGGCAGCAGCGCGCCTGGGAGCCCGGACCGCGTTATTGACCACCAACTGCGACACCGTTGGCCAGATGAGTTGTAACCCGGCCATCGGCGGCGTCGGCAAGGGGCAGATCGTTCGCGAAATCGACGCGCTCGGCGGAGTGATGGGGCAGGCAATCGATGCCACGGGGATCCAATTCCGCATGCTCAACCGCCGCAAGGGGCCGGCGATGCACAGCCCGCGGGCGCAGGCGGATAAGAAGCTTTACCAGACCGAGATCAAACGCCTCGTTGAAGAACAAGAAAACCTGACGCTCCGGCAGGAGGCTGTCGAGGACTTGGTCTTCGAAAAAGTCGAGGGGCAAAAGCGAATCACTGGCGTTAAAGTTCGTGGTGATGCCGTGTATCAAGCGCAAGCGGTGATCCTCACAACGGGGACGTTCCTTCAAGCACTGATGCATACCGGCGAGGAAAAAACGGCAGGCGGGCGTGCTGGGGAAGGAACGAGCAGCGGAATCAGCGGTGCGCTGCATCGTCTGGGCATGCGGCTCGAACGTTTCAAGACCGGCACGCCGCCGCGGCTCAATGGTCGCACGATCGACTACTCGAAAACCGAACTGCAACCGGGCGACGACGATCCTCAGCCGTTTTCGTTTTTGAATGAGCGATTGAACGTCGAACAGATTCCTTGCCATATCACTTATACGAACGAGCAAGTCCACCAGATCATCCGCGATAATCTCTCCCGCGCCCCGATGTATTCGGGACAGATTGACAGCAGTGGGCCGCGTTATTGTCCTTCGATCGAAGACAAGATTGTCCGCTTTGCGGATAAGTCGCAGCACCAGCTCTTCCTAGAACCCGAGGGAAGAAACACCCGCGAAGTTTACGTTAACGGTGTCTCCACCAGCTTGCCACGCGATGTCCAGGATGCGATCTTCCGGCTGATTCCTGGGCTCGAACAGGCGGAGATCATGCGGTACGGCTATGCTGTCGAGTACGACTACGCTCCTCCCGACCAGTTGAAGAACACGCTCGAATCCAAGCTGGCTGAGGGGCTTTTCCTCGCCGGACAAATCAACGGCACGACCGGCTACGAGGAGGCCGGCGCACAAGGCCTCATTGCAGGGGCCAACGCCGCGCTGAAACTCGCCGGTCGCGATCCCTTGGTTCTCACGCGCGACCAATCCTACATCGGCGTCCTCATTGATGACCTCGTCACCTGCGGCGTGGATGAACCTTACCGGATGTTTACCAGCCGGGCTGAGTATCGTTTGCTCTTGCGTCAAGATAATGCCGACCGCCGGCTGACGCCCTTGGCTGCTGAGTTGGGGCTCGTGAGTAGCGAACGAAACCAACAGCTCGAGGAAAAGGTAGCAGAAATCCAGCACGCGACCGCGTTGCTCGAATCCACCCGTCACGACGGCGCGCCGCTAGCGAAGTACCTCCGCCGTCCGGACGTCGATTGGAAGGAAATCGTAGCACTGTTGCCGGAGCTTGGTTCGCTCTCCCAGCAAGTCAGCACGCAAGTCTTGCACGACGTCAAATACGCGGGCTACATCGCCCGCCAGCAGGTCGAGATCGACCGCCAGGCAAGGCTATCAGAAAAGCGAATCCCTGGCAGCTTCGACTATCAAAAGCTCCCGCAACTTCGGGCGGAAGCGAAAGAAAAACTAAGCCGCATTCAGCCGGCAGATCTCTCGCAGGCCAGCCGTATCAGTGGCGTGACGCCTGCGGATATTGCCTTGTTGATGGTCTACTTAGATCGCTAGGCTAGCGACGCCGACGAAATCAAGAAAATCGCGGTTTGAGCTATCAATTCGACACAAGTGTATATTTGGCTTTCGTTTAGGTTAAATGAACCAATGTTGACGCAGCTTCTCAGCCCGTTATAATTCCGCAATTGGCAATTCAGGGGCTTTTGGCGATTCCGGTGAAAATTACCGTCTAAACAGCTTCGCCACTTTGAGTTGACACCGGAAAGATTGAGGATTTACGCATGCCTGGGGTTCTTGTAAGCCCTTCGCGAACAACCGTAACTAGCGACCAAACCCACGACTCACTGGCGGCATCCAGATAACAGCCCCCAACCATCGACTAAGGAGAGAGGTGGTTTCGTCATGAAAACCGTTTTTACTACTGGCGAAGCAGCGAAAATCTGCAAGGTGAGCCAGCAGACGATCATCCGCTGCTTCGACTCGGGGCAGCTCAAGGGATTTCGAGTCCCTGGCAGCCGCTTCCGCCGCATTCCACGTGAGCAGCTCTATGCGTTCATGCGTGATAACGGCATCCCGACCGACGCGCTCGATAGCGGCAAACGCAAGGTACTCGTGGTCGACGACGACGAAGATCTCGTCGAGCTGATCGTCGACGCTCTGGAGCGTGATGGCCGTTTTGAGGTTCGCAGCGTCAACAACGGCTTCGGCGCGGGGATGCAGATCAAGGAGTTCACTCCGGACCTGATTGTCCTTGATGTGATGCTTCCCGACATCAACGGCAAAGAGGTCTGCCGCTTGGTTCGCAGCCAAAAGAGCATGGACGAAGTGAAGGTGATCTGTATCTCTGGCATGGTCGAAGCGGATAAGATCCAAGAGCTCCGTGACGCCGGGGCGAATGACTTCATGAAGAAGCCATTCGACGTGGATGCACTAATCGCGAGAGTCTGCCAGCTTTTGGAAATCGAAGCGGCGAACGCAAATTAAGAGTGATAAGACGACTTAGGCTGAGACACCTAGCCCCTAGCGCAAGCTAGGGGTTCTTTATGCGCTGCTGATCCCAGTGACCTCATGAACGCTGATGAAAAAGAGTTTGAGAGGCAGCTCGAGCAAGCGAAGCTCGACGCGATGAAGGAACTCGCTTACGGGGCGAGCCACGAAATCAACAATCCGTTGGCCAACATCTCAGCACGTGCGCAGGCATTACTTCGCGATGAAACCGATCCTGATAAACGCCGCACCTTGGAAGCAATCAATCAGCAAGCGTTGCGTGCGCATGAGATGATTTCTGACTTGATGCTCTTCGCCCGGCCTCCTGCACTCGTTTATGAAGTGTTCGATGTTAGCGAAATGCTTGAGGGGGCTTATGCGGAGTCCCAAGAAGTCTGTGGAGAGCGGGGAATCGAGATTACCATCAAAGATATTGCTGAGCCGTTTGCTCTAAACGCGGATCGTTCTCAACTGACCGTGGCAATTAGTGCCCTGGTTCGTAACGCCATTGAAGCGATTGGTACTGACGGCAACGTTACCGTGTCAGCGGAGCAGGCGGATGGATCGGCACGAATCACAGTAACTGACGACGGACCAGGGATCCCCGCTGATGTGCGGAAGCACCTATTCGAGCCTTTCTATTCAGGCCGCGAAGCAGGGCGAGGACTCGGTTTCGGTTTGTCGAAGTGCTGGCGAATCGTCACCGAACATGGTGGAACGGTGGAAGTCGAGTCGCCCGAGATCGGAGGAGGAACGAGCTTTACCGTCAGGCTTCCCGATAATCCAAAGAGTTAGCCGCCGAGCAAGCTCGGCGGCTAACCATCGTCGTATTCATCATCAAACAAGTCGTCGGCGTACCCTGGCGGAAAGGGGTTCTCCAATGGCCGTTCTTCTTCTTTGGTCGCCTCTTCCTCTGGAGAATCAAACTCCTCAACGAGAAACAGGTCGAGCCAGTACTGCACCTCTGCTGCAGATAACTTGCCTGTGGGCTTAGAAACCGTCGGCTTGAGGCTCTTCTCACGAGCCTGTTGTCGGTCGCGTACGAGCCCGGCATACCAGTGATCGCTATCGATGAAGTTGGCCCGTCGTCTTCGGGCGGCTCGCTGCAATCGGTGATCGCTAGAGACGACTGTTAGTGATCGGGGGGAATGATGCGCTGCGATCAGCTCTTCGATCAGTGCGTCGGCATCTTCATACTCAGAGGCGTAACGCACGGTCATCCCCTCGTGCGTGAGCGTGCGTGGCAGACCTGGCGGCGCTTCGGCGGCGTCGAAGACGATGGTCGTTCGGAGCAGCTCAGCCGGTTCAATCGACGCGGCTAGAAACCGTAATAATGCTTCCCGCGATCGTTGCAGGCTGCTCCCGCCCCGCCCGCGCCCAAAAATACCCGCTTGGTGGAGTAGATTGTAGCCGTCGATAATCAGGGGCATGACGCGTTTCTTGGGGCAATGCGTTCTGTCATCGAATCAGATTGTCATCGAATGACATTGGCCTCGGCGGCTCCAGCAGTCCCGTGCCAATCGCTGTACTGATCACGGAAGAAGCGGGTGATCTGATGCTCGACACCAAAAACGTGTGCCAGAAGAGATGCCCGTGACCACATCCCGTTACGCGCCTGACGAAAGTACATCGCCCGTGGGTCGTCGTCAATTTCGGTCGGAATCTCGCCGAAGTGTTGGTCTCGAGGGAACGGATGGAGGATTGGGGCAAAGCGTTTCATCCGTGCCACGAGATCAGGCGTGAGCTTGTAGCGATCAAAGTTGATCTTTGCGAACGCTTCTTCATCTTTTGGGTTATTGTGCTCGCTCTGAATCCGCGTCATATAGAGAGCATCAAGCTGTTCGATCAGCGGCTTGCCATCGATTGGAGATTCAAACGAGTCGACCTCAATTGTTTTGACGTTCTGTCTGAGCAGTTGCTGTCGCAGATCATCCCGCAGTACCAAGGTCGGATGGTCGGGAGCCACAAACACGAGCGTGACATTCTCATAGTGAGCCAGCAGCGTTGCCAGCGATCGAACAGTTCGCCCCCGACCAATGTCACCGCAGAAGGCGTAGACCTTATTTGAGAGACCCTTCGTCAAATCGGGATAATCACGGCTCAACTGATCGAAGCGATTGGCGACTGGCGAATCACGCGGGTCGATGAATTGAAACGTGCGTTGCAAGGTGTAGATGTCGAGCAACGCCTGCGTCGGGTGCTGATCAGCTCCCGAACCAGCGTTAATAATCGGGACACTGCGGTTGCCAGATTGTTCCAGGTCATTCATCAGGTAAGCACACGACTCAGCCAGCCGCGCCACTGGGCTCCGCATAATGATCAAGTCGAAGTAACTACTGAACATCCGCAGCGAGTCAAAGCGTGTTTCGCCTTTGGTTTCTGAAGAGGTCTCCGGATTGCGAACTTCGTTGCAAGTAATACCAAGAATTTGGCAGGCCGACATGAAGGAGAGGAACGTCCGCGTCGAGGGCTGCGTGAAGTACAGCATCGCTCGCTTGTGGTGGAGCAAATTGATGAGGAAATCTTGCCCATCACGGCTCTTGGAGATTTGCCGAATCTCGTCCGCGGTGCAAGCGAGGCTCTCCAGCATGTCCACGCTAAACTGCCGCCCGAAAATCACATGGCGAGGGCGATCCTCGCGGTTGAGCTCGGGGATTTTCATCCGCACCGGGCGATCGATGCGGGACTGATAGAGCAATAGGTCAAGCTCGTCTCGCGTCGGCTGTTTCGGGTCAGTCGGCGGTTGAGACATGATTAGCTCTCAGAAGGACGGAAGACTCGCTAGAGCTTCGATCATCGCACAGTACTGCTACCAACGTCAAGCGAGAGAGCATACGCTAAAACCGCAATGTGCGTTACGGACGCTTCTCGCGACTGAATACCAGTTCCGTGTCGCTCGACATGTCAGCGTTGTACTCATATCCATCTTTTCGGAAACGTCTCAAGCCAGCGACAGTGTCAACACGCTTTTCGCATATCCACCGCGCCATCGAGCCACGGGCAACTTTAGCGAGAAAGCTCATCACTTTGTACTTGCCCTTGTGGAATTCCTTGAAGACGGGAGTAACCAACTCGCAGTCGAACGTTCCTGCTTTAGCAGCCGTGAAGTACTCTTGCGAAGCGAGATTGATGAGCAATGGATTGCCATGATCATCCAAGGTTTCGTCAATGAGCTTCGCTATTGAGTCCCTCCAATGTTCGTAGAGGTTCTTGCCGTGTTCTCCCTTGAGATCAGTTCCCATCTCTAAGCGGTAGGGTTGCATGAGATCTAGCGGGCGGAGCAAACCGTAGAGGCCGGAAAGAATCCTCAGGTGTTGTTGAGCGAACTCGATCGTCTCCTCGTCGGCGGTATCGACCTCGAAACCCCGATAGACATCACCCCTGAAAGCATAGATTGCTTGCTTGGCTCGCTTCACGTTGTATCGGTTCGACCACTCAGAAAAAAAGCCGTGGACTTGATTTCCAAGGTTCTCGCTGACACTCATCAGCTTGCAAAGCTCAGCTATCGAACACTTACCGACTTCTTCCGCCAGGCGATTTGCCTGTGAGTGGAAATGTGGTTTCGTCGATTCGTCGGTCGATGCCGTATTCTCAAAATCGAGTGTCTTTGCAGGGGATAGTAGGATGATCATGATTGCCTGTAGTTCCGCCTTCAGGCGGCTTTGATAGAGCGTGAGGGATTGGGCAAACGTTGGGCCGCCTCAAGGCGTAACTGTGAACTCACTCGGAGACACGCCAGCGCACGTTAAATAGCCAGCTCATTGCAAGCAGCAAACCTCCGTTGAGCAGCAAACTAAACCCGAGGTAACCCCAGAAGATCCGCACATCGATGCGGTCGACATTGCTGACTGCCGTCTCTTTGCCACTTCGATCTTTGGTGGTAACGTTCAGCGGTAGGTTGAAGCTTGCCGCGAAGGGGCTGGTGATCTGGGTGAGTTCAGCGATCCTGTCGGCATCGCTATCCTGCAAAAAAGTGTCCGTGAACACATTCGCAGCCGAGGGGGCTAGGAACAGCGTCGCCAGAATCAAGTAGGAAGCCATCAGGGCGGTTGCCGACTTGCGGAACAGTGTCGAACAGAACAGAGCAACCATTGCCGTCGTGATCGCACACGCCGCGACAATCAGTAGGTACCCGCCCATCGTGGGCAGGTTCGACCAGTAGTCACTCGGCAGAATACACGCGAGAACGACCGGCCAGAGCAGAAAACCTGTCAGCACGGAGGAGACTCGCAACCCCGAGAACAACTTTCCCCAAAGCATCTGCCAAGGGGTGATCAGCGTTGTCAGCAAGAGGTCGAGCGTTTGTCGTTCGCGTTCGCTGGTAATGCTGCCAGCGGAGAAGACGGGGCCGACGAGCAGGTTAAACATCAAGACGTAAGCGATGTACCAAGCCGCATGCTGCGGATAGAGATACAAGCAGACCGCCATGACGAACAACGCCAGAAACATGCTGATCTGGATCACCAGTCGCAGCATGAGTGTTCCTTGACTGAATATTTCGCTGCGGATCTCCTTGTCGTAGATCGGATTGGCCTTCTCTTCCAGAAAAGTCGTCCGCTTTGGTGGAGCAAACATCCGATCGGGCCAATCTTCGCGATTGATGTAGAGCCCGACGGCTTCCTTGGCTTCAGTCTCCAGGTCGATCGTTTGTTTTCCCTCGGTTCCCAAGTCTTGGGCACTTAGGAGGCGTCGTGTAATGTCGTACCACAGTAGAACTGCGACCGAACCGCATGCGATAGGCGCTACAGTGGTGAATATCAGCAGTCGCAAGGAAGCGTTCTGTTGAAAGGCTTGCCAAATCAATACTCCAACCATAACTAAGGGCAGAATGATTAAATAACTCACCACGAGGGCGGCACTCGTCCTACCGAAGAAGCTGCTGCACCAGAGGCAGATCATGCCAAAGAGCGCCACCGAGGTAACCATCGCAAAGTACGCAGCGAAAACCTCATAGAGCGAAACACCACCCAACGGCAAGCAGAGCATCACGATCGGCAGTGAGCACACCATCAGGATGGCCAAATGTGTGAGCGACGCCGCCAGTTTGCCCAGGACGATTGCTCCCGGCTTGATGGGAGAGGCCATCAGCATCTCAAAGCTCTCGCGTTCCTTCTCGCCGGTAATTGCCCCGGCCGCAAAGCTGGGCGTCATCAAGGAGACGAGAAGGTACTGCCCGAAGAAGAACAGATTGACCAACTCCTGCGCCTTCTCCGGCCGCGCAAGGTCGAGCTTCTGCTCGCCCGGCCATGCGGCGTAAACCAGAAGACCCAAAAGCCCGACATAAGCCGCCAGCAAGACGAAGCTCCGTGTCATGCGGAGGTTCGAGACGAGCTCACGTTGGAGGACGGGATTCTCTAAGAGATACATGATTGTCTCGCGCAGAGACGCGGAGGCGCAGTGGTCAGTTGGTCAAGCCGTGAGGGAATTCGTCTTTGCACCGCATTCGAGAGGTTCTATTGCTACTAAGAATTGAAGTTGAAGCTCTGCGTCTCTGCGACTCTGCGCGAGACTTTGTTGCGATCAATATTCTCGAGGTCGAACGGTTCCAGCCACCCGACTTGGCAGCCCCATGATCCTCAAGAATCCTTCCGCGTCGGTCTGATCGTAGCTGCCGCCGCCTTCCATGCTGGCGATCTCCGCATCGTAGAGGCTGTTTGGGCTGGTGCGGCTGTGGATCATCACGTTGCCTTTGTAGAGGCCTAGCGTTACTTCGCCGGTCACTGGCTGCTGGGCTTCCTTGATGAACGCGAGCAACGCATCCATCTTGGGGACGTACCAGAAGCCGTAGTAGACCATCTCCGCGACGACGGGGGCGAGCTGATCGCGGAGGTGGACGAGATCGCGGTCGAGCGTCAACTCTTCCAGGCAATGATGGGCGGCGTAGAGAGCCGTCATGCCCGGCGATTCATAAACGCCGCGGCTTTTCATGCCGACGAAACGGTTCTCGACAATGTCAATCCGACCCACGCCGTTGCGTCCAGCGATTTCGTTGAGCGTTTCGACCAATTCCAGCGGCGACTTCGCCTGTCCGTTGACCGATACGGGCACGCCTGCCTCAAAACCGATGGTGACTTCTTCGATTTTGTCCGGCGCTTCCTGTGGCGAGACACCCATGCCGAAGTCGACGGTTTCGACTCCATTAACGGTGAGGTCTTCCAGCTTGCCGGCCTCGTAGCTAATGTGCAGGCAGTTTTCGTCAGAGCTGTACGGCTTTTCGATGGACGCCTTCACAGGGATTTTCTTGGCATCGCAGTAGTCGATCATTTCGGTCCGACCGGGGAACTTATTACGAAATTCCTCGATTCGCCAAGGAGCGATGATTTTTACATTTGGGTCGAGTGCTTCAGCAGCCAACTGAAAACGGCACTGATCATTCCCCTTCCCGGTAGCACCGTGAGCGTAGGCAACTGCGCCAACTTCACGCGCGACTTGGAGGCAGATCTTCGAGATCAACGGTCGGGCAATTGAAGTCCCCAGCAAATAGATACCTTCGTACTTGGCTTGCCATTGCAACACGGGAAACGCGAAGTCGCGGCAGAGCTCCTCACGGGCATCGATCAGCCGCGCGGAGACTGCGCCGTTGTCGGTGGCCTTCTTCATGATTGCCTCGCGGTCCTCGCAAGGCTGACCGAGATCGACGTACACGGCGTGGACGTCGTAGCCCTCGTCCTGCAGCCAACCAAGAATGACGGAGGTATCCAAGCCGCCGGAATAAGCCAAAACGCAACTAGGCATCGAAACGATCTTTCTGTGTGTGAGCGTAGGTGGGGGGTGTGATTATCTGAGAGAGCGTGAATTCAGTATTTTGGTTCGGAGTCAATCGAGTGGCAAGCGGCACGCGTTAATAGCCCCGGGATTTATCCCGGGGCTATTAACGTTCCGTCCCTCCGGGACGATTTCGTATCCGCCCAATCCGCGTTCTTCCGCGTCCTATTTCTTCTCTGGAAACTCAACAATCCTGATGTTCTTAAACCGAATATCTGTTGTTGGATCGTGCCCTTGAATGGCCAGCGTACCGGGCTCTAAGCGGAGGCCCTTTCGTGGGTTCTCGTGCGGCTCGCGAGTGTCGGTCCAATCACTCACTTGGTAGCCGTTTGTCCACGAGGCCATATGGGGTCCGTTGGCAAGCAGCGTCATCGTGAACCACTCGCGGTCTTTCGCCACGATACGGCGGGCATTCTGGCGGCGGAAGATGCCGCCGGTGCCGCAGTCGGCGGGTTGGGTGGGGTCGCCGTCTTTCATCGCGTTACTGATCTGACATTCGTAGCCCATCATGAAGTCGCCTGGAATGCAGCGGAAGAAGACGCCTGAGTTCAGGCCGTCGCCATCGACGCGGCAATCGAGCTGGAGTAGAAAATCGCCGTAGGATTTTTTGCTCTCCAACTGGCCGCGGCCATCGAGGACGCGGAGCTCGCCGTCGTCAGTAATCTCAAACCGGCTTGCCTCGGCCTTATCCTTGTTCCAGCCGGCAAGTGATTGTCCATCGAAAATCGCTTCTAGTTGAAGCGGACGTAAACGAATGTTGCGGAATTCGATGCTACCCTCGCGAAACTGTAACCCGATATGCCCGTGGGTTGGCTCGTTGACCGTCGCCAGCCCTTGCGGAACGCCATCGAGCAGCGTCGCGAGGAGCGCTCGAGAGGTCTTCTGATTGGGCATCCGCATGATTTTCATCTTCAATTCATGCCACTGGCCATCCCAGGGATCGAGCTGCACGGTACGGCCATCTTTCAGTTCTTCCGTACGCGGCAGTTCTTTGTCGTAAAGGGAACGGCGTGCGACTAGATAGCTGGTAGGAAACTTATTGCTCGGCGGAGCAATGTTGACTTCCAGACAATCCTTCTCGGGGTCTTTAGGGTTCAGAGTTGAACGCAGAAAGACCCCGCTGTTGGTTTCTTTCGGGCAGCGATACTCGAGAATGAGTTCAAAGTCCGCGAATTGGCTGGTCGTCATCAGCCAGCCTTGCTTCCCCGAGTCGACTTTGATGACGCCGTTCTCGACACGCCAGTTGGCATCGCTTGTGTGCTTCCAGCCGAAGAGGGTTTCACCGTCGAAGAGGGAGAGCCAGCCTTGGGCGATTTGTTCCGCGGTGAGTTGGTTGTCGTCGAGTTGCGTCTCTTTCGAGTAAGCAAGTGAGCAAGTCAAAAGTAGCAAACAACAAATAGAGTACGTGCGGTGTGAGAGCATGACGATCTTTAAGGTGAGGAATGGAACGCGGATAAAAGCCGATTGGGCGGCTCAACGCAGATTCTAACAGAAAAGAGTAAGGCATGCGGTTGGCTTGAACCCGCTCACTATAATCCGCCGTGATCTGCTCAATCCGCGTTTTTCCGCGTCCTATTCATTCGTAGCCCATGATGCCCAGTCGCACGTCGTAGGGAAACTTCACCTCTTGGTCCGTCATGCCCGGGACGAGAATCTCAACGCGGTTGGAATCGCCGAGAAATTCCGTCACCTCATACTGCCCTGGCTTGTCCGCGTCAGGCGCTGGAAGTTCTTGGCCATTCAAGCTGACAGAGCAACCCATGGGCAAACCGGAGACAACCAGCCAAAGCCGATCACTCGGTTCCAGCCCGGTCGGTTTGTGAAACCCGCGCGACCAGCAAGTCGATGCGTCTTTTTGCTCGCATTCCCAAGGGTGGCGTAGTCGGAAAGAGTGAGCGAGGAATTGGTCCATCATTTCCGCGATGCGTAGATCGCGGGCGAATCTCACTGGGCTATTGGAAAGACTGCGTCACCGAGGTCTCACGAATTTGCCGTGAGTCGCGCTCGTAGGCTCGCATGATGACTTTCACGGCGGGAAGCTTGACGTCGTACGGGGGAGAGGTTTCTCGTTCGAGGGCATCGTCAACACCATTCGCATTGTCGTTGTCAAAACCATCGGTGCCTTCGTCTTCACCCGTGAAATACCCTAACGGAATTCCGTTAGCGTTAACCGCTTGTAGGTCTAAGTCCCCGTCTCTATTGTCTTGATCGAGTCCATCTGACTCATAGTGAGTGGACCAAGTATCGTAAACACATGGGTACCCAGTAAACTGCCGTGCGTTGCGGGGGAGTCGAAAGAGTGGTCGGGGCAAGTTGCTTGGGGGCTGATAGTTCTCAGCGGTGGTGATATTACTGCTCTTGTCCAAGTCACCCCAACCGAGGTCAACATACGCACCAAATCCAACGACATCGTTCAGTGCGGTCGGAACATACCAGCCAAGATCGGACGGTTCTAAAACCACTCCGGCTGTCGTGACGAGCGGTGCGCCTGGATCAAAGACTCGCAAATCCCACGCCAGGATATCGCTCAGAACGACATCTTCCCCCTCGCGATCCCCATAGTAGGGTGCGGGACCATGAGTTAGCGATGCAAGAGTAAGCACATCGGAGTTTGCCCCCGCTCCTTGCTCGATCGCCCGCATAACGGGTCGGGCAGTTGCCGCTTCGGCCAAAGTGCCGGAGCCTGGAGAGACTGCAACAATCGGAGGAGAAGCATAGCGCCCGCCGACACTGACGTTGTATCCGCTCACAAAAACTGGATTCCCGTTCAGTGAATAATAGTTGGCTTGTGCAGCTGCGTCTTGGGGATTCGTGATGGTACCGAAGTCGTTGCGTGAAAGGCTGATCGTAGGCGCGCCTGCGTATCCCCTTCCTTCGGAAACGAATACGTGAGGAAACAAGGAAGCCTCGGCACGCATTGCTCGATTCTCACGCTTAGTAAGATCGCTCAGCGTATTGGGTATCCAGGTGTCGGTAGTTGTATCGAATCGAGCCGAGATATCGTTCCTCTGGAAAAAGTCGACGGGATTTCGCGTGATGATCGGGGCAGTTGATGAAAGCTGGAGTGGACCCACCCAAGGTGCGATCAATAACACGCGGCGATACACGGTGCGCAGTCCCGGCTCGCCGAGCGAACCATTGGTCGGATTCTCGACAGAGTACCAAATCACCTCGGCAAGATTTGATTCAACCGTGACCCCGTTCACTTGTCCAACGAACGGCTCGTTATCACTTCGCACCGTCAAGGCAAGAATGTCGTCATGGTCGCCTAGTCCGCCTCCGTCAGTGACCGCATCCGCCAGGCCATTGCCCACCTGAGTGCCGGGAATGATCGAAGTGGCGTAATCGAGTTCGCCATTTCCAGCGTTGCCATCGACCAAAGAGCTGGGATTGCGATCCGAGTAACGTCCTTCGATGATCTCGATGTACCCGTTACCTGATTCGGGATTCTGCCATGGGACACCTGGGCAAGTCGCCCCTGCGAGGTCGCGCTGCAGCAGGCCGCGGGCTTGACGGAGGGTGCCATTCATTTCGATCGCGGCACGGCGATTACTGACACCGCCGGAGACGTTGGCGAACAAATTCACCACAGCGGCCATCATGATCAGCGTGATGGCCATGCCAACGAGCATTTCCACCAGAGTCAGCGCGCGGCGTTGAACTGAGAAACTGTATTGAGAAGTACGCTTCATGTGAGCCTGGCAGGGAGGCACCCCGCTCTGTTCCTAGCTGAGCCCCTTGCAGGGGGGCGAAACCGTGCGAGCCCCTGAATTCGTACGGTTTCTCTACTACTATTGCACCGTGCAGCGGCACAGAAGTCAAGGAAGAAGTGGAGATAGTGGGCAGTCGGCAGGGGGCAGTAGGCAGTTTCGTTGGTTTAACAAACGAGACTGTCGACTGCCCCTGCCCACTTCTTGACGCAACAAAAAAAGCTGCGGGGCGAAGAACGCACCGCAGCTTGTTCGATTAATTTTTGCTTAGCTCGACACTCAGGTCCCGAACTCAGGCCGGCGGCGGCCCAGTTGGCCCTGCAGGCGGCTCACGATCGCTGAGTGCATTTGGCTCACGCGGCTTTCGCTCAGGTCGAGCGTCGCGCCGATTTCCTTCATCGTCATTTCTTCGTAGTAGTAGAGAATGATGATGAGCCGTTCGTTGCGATTCAGGCCCTTGGTGACAAGCCGCATGAGGTCGGACTTTTGGATCCGGCGGGTCGGGTCTTCGCCCTTCTTGTCTTCGAGAATGTCGATCTCGCGGACATCCTTGTAGCTGTCCGTTTCGTACCACTTTTTGTTGAGGCTGATTAGGCCGACAGCGTTTGCCTCTTGGACCATCTTCTCAAGGTCAGGCACGCTCATTTCCATATGGGCGGCCAGTTCATGGATCGTGGGGCTGCGGCCATGTTCGGTTTCCAGCTTCTTCACGGCGGCTGCCAGCTTGCTCGCCTTGGAGCGAACCAGACGAGGCACCCAGTCCATGCTACGGAGCTCGTCGAGCATCGCCCCGCGGATACGCGGAACGCAGTAGGTCTCGAACTTGACGCCGCGGGAGCGATCAAAGGCTTTGATCGCATCCATCAGGCCGAACACACCGGCGGAGATCAGATCGTCGAGTTCGACGCCATCAGGCAAACGCGACCAGATGCGTTCGCCATTGTATTTTACTAGCGGGAGGTAATTCTCCACCAATCGATTGCGCAACTCGCGGCTGCTGGGATCTCGCTTGTATTCGTCCCAAACCAGGTCGATCTCTTCCTGGGGGGCCATCTTTTGTCGTGCAGCCACAAGTGCCATGCAATCCTCCGTGATCTTTCCAAACTCGCAGAGGCAGAATAGCGTGCGAGTCGGATTGGCTAGCGAGAATCCTTCTCGCCGTATGTTTTATTGTTTTGAGATTAGTTGCTTTGCGTGCTGGTGTCTTTCGACAGTTCCGCCAACTGCTTTTCCATCTGCAGTCGGACGGATTCGTCGATCGTGGCCTGGGCGATGATGCCCACGACCACGCCGACGGCACCCAACAGTGCCATCCAGCATGCCGCCGTCGTGATTGCCGTGTCGAAACTCGCCGCGCCTCTCAGCGAGCGAATCAGGACCACGGCCAACGCTGTCAGTGCCAATACAGTTCCGTACTTGGTGGCCACTGGAGCAGCTTCCTCAGGCGGTGTTGCCCGGCGTTTTCGCAGCTAACGAATGAGCTCAATTCAAAGCTTCGTTAAACTTGCTGTAGTCGTCGCAGATTAACAGTGACGTCCACGCCGGGTCGACTACTATTCTCCTTCGTCATTCAAGTGGGATGGGGTTGAATCGATTTGTGAATTTTTTTGGATTATTCGTTTTTCACGTTATGTGTCATTCCGACCGAGCTTCCAGCGACCGAGGAATCTGGTTTGATCTCAGGTTGAGCCAACTCTTCTGCAAGCCGGATTCCTCCGGTGCTGAGACACCTGTCGGAATGACACATTGGTGGCTAAACACTCGATAGCTAGCTCGTGAGCTAATGCAGCCGAGGCTTGCAAAGTCTGTTGCCGATCGACGCCTGCGAGGACAAACCCGTCAGCGACTCTCAAGTTCAGAAACTGTTTGCAAGTGCTGTCAAACTGTTTCAAGAGTTTGCTAGCAACCGTTCTGGGGACATAATCGGATAGCACGGGCCGAATCTTCTCGTGGTTCACGACTCCCGCGTTGGAGAGCTTCTTCACGCAGGTATAGCTTTCGACAACCGCTCTGGAGGACGGCGGTATGGCTATCACGATTTGACGGGCGTGCCTGATCCAATGAGCCTCCGCTAAGTCTTCTGCGTCGACGAGTATCATCTCCGTGTTTTCACTTACAGGCAGATGCCCCGCTTCATGCAATTGAAGAAGATTTTTTGTCTCGCTGACCGCAGCAATGGAAAGGAATGCGTTGACATTCGGGCGGCAGTAGGAGGCATCTGCACCAACCAGCAGAACGCGACGGTGCATCGCAGCAAGGGCAGCCGCTAACTCAAAAGCGATTTCCGCGGTATCGACTTTCTCCTGAGCCGACGCCACAGCGACGAGCGGAGGCAGCGCTACACGAGGCGAGGCATTCGCTTTCACATCGCGAATCAGTCGGCGAAGTTGTGTCGCTTGGTCAGGCATTTAATAAAGGAAGAAGCAAGATCTATGAAGTAAGATTTAGGCACCACTGCTGAGCTAGCCCGCGAGCTACGTCTCGCACGGAACGCCCGAGAAAAGCTTTACGCAGCAAACTCCGCATGCATACCTAGAATTGCCATCGCGAGTTCACGCGGTTCGGCAACGCGAATGTCATCGGGAACGTTTTGTCCATTGGTGACGTAACTCAGCGGCAGTCCCGAAGCTTGCGCTAGCGTGTGAACGTTACCCAGAGTGTGAGCCTCGTCGAGCTTGGTTATCGTTAGCGAAGTGATCCCCACCGGGGCAAAACGCTCGACCGTGGCGATGAGGCTGGGACCACTACTCACAGCGCTGAGCACTAGTTGCACTTCGTCGGGGCTGGCTTCCGTGAGAACGGTTTGTAGCTCGGGGATTTTCGTTTCGTCGCGCGGCGAACGCCCAGCGGTGTCGAGAAGAATCAGATCGCAGTCCACCAAATTCTCAACTGCGGCTCTCATTTCAAGCGGAGTGGAGACGATCTCCATGGGCAGGTCGATGATCTCCGCGTAGGTACTCAACTGGTCGACGGCAGCAATCCGGTAAGTGTCTACCGTGATCAGGCCGACGCGAAGGTTTCTCTTCAAGCGGTACTCTGCGGCAAGTTTGGCGATCGTCGTCGTCTTGCCGACTCCGGTTGGCCCTACCAAAGCGACGATCTTGGGACGAGAGTTCCCTGGTGCGATCGGCCCGGTGACCGTGAGTTCTTCTTCGATCGTACGTGCGATTCGTGCCCGTACGGCGAGCGTCGATCGCAAATCAACACTTCGGTCATCACGAACCTGTTCGATCAAATTACGGGCAACGGCCGGATCAAGATCGGCTTCAACGAGCTGCGAATAGACTTCGAACAACTGAGCTGGCAACTCCGCTTGGGCCACGTGCTCGGTGGTCGCCGCGTCGCGTTCTGCTTCAAGTCGATCAATGGTTGCCTGTAATTCCGCGACGCGTTGGTCTGCCTGTCGGAGGTTTTCGCGATAAATCTCACGGTAGTCGGCAGTGAATTCTTCCACAGGAGTTTCAGAAGGTAACTCTCCCAACTGGATGGCTGGGGACGAGCCCTGCGAGCCCCCAGTTCTCACTCCTACCACTTCTGTTTGAATATTAGCTCGTACTGCTGGACTGGCAGCAATCTCATACTGCCGACCCAGTAGCATTCGCTTCACGAGTCCTGCGTTCAGTTCCCGCGTATGCAGCACCTTGGCCTCGGGGCCCAGTTCAGTACGCACGAGATCGAGCGCCTGCTGCATTGTTTTTGCTTTGAAGGTTTTGATTTCCATATCGTGTTTCTTACGTATCGCTTGCTAATCCGAGCGTGACAATTTTGGTGTCCCTGGTGACTTCGTTAAAGCTCAGCACGACAAGCTGCGGTAAGTGGTTTTCGACGATCCGCTTCATCGCCGCTCGGATTTGCGGGCTAACCAAGATGATCTGCGTGTGGCCTAACTCAGTGAGTTTGTTGAGTTGCGTGTTGATTGCCGTGCAGGTGGCCTCGACGGCTTGAGGTGACATCCGGATGAACAGCCCGCGGTCGTTGTGCTCGAACCCGGCGCGGATGCGATCTTCCATCGCTGGGTCGATGGCGATCACGTGTAGCTGACCATCGGCATCGCGGTAACGCGTGCAAATCTGGCGGGCCAGACGATGGCGGACGTATTCGTTCAGCAGCACGGGGTCCTTCGTGCGTGGAGCCCAGTCACCGAGAGTCTCTAGGATGATGCCGAGTTGACGGACGGAGACTTGTTCCTTCAGCAGCGAATGCAAGACGCTCTGCACTTCAGCAAGTGACATGACGTTGGGGATTAATTCCTCAACGACTGCCGGCTGCGTTTGTTTGAGCTCATCAACCAGATGCTTGGTGGCGTCACGTGTGAGAATCTCGTCGGCATACTTACGGCAAACTTCGGTGAGGTGCGTGGCGATCACCGCGCTCGGCTCAACCACCGTGTGACCGTGCATTTCCGCTTCGTCTTGCAGCGAGGGGTGAATCCACTTCGCGTCGGCGCCAAAAGCGGGCTCTTTGGTGGGGATACCGTCAACCTGCCCTGTGGTGACGCCCGAGTCAATCGCCAAAAGCTGCCCCGGTTCGACGCGATCTTGGGCGACCGCCAGATCGGCAATCTTGATGAGGTACTCGTTCGGGTCCAGCCGCATGTTATCGCGGATGCGGACCTTTGGCATGATGATGCCAATTTCGCTAGCGACGCTTTGCCTGACCCGTTGAATCCGGTCCAGCAGATCGCCGCCTCGTTTCGGATCGGCCAAGCGGATCAAGCCGACGCCGACTTCGACTTCCATCGGATCGACCGTGAGGTAGTCTTCGATCCGTTCTTCGGCGGGCTCATCGGGTGCGTTCGCTTCGCTCTCAGCTTGCGCCTCGGCCAGGCTTTCCTTCTTGGTCAGCAATCGTGACATGCCGATACACGCACCGCCAAGCATCAGCAGTGGAGTTCGCGGCAAATCGGTTGTCACGAGGACGGCGAGAAACGCCCCAGTAACGGCCAAGGCCTGCGGTCGCGAAAAGAGTTGCCCGAGGAACTCTTGCGGGAGGTTACTTTTCTGTGTGCTACGTGTGACCAGCAAACCAGCGGCCAGCGAAACGAGAAACGCCGGAACCTGGCTGACCAGGCCGTCGCCAATCGTAAGTTGCGTAAAGAGCGTTGCCGCTTCGCTCATCGACATGCCGTAGCTCACCATGCCGATAATGAGCCCGCCGACCACGTTGATGACCGTGATCATGATGCCGGCGATTGCGTCGCCTCGGACAAACTTACTGGCACCATCCATCGCCCCGTAAAAGTCGGCTTGTTGGGTGATTTCCTCCCGACGTGCTTGGGCTTCCTTCTCGTCGATGATGCCCGCGTTGAGATCAGCGTCGATCGCCATCTGTTTGCCCGGCATCCCATCGAGTGCAAAACGTGCAGCTACTTCACTAATTCGTGTGGCACCTTTGGTGATCACCACGAACTGGATCAGCACAATGATGATGAAGATGATCAGCCCGACGACGATTTGATCGCCGGCAACGAACTGAGCGAACTGCGTGATGACACCGCCCGCGGCTCCCTCGCCATCAATGGCTGCTCGCGTCAGGATCAGCCGAGTCGTAGCAACATTGAGTACGAGCCGCGCAAGCGTTGTTGCCAGGAGCAACGTAGGGAAGATGCTAAACTCAAGCGGAGTGGCAACGTAAATCGTCGTCAGCAGAATGATCACCGACACGGTGATGTTCGCCGCCAGTAACACGTCCATCAACGGAGTCGGCAGCGGCACGAGAATCACCAGCACGCTGGTAATAATGGCCACCGGCAGGATGAGATCCTGCGCACGTGCTATCCAACCCGCACTAGTTGTCGTCGAATTTGTCAGCGCGTTTGAGGCCAACGCTTACTCCGGAAAGCAAAACCACTTTGCGTTCCCCCAAACGCTGAAATCCATCACGAAGCAAATCCATCGTGGTGGGTCGCGGATCGTAGAAATGCAAGCGACCGGCGTCTAGGGCGAGTGCGCGAAAAGACCTATGCAAAATGGTGAAGCGAGAGGCCCACACTGGCGATACGACAAATACACTGCGCCCAAAACCATCACAAATTCTGCTAGCACTTCACCGCCATGCGTCGCTTCCTTCTCCTACTGGCTCTGATTGTTTCAACTTCCAGCAACCTAGGATGTCAGGAGGCATCGCTTAATGCTGATCAAGCGGAGCAAGTAGCACAGCAGGTCCAGGCACAGACAGTCACCAAGGGCGGAATCGATTTCGTCGTCGGACTAGAAGACGGCCTGAAGGTCGCTGAATCTACCGGTCGGCCAATCCTGATGTTTTTCACTGCCGAGTGGTGTACCTTCTGCCACCAGATGGAGGACGACGCTTTCCGAAACGCCGCCGTGCAAGCACTCGCCTCTCGCTTCACCTGCATCACGATTGACGCCGATGCGGAGCCTAAGGTCTGCCGGAAGTTTGGTGTTTCCGGTTTTCCGACGATCCAGCTCTTTTCGCCCGACGGGCAACCTTTGCAACGTCTCAAAGGCCGTCAATCGGCTCAGCAGTTGCAACAGGGGATGAATGCCGCGCTGGAGCGTTTTGCTTGGCTTGGTGAGCCAACTAGCGAACTGCACTAGGCCATTTGAACCACGACGACACGACGAGCACAACGTTTTGTGGTTGCGTGCTGCCTATCGTGTCGTCGTGGTTCGTAAGTCTTTCTCGCCACTCTGTCTACAGAATCAGGGCCCTTGCATCACTCTCTTGCTAGCGCGATACTTTTCAGCGTGAGCGGATATCGCTCGGCAGTTTGCGGAAAATAAGCATTTTGGGAGAACGATTGCCATGAGGCGTGCAAAGATCAGCATTATTGGTGCCGGTAATGTCGGGGCGACCACGGCCCATTGGTGTGCTGCCGCAGAGCTTGGGGACATTGTGCTCGTCGACATCCCTGGCGACTTCGCCGACATGCCTCGCGGTAAAGCACTCGACCTGATGCAGGCTTCGCCAGTGATGGGCTACGACGCGAACATCACGGGCACCAATGACTATGCCGATACTGCTGGGAGCGACGTGGTGGTCGTCACCGCAGGCATCCCGCGCAAGCCGGGGATGAGCCGCGACGATCTGCTAGCAACCAACGCCAAGATCATGGGCAGCGTTTGTGAGCAGATCAAGAGCAGCAGCCCAGATGCGGTGGTGATTGTGGTCAGCAATCCGCTGGACGCGATGGTGCAACGGGCGCTACAGGTGACCGGTTTTCCAGCAGCACGAGTCCTAGGGCAAGCTGGTGTGTTGGACACGGCTCGCTATCGTACGTTTCTAGCGATGGAATTGGGAGTCAGTGTCGAGGACATTTCCGCCCTGCTGATGGGTGGCCATGGCGACACGATGGTGCCGCTAGCAAGTTGCACTTCGGTAGGAGGGATACCTGTTACCCAGTTGATCAAACCGGATCGGCTCGAGGAAATCATCGACCGTACCCGCAAAGGGGGGGCGGAGATTGTCGGTCTCCTGAAAACGGGCAGTGCCTATTACGCTCCCGCTGCGGCGACAGCACAGATGGTTGAAGCAATCGTCCGCGACAAGAAACGGCTGATCCCGTGTGCCGCCTATTGCGACGAAGAGTATGGCGTTGGCGGCTACTACGTCGGCGTTCCCGTGGTCCTTGGAAACGGCGGTGTCGAACGGATCGTCGAATTGGAACTCACTGAAAGCGAGCAAGCAGCGTTTCAGAAGAGCGTTGATGCCGTCAAAGAGCTCGTTGAAGTTATGGGTGGGCTCGTTTAGAAGCGAATTTCGTAACCCGAAGCGTAAGCGAGGGACAATGCGTGCTGGCGTGTCCCCTCGCTGACGCTTCGGGTTACGAATCTGTTGTACGCGGACAAAATTGCCCTTGCAAGAATCTTTGATCGTGTTCCTTCCTCCAATGGCGTTGACACCCGTTCTCGCCTCGCCTAATAATCTTGCTTTCGCGGATTGATTATCGATGGCCTGTTGTGTGCTTCGACGACAGATAACCCGACTTTGACCCTCCCCGGTGATAAATAT
The DNA here is from genome assembly GCA_040218535.1 of Lacipirellulaceae bacterium. NCBI lineage: Bacteria > Pseudomonadati > Planctomycetota > Planctomycetia > Pirellulales > Lacipirellulaceae > Lacipirellulaceae bacterium. Next base: position 126,920 of record JAVJRG010000010.1, on the reverse strand, counting down.
GAATCGAATGCTGTCTTCAGCTCTCGCTTCTCTTCCCTCAAAACTTCCCGCCGCCTCATTTCACGGAGGCCCGACAACTTGGACGACTGACGAGACCGTTGAGCCATCGCGTCGGATTGCCCAAGAGCCAACCGATCACCTGTTTTCGCCCGTGGGTTACGAGGCCGGATATCGTTATCCGCTAATCGTTTGGATGCATAGCCACGGTAGTAGCGAGCGAGAACTAACCGGCGTGATGGCGAGTCTCAGCTTGCAAAATCACGTCGCCATCGCACCGCGTGGCACCGATCGAATGTACGGAGAGGACGGTCTCTACACTTGGCGGCAGAATCCCACACACATTGATCTGGCCGCTAAGCGAGTCGAAGATGCCATCGCTCGTGCCCAACAGGTAAAGAACATTCACCCGGACCGAGTCTTTGTTGTCGGGTACGGTTCAGGCGGTACCATGGCCCTGCGGATCGCTTTGCGACATCCCGAGTGGTTTGCCGGGGTTGCCTCGTTAAATGGGCCGATGCCAACAGGCTTTTCTCCCTTGGGTCGCTTCAAAGCGGCTCGTCGTCTGCCCGTCATGCTGGGTAACGGTCTCGAGAGCGAACATTACGACGTCGATAGCGTCTATCGCGATGTTCGCTTACTGCGGACCGCGGGGATGAAGCTCGACGTGCGGCACTTTCCTGCGGGCGATGAGCTCCGCACGCCAATGCTCGAAGAAATCAACGCTTGGATCATGAATTTCGTGTGTTCCAGCTCTTCGAGTGCTGTCCCTCAAAGCGTTTGATCGCGTAGCGCCGCTTGCCATTCTCGACAAGAGTGCTCAGGCGCGATGCAAGCTAGCTCGCGTTCATTCCGCATCGGTTGCCTGAATGCCACGCTGCGCGGTTCGCTAGCAATCTCTTTGAACGTCGATTGACACGTTCTTTGTAATTTCTGTACAAGCATCGCGCTTTTGTCTCAAGTTCTCGGCTCCTTTTGCCGGGGTCCTGAGGCTTACTGATGCTTAGTTTTACAAATGCGAAGTTGAATGGCTGACGAACCTGCCAACACGGATAAGGAATCGACCGACGGCGCTACCGGTCTGTCCCTGGCCGAAAAGTTCAAGGCGATTCCCAAGCGGCTCATCGGCTGGATGCGGACCAGTCGCTTACGCACCTTGCTCGTAGGATTCGGCTCCCTCTTTGTGTTGGGAACGGTGTTTGCAATCTGGAGCTACCTGGCTCACCTGGCAGTCGATCACGACGACCGAATCACGCTAAAAGCGGCTTATGAGGCTCTAGACAACGGACGCTACGAACAGGCACGCAGCATTGTTGGCAAGCTTCAGAATGAGACCGAAGAGACGCTTTCCTTTGGCGGTGCGCTATTTGTATTAGGTGTCGTCAAGTCAATGAAAGCAGACGAGGAGTACTCGGCGAGTCGGAGTCGTGCAATGCACCTGGTAGCCAGCCGCTATCTGCAGAAAGCACTCGTGATCGGCTTGCCTCCTGAGAGAGAAGCCTCTGCAAAGTATCAACTCGGTCGCAGCCTTATTCTGGGGAACCGGCCACAAGAAGGAATCAAAGTCTTTGAAGACTTGGGCGAGGAATTCGATGCTTCGCAAGACGGCAGTATTTCACCCCAAGCAGCGGAACGCCATGCGTTGCTAACCCAAGCCTATCTCGACAGCCCAAACCCACGATTGCGCAAGGCGCTGCGACATGCTGGTTTTGCTGTGAGTAAAGCGGAGAGTTCGTCGACAGCTGAATCGCAAGCAGAGCTGATTGAGGCGCTGCGGGCTCAAGCAGATATCTTGCTTCGCTTGGGGCAAATCGCAGAGGCGAGCGTAGTCATTCAGCGTATCCCAAGTCCCGAGCTCAAAAAGCCGTCGGCCCAGTTGGTGCTCGAAGGACGTCTTGCAATCGCCACTGCGCAGCGAATGGCGGAGACGGACAGCGAACGCAAGGCGTTGTTGAACAACGCGATCGATTTGCTACGCGAGGCTCAGAAGAACGATACCCGATCTAGTCGCGAATCGCGTCGAGCCATGTATGAGATTGCAGTTGCGCTCCAGGAGAGTGGCAGGAAAAGCGCAGCAACAAATCAGTTCGACCGTGTTAGCAAACAGTACGGTGATACCGAGGTGGGCATCGCCGCAACACTTGCCGAGGCCGACTTGCTTCGCTCTGCCGGTCGCTACGACCTGGCTCTAGGCGGCTACCGAACTGCCCTTGAGTCCGTCGGCAATCCTTCGACCTACGTGAACGAGTTGCTCTCATTGCAGGATGTCCGCAAAAGACTGCTCGCCGCCTACCAAGAGTTCGTAGACCTTGAGCGGTTTGAGGAAGCCGTCTCTTTGATTGATCAGTTTGATCCCGTCTTCGGTCAGGGAGAATTGGTTGAGCTTCGCGCGAAAACTGAGGAGGCATGGGGAGAATCACTGCTAAAAAAATCACTGCTCGACGACCGCTGGCATGCACGCCTTACTCGCAAACAAGGCCGTCGACGGCTCCGTGCTGCGGGACGAGCCTACGAAGACTTGGCTCGTATTCGTTATGCCACACGCCACTATCCTGACGACTTGTGGGATGCAGCGGACTGTTACTTCCGTGGGCAGAGTTATTCCAATACGGCACGTACCCTAAAGAAGTATTTGCATCACGAGGTGCGTCGCAGAAATAGCGTAGCACTCTTGAGGATGGGGCAATCCTACCTCGCGTTGCGTGATCCTGAAGAAGCAATCGAGGCGTTCAACGAGTGCTTGGAAATGTACCCCCGCGACGCCGTCGTCTACCAGGCACGTCTTGAAAATGCCAGAGCTCATCAACAACTGGGCAAATCGAAGGAATCGCTGGAGCTTCTGCGGACCAATCTCACCGGTGAAGAACTAACCCCTAGTAGCCCTGAGTGGCGGGACTCGCTGTTTGCCTACGGGCATCTCCTTTACGAAATTGGCGACTACGAGGCAGCGACCAACAAACTTCAGGAAGCGGTAGAACGCTACCCAAAAAACGAGCAGTCAATGCTTGCTCTCTATACGATTGCTCGCGCCCATCATCTCGCTGCAGAACTGCCTAAGGCCAGACTGAACGCGGCCAAGACGGAAGCCGAACGTCAGCAAAATCGCAAGCAGATGACTGACGAACTCGAAGAAGCCCATCGTGCCTACGTGGACGTTCAGCGGTTGATCACCCTGGAAGGCTACGGCGACAGCGATCCCCTGCATCGCACTCTGCTTCGTAATTGCTACATGATGCAGGGCTCGGTGCTGTTTGATCTTCGTCGATTCGAGGAAGCGCGACAGGCCTATGCGAACGTTTCCACCCTTTACCAGAACGAGCCCTTCGTCTTAGAGAGCTTCGTGAAGATCGCGAACTGCTTTCGCCGCCTCAACGAGCCAACCAAGGCGCGTGGAACCTTGCTGCAAGCGAAACAAGTTTTGGAGCGTCTGCCGGCAGACGCTGACTTTCGGATTGCAACGAACTTTACCCGACAGCAATGGGGCCTGATTCTCGACCAAATGAGCAAGTGGTAACGATCCCACGAACCAATCCCTCATGCAACCATTATCATCCCAAACTCTGGCAGACCTTGTGAGCAAGCGATTGACTTGTTTGCAGCAATTGCATGCTATTGGGTTAAAGCAATCGCAACTGATCGTAGCAGACCAGATGAGCGAGCTGCTTAGGCTGATCTCCACGAAACAGAAACTCATCACAGCAATCCAGGCCATTGAGCAAGCCCTGCAACCTTTTCACGGGCAAGATCCCGAAGCGAGGGTTTGGGCTTCGCCCGCAGCTCGGCAGCATTGTGCCGCGGAGGCGGAGTCTTGTCGGAAGTTACTCGCTGAAGTAATGACGCTCGAACAGTCCAACGAGCGACTGATGACCGCTCGACGCGACGAAACAGCAACGAAACTCAATTCCACGGCATCAGCGAACAAGGTGCGTGGTGCTTATCAAGCTCAGCAGACTCGTCAAGCGAACAAGTATCGCACGGATCAGAAAACGAACATCGCTGCTGTGCCGGCAACAACTCCAACAGTACCGACAACGCAAAAACGTTCACGCTCCTAGTCTCCAGCTCCAGTTTTAATTGAATGACTAATCCGGCTTTCCAACTTGATAACACAGTGCCATGTGGCAGCGAAGAACCCACGCTCCGACTGGTGGCGCCGGACGAGACGCAAGCCAGCCCGAACGAAGCGGTCACAGAAATCAACGAAGATGCCAGCCTCGAAACCATTCTTGCCGCGTGGAACGACGCGACACATCGGTTGCAGCAAACTCATGAGACGCTGCAGGGGGAAGTTGCGCGACTTACTGATGAACTCGAAGCCAAGAACCGAGAGCTTGCCCGGCAAGAACGCCTCGCAGATCTCGGGCGTATGGCCGGGCACGTTGCCCACGAAGTACGAAATAGTTTGGTCCCCGTGACCCTTTATTTGAGTCTGTTACGACGTCGGCTTTCCTCAGATGCGGAAAGTCTCGACATCCTTACGAAAGTGGAGGCAGGGTTTACCGCCCTCGACACGACAGTGAACGATCTATTGAATTTTACCAGTCAGCGTGAGCCCGATTGGCGCTCCTTTCTGGTTCGCGATTTGGTTGACGAGATTGGTGAGTCTCTCGCTCCTCAACTCGAAGCTCAAGGCATCGAAATCACGATCGACGTGCCCTCGGAGACACTGCTGACTGCGGACCGTGAAATGTTCCGTCGCGCATTGCTGAACTTGACGCTCAACTCGCTCGATGTGATGAACGAGGGAGGCGACCTCGTGATCACCTCGTACGACGGGCCTCAAGGGTTTGAGCTTGAAATCGCTGACAGCGGTCCAGGGTTCTCGGAAGAGCAACTAAGCAAACTGTTCGATCCCTTCTTCACCACAAAGAGTACGGGCACAGGCTTGGGATTGGCCATTGTTCAGCGAATCGTGTCGGCTCACGGCGGTCGTATCTCCGCGATGAATTGCCCTGAAGGTGGTGCAGCCTTCACAATTGAACTTCCCCGACAAGCAATGAAGGCCGCTGCATGAGCCCTACCAATAAGAAAACCCAGGGTCGTGTTCTCGTTGTCGACGACCACGCGGCTGCGCGGGACTCGGTGATCGATGTGTTGCGACACGCCGGCTATTCGGTCGAGGGTGTGGCCAGTGCCGTTGAAGCACTACCTGTGTTGGAAAAGTCACAGGCGGCAGAGGTCCCATTTCAAGTAGTTGTCACCGATCTGCAAATGCCGGGCATGGACGGGCTGGAATTCATCCGCGAGATCTCGCAACGACGCTTGCGTACGCAGGCGATAATGGTCACCGCGCACGCCACGATTACCTCAGCGGTCGAGGCGATTCGGCACGGAGCGTTCGACTACATGGAAAAGCCGTTTGATGTCAATCAACTTGAGCAATTGGTTGCGCGTGCATTCGCACGGGGCCAGCTTGTTGAAAGTCAGGAGTCATCTGACTCGTCGCCGGACGATTTCAACATGGTTGGCAACAGCCCAGCGATGCAGCTCCTGCGTGAGCGGATCAAACAGGTAGCCCCGACCGACGAGACCGTACTCATCTGCGGCGAGAGTGGCACTGGCAAAGAGCTCGTGGCCCGTGCCGTGCATGCTCTGAGCCAACGCTCCGAGGGTCCGCTGGTAAGCCTCAATTGCCCTGCTCTTTCGGAGCAACTCGCTGAGAGTGAGCTCTTCGGACACCGTCGAGGTGCATTCACCGGGGCTGATACCGACCGAACGGGAAGGTTTGAATTGGCCGAGGGAGGTGCAATCTTCCTGGACGAAATTACGGAGATCGACCTGACGCTTCAAGCAAAACTGCTACGTGTGTTGCAAGAACGCAGCTTCGAGCCCGTTGGCTCGAGTGAAACACGCAGCGCGGACGTTCGCGTGTTAGCGAGTTCGAATCGGAACTTAGCCGAACACATCGCCACGGGACAGTTTCGTGAGGATCTTTATTATCGGCTCGCTGTGGTTCCGTTAGAGCTACCACCTTTGAGGGAACGCGGTGAAGACGTGCAACAATTAGCTGATTTCTTTTTGGAAAAAGCCGCTCTTCGGCTAAGCCGCAAGCGGTGTGAGTTGGCCAACGACGCCCGCGAGCTCTTCGCCACTTACCATTGGCCTGGCAATGTTCGCGAGTTGGAAAACTTGATCACGAGGGCTTGTGTCCTCAACCAAGGCCAACCACTCACGGCCAGCGAACTTCGCCCGTGGCTACAGCAGCCTGAAGGTTGTGAGTCGTCTCCGATCGAAGAAACCGCTTTGCCCGTCGGTTCCAGCCTGGAAGAGGTTGAGCGAGCGATGATCGTCGCAACGCTCGAACACTATGGTGGCCATCGAGCGAAGACTGCCGAGGCTCTGGGAATCGGTGTTCGTACACTCAGCGGCAAGCTGCGATCGTATGGATACGCGCCGCGGACGAAGCAATTCTCTCCTGAGCAGGATTCAGTGCGGCAGAATCTACCGATTCGTTCGGCAGAAATTGCCGATGCGGCTTAAATTCCAGAGCGGCAAACTAGGAAGAAACCACGGAGGCACGGAGGGCACAGAGGAAAGGCAATTTGGGGAACGCCATTTGCCAAGCAATAAAGCTAACTGCTAACGACTAATCGCTAACAGCTTAAAATGATTTCCAATTTATTCGACAACTCGTCCGTCCCTGTTCTTGAGCAGGTTGTCAATTTCACGCAGGCACGCCACGGCGTTCTCGCGGGAAACTTGGCCAACTTGGACACGCCAGGCTATCAAACACGCGATCTGTCCGTTGAAGATTTTCAGACGAGTTTAAAGGAAGCCGTTGAGGCGAGTCGTAGTCAGAACGCTCCAAGCTACAGCTATTGCCGTAGTAGCGTTGAGCGACCTCACGCCGACTTCACGAAAGTGAAGGACGCTATGAAAAGCATCAAATTCCACGACGAGAGCGACGTGAGCCTGGAAAAACAGGTCGCTGAAATCTCCAAAAACCAAGCAAAACACAATTTGGCACTGAGCCTGATGACCGCCCAATTCCGGCTCCTCAGGGCAGCCATTACCGAAAGAGCATAACCGTGATTGGGGCATCCTGCCCCAGTTCTTTACGAGGCCAAAACTGCGGCTAGAAGCCACAGCCACGAGGACAGAGACCAATGTTTAGTGCTTTCGACGTCAGTACCAGCGGGCTTGTCGCTCAGCGAACGCGGCTCAACGCGATCTCTTCCAACCTTGCCAACATGAGTACTACGCGTAACGAACGCGGTGAGGCAGCGCCTTACGTGCCACGCTACGTTACCTTTGAGACAGATGCCGAAGTTTCGACTTCCGGCGGAGGCCTCGGCGTGCAGATTGGGAGCGTCGAGTATTCGAATTCACAGCCACGCATGAAGTACGAACCGGGGCACCCAGACGCGAACGAGAATGGCTATGTTGCCTATCCTGACATAGATATGACTAGCGAATTCGTCGACGCGTTGGAAGCAACACGAGCCTATGAGGCCAACTTAGGGGTAATTGAAGTCACCAAGGACCTGGGATCGAGGACGCTGCAGATACTGGCCTAGTCCCGTATTGGCATGGCGTTAGTAGTGTCGTGTCGAGTATTAATCCCCGGGAAAACGACAAACTAGAGGAGCTATCGACGTAACCGAAACGTTGGGGGGCCGACGTGAAGGAACCGTGCAATGAACACCATCGGCAACGCTGCCGCCAACCAAGCTTTCCGACTTCCCCCCATGCCTTCGGCTCCCGCTGGTGCGGGCGAGGCACAGCAATCGGGTTCGTTCAAGAACTTCTTGCTCGACTCGATCCAGGATGTGAACGCAATGCAACAGCAGGCCGATGTGGCCGTTGAAACACTGATGACCGGAGGCGATGTCGATCCAGCGGAAGTACTCACTGCGGTTCAGAAAGCAGATATGGCTTTCCGACTGATGCTGCAAATGAGAAACAAGGCAATGCAAGCCTATCAAGAGATCAAAGATATTCGGATTTAACGTGACACAACTCAATGTAGGGAACGCTACAGAGGGTGTTCCCTACAGATGAAAAAAGAAACCACTAGCATCCACGGACGGACGCTTTGAACGACTCGATAAGACAACTACGCGAACTCTTCGAATCGATGACTCCAGCTGCGCGCATTACCGCCGCGCTACTCCTGGGGGTGATCGTCGTTAGCCTGGGTTATCTCTTCCAGCAGCACAGCTCGGGTGCGGACGAGTATCTTTTCAATGGAGAGATCCTCTCCTCGCGTGAAGCCGATGCCGTCGAGGCTGCCTTGGCGAAAAGTAAGGTGAGTGGCGTGGAGCGAAAGGGAAATCGCTTTTTGGTTCCCAGCGATAAGAAGCTCCAGCTTATGGGAGACATTGCAAGCGCCGGGGCTCTGCCAGCGAACTTTGACACCCTCATGGACGAAGCGCTCGAGGTGAGCCCGTTCATGCCGCACAAGTTGCAAATGCAGCGAGTCAAAAGTGCCAAGGAACGCAAGCTCTCAATGATCGTCCGCAACATGGACGGCATCACCGACGCGAAGGTGATGTACGATATCCGCGAGCCGCAAGGTTTTACGAAAGAGAAGATTTCAGCCACCGTCAGCGTGCGACCCGAAAGCGGCGAAACGCTAAACGCCAAGCGACAGAAGATGATTCGCATGGCCGTGGCAGGTGCAATTGCGGGGCTCAATCCCAGCGACGTGACCATTCTTGACCAATCGAGCGGTTCCGAATTTGCCGGGGGGGGGAGTGGCGTTTCCGCGGAAGATTTCGACGACCCTTACTACCGGACGCGTACCAATTACGAACGACTGATGCAGCGTCGTATCGAAGACTTGCTCGCTAGTATCCCGGGGATACGCGTGCAAGTGAATGCGGAAGTTGACAAGACCCTTACGTTCGAAAGCCATCGCCGAAAATCAGATGGTGAAACTCAGACTTATCACGAACGAATCCAAACAGAAGAAACGAGTAATGAGCGAGTTGAGGGGGGACAACAACCGGGGATCACCGCCCAAGGCCCGGGGCGTTCCGCTCCCGAGGAGACTGCGAAGCTCGTCAGCAAGACAGAAACGAAAGACAACCAAACGGACTCTTTTGTTCCTACAGCCGATGAAGTGATCACCGAGAGTGGACTCACACCGACGAACGTGCAGGCGTCGATTGCCGTCCCTACGAGCTATATCAACCGTGTGTGGCGTGAGAAAAACCCTGACGCAGGGCCTGATGACCAACCGCCTGCCGACTTGCTCACGAAAATTGAAGACGAGACAGCACGCAAGATCAAGGAAAGCGTCTCGAACCTCTTGCCGAAACAAGTGGCGAAAGAGAATTTCTCCGATGTGAAAGTAACGTTCTTGCCGACATTGCCCCCTCCGCCAGTCGAGGAACCTTCGGTGGTCACGGAAGGCTTGTTCTGGGCGAGTAGCAATCTCAACACGATTCTTACCGCGGGGTTTGCTTTGGTCGGGCTCGTGATGTTGCGGTCGATGGTTAAGTCCATTCCTCATACTGAGCCCCCCGCGTCTCTGGCTGTCGCGGAGATCACCGTTGAGGAGGGGGCGAGTACCGCCGAGGGAGAGCCAAAAGAAACCGCCGAGGAACGTCGTCCCAAACTAAAGCTGAAGAAGGGATCGAACCTCAAAGACGATCTCGCGGATATCGTGAAAGAAGACCCTGATGCGGCCGCGGCAATCCTGAGAACTTGGATTTCCAACGCCGGCTAATGTGGAAGTAGCAGATGAAGACGGATCAACGCATCGACAATCTACGCCGAGTTGCCATCCTCGTGGCCAGCGTGGACGATGCGCTAGCCAATCAGCTCCTGGAGAGTCTTCCCGAACGCGAAGCCGCACAAGTCCATAAACTGATCGATCAACTCGGCGAGATCGACCCTGAGGAGCAAGAAAAAGTCCTTCTTGAGTTCCAACGGAGTACAACTGAAGAAAAACTCCCTGCCCACTCACGAAACGACCTCTCTCGTACTTCTGACGCGGTCGAGCTAGACATCGATGCCTCCATCGAACGTCAGATGGAGCGTCTCGAAGAGTACGAACGCGAACTGGAGTCGCAGCAGGAAGAATCAACCGGAGACGCCGACGCCAACGAACAGGTAATTAGTCCCGAGCAACGTCGGCTATTGATCTCCGACGCCGCCGGCTCCGAACTTGCGGGGCAACTCACCGAAGAGCATCCCCAAGTAATCGCTCTGGTACTGTCGCGGCTTACGGAAACGCAAGCTGCTGAAACGCTCTCGCATCTTCCCTCGGCCACCCAATCGCTGGTGATTCAGCGGCTTGTGTACTCGCACCCCGCCGTCGACGATGCGGTGGAAGAGCTGGAAGTGCAACTGGCTGAGAGGCTTGAGCAGCGTCGCCGACATCAAGAGTATTTCCAATGTGGTAGCGATTTGGCTCGTCGGATTCTTCTGAACGCACCTGAACACGAGCGTCGCGTGATTCTTGATCGGATCCAGCAGCACGATCCAAAAGTAGCAACGGCTCTTAATGAGGAACCAGCTAGCTTGCTGCCGGCTAGTTCGACACAGAATCGCTTCGCCACGGCCTACGGCTTAGCAACTCCAGAGTCGCCAAGCTTGGAAACCGAAGTGGAGGAAGCGAATGAATCAGCGGCCGTCGCGGCTTCTGAAGACTTTGTTTCTGAAGAGGACGCGGTTTCCTGGCAGCCGACCAGGCATGGCGAGGCTGTCAACGACGATCTCGATCCAGCACTGCTTGAAACACTTGGGCAATCTGAGCTTCAAGCACTACTAGCGGTGGCCAACGAACAAGTCGTCCAGGTTTACCTTGGCTCAACGACAGAGCAACGCTTCCGACAGCTCACCAGCGGGCTACCAAAGAAAGAAGCAAGAAAGCTCCGTAAGTCAACTCGCAAGCGAAAAGTCAGTCGCGAATCTGTCGAGCTTGCCCACCAGTCCCTCTTACAGATTGCCCAACGCGCGGGTTTGCTCAACAGCGAAGCGGCGAACTAGGGGATACCACCCATGGCCACCATCATCAAACGTCAGTATCAGCACACACCCGAGGGGAGTTCCCTTGCCGGTGTCGCTTACAACTTGACGGATATGGCTGGGCAAGCGGAGCAGATGCTTGTCGGTGTGCAAGCCAGGGCAGACGCAATCATCAAGCAAGCCAAAGCAGATGCCGCGAAGATTCGCAGTCAGGCCGAGACTGAAGGTCGCGCCGCCGCCGAAGCGGCCATCGAGCGCATCCTCGACGAAAAGGTCGCCCAGCAAATGAAAACACTCGTGCCTGCTTTGCAGGGAGCGGTTCACCAAATCGAAGAGTCACGACAAGAGTGGCTTCAGCACTGGGAAAACTCAGCGGTCGGACTGTCCGCAGCGATTGCGGAGCGACTTGTCCGTGGAGAGATATCGCGTCGCCCGGAGATCGCCACAAATTGGATTCGCGAAGCGTTGGAGCTAGCCGCCGGCAGCAGTGAACTCACGATACGGCTCAATCCGCAAGACCACGAGACCATTGCCAGCCATGTGCAACAACTGACCGAGGCAATCAATCCACTCGCCAAAGCTCGCATTGAGGCCGACGAGACGATCAGCCTCAGTGGTTGTCGTGTGGAAACTACCTACGGCACCATCGACCAACAACTCGAAACCCAACTGGAAAGAATTCAACAGGAACTGAACTAAACCGAATTGAACGGGCAGCTCAGCACGGTGGCGGCGTGTGGGCAGAGGGCCTCTCTACTAGCTAGATCGAAAGCAACGCCACCATGGATGTCTTACCCCAACACATTAACGACGCGATGCTCACCGGCGTGACCGGTAGCGTCGTGCAGACGGTCGGCCTCACCGCTGCCGTCGCGGATTTTCCGGTCCCCGTGGGGGCGATGGTGACGATCGATCGCCAGGCGGGAGATACGATCGAGGCGGCAGTCGTTGGCTTTCGTGAGAACCAGACTCTGGTCATGCCCCTTAGCAACCTTGAAGGGGTGCGGCGTGGCAGCCGAGTTCGTTTGGTGCGGACGTCCCGAACTCTGAAGGTTGGCGAAGGGCTTCTTGGTCGAGTCGTCGATTCTCGCGGTCGTTGTATCGACGGACGCCCACAACCAATGTTGCGACAGCGTCTGCCCCTGGAATCTCAGCCGGTCATTCCGACGGAGCGCGTTCGGATTGATACGGCGCTGGGAACTGGTGTCAAAGCGATCGATGGGCTGATGACCGTCGGGCAAGGACAACGCTTGGGAATTTTCGCTGGGTCTGGTGTCGGGAAGAGCGTTCTCATGGGTGCGATGGCTCAGCACACCGAGGCCGATGTTACCGTCGTCGCGATGATTGGCGAACGTGGCCGTGAAGTGAACGAGTTCATCCAACGCGAATTAGGCCCCGAAGGATTGGCGCGAAGCGTCGTTGTCGCTGCAACAAGCAATGAACCGGCACTCCTCCGGGTTCAGGCGGCTTACGCAGCGACGACCATTGCGGAGTACTTTCGCGATGCGGGCAAAAACGTGTTATTGATTATGGACTCCGTTACGCGTTTCGCGCTCGCCCAACGCGAGATCGGACTCGCAGCGGGCGAACCGCCTGCAACGCGGGGCTATCCGCCCTCCACTTTTGCGCTGTTGCCGAAACTTGTTGAGCGTGCGGGCAAAACAACTGCCGGGAGCATCACCGCCTTCTATACCGTGCTGGTCGAAGGTGATGACGAGAACGAACCTGTGGCCGATACGATGCGGGGCTTGCTCGATGGTCATGTTTGGCTGTCGCGAAAACTGGCCGAGCGAGGCCACTACCCAGCAATCAACGTCCTCAGCAGCATCAGCCGTCTGATGAACGACCTCATTTCCGACGAGGACCGGCAGGCCACTCAGATCCTGCGAGAGCTGCTAGCCATTTACGCAGAGAACGAGGATTTGGTCACCATCGGTGCCTACCGCAAGGGTGCGAATCCCAAATTGGATGCGGCAGTGGAAATGCGGGACGAGATCAATGCCTTCTTGTGTCAATCAACACGAGAGAAGCACAGTTTGGAAGATGTACGCCAGCAACTCCGAGCGCTCGTTGCTCGGGTGTCCTTGGTGAATCAACCAGCCAGCAATCCTGAAAGCCCTGCCGCTTAATGAACGCGGTGCAAGCACTGCGGCGAAACGATGCCACGTTATCAATTCCAACTCGAAACACTTCGCAAGCTCCGTTTGCAAGAACGTGATGCGCGGAGCGTAAAGCTGGCAGAAGCGTTTCGTGCGGAAGAGATCCTTTTAGAGAGGTGTGCGGAAGTCAAAGACGAGATTGTAACCCTTCGGCAGCAACAGCAGGAAATTGTGGTCAGCCAATCCCCCGACGTCGCCCAATTGCTCGAGTCCCAACGCTACCAAGCTTCCCTAGAAACTCAGGTGCGCACGATGCGCGATCAGGCGGCAACATTGCAACAAGAAATCGAGCGACGTCGCCTTGCTCTTGTCGAAGCGGATCGCGAAGTTCGCGTCCTCGACAAGCTCGACGAGCGCCGGTTCGCCGAATACCAACTGGCTGCACAACGAGCAGAAGCCAAAGTTCTCGACGAAGTTGGCACGAACATGGTCGGAGGTGAACGGCAATGACGCGTTTCCTCTTTCCACTGATCGGATATCTCTGCGTCGCGACCGTGCTGACGGGCGCATTTGGCTATGGTTACCTGCGCCAGACGGGCAAGCTCGACGATGAGCGTATGTTGAAAATCCTTGCCGTACTCCATGACGTCGACCTCGAAGCGATCGAAAACGCACAAGATAAGCCAGAGATGATCGTCCCCGACGAGGAACCCTCCTACGAACAACAGCAGGAGCAACTCCGCATCGCGACCCTACAGTTTGATGCCAAGAAGAAGGAACTCGACGACTCGCTAGCAACCTTTGACTACGACTTCAAACAGCTCAACAGCGCTACAGGGCGTTACAACCAGCTGCGCGAAGAAGTGGAAGTATTTCTTGAGGACCTGCGCCAGTCGGTGATGGCTGAAGCCGTTCAAAAGGTTCGCGAGTCGATTGAAATGCTAATCGCCAAGAAGCAAGCGAAGCCGGTGATTAAGCGGATGATCGAAGAAGGCGAAATGGACCAGGTGATTAAAGTCCTATCGAGCATGTCCAAACGGAACCAACAAGAGATTCTGCGGACATTCGTGGGAACGGACGAGGATATCGACATCCTCTACCGTCTGTTGCAGGCAATGGGCGATGGAGGTGAGACCAAGCAGTATCTCGACGATCGGCTCAGTGAGCTTAGCCAACTCAAGCAGGATGAGAACTAATCAAGATGAGCAGCATCACAAACGATCCCTTGTCACCAATATTCGAGGTGACGACCGCGACACCTGGGAATTCTCCCAACGGTGAAGCTGGATTTAGTGACCTGCTTGGAGAGGTTCTGGCAAGTAGTAACTCACCCTCGCGACCGCCGGAGACTTCCTTAGGCCAAGAAGCTGATGAGAGCATCGACACTTCAGAGCAAGAAGACAGCCAACAGCAGGAAGCAACCTCCGAACATACATCATCCACGGAAGCGAGTTCTGACGAACCCGTGTCTGAAGGACCAGGAGAAAACGAGTCGAACGGAGATGCGGTTGAGGTTTCCGAGGAAGCCGTTGCCGTTGCATCTGAAACACAAGCAATCGAAGTGACCGAAGAAACCAACTCGAGTCCAGAGATCGAAGCCGTCGCAAACGCGACAGAAGAAGAAACGGAACAAGAAGCCACTGCGGAAAAACCTTCAGAGCTCCTCGCCACAGACGAGGCGGACCAAGAAACATCGGAGGAACTGGCGCAAGGAGGAGAATCGGTTGAAGCCACTCAGGCGTCCGATGATTCGCACGTCGAGCAGCAGGGATCTGTCTCTGCGACTTTCCAAGCGGAAAAAGTCGCGACAGGTGACAACATTGTGCCGGCAGCGGAAGTCAGTGGGGCTGATCGCGCAGTAGCGAATGAGGAGGCGAAAGCCCAAGAGAAGAACTCCGTGCCGTCTGAGGTAACCCCAGTAGCCGAGGAGACAGGCGAAAGCGAGCAGGAGCAAGCAGAACCAACCCAGCCAGAAGCTCTAAAGCGCAGCCGCAAGTCCGCATCCGAGAAACCCTCGACCAGCGCAGCAGAACAACCCGTTAGTGACAAGGCTGTCGGAATTACTTCTGTCGATGTCGAATTCACTGCTGAGTCAGCTCAGCCGACCACGTCTTCAACCCTGCAAGTCTCTACTCCAACTAGTGCCGAACTACTCACATCGGTGACGGCACGTGCAGGGAACAGTCCACTTACCAACGAAACCACCACCGCGGATGCTGAGCTGCGCGACACACCGACCGTGGACCGCAATCGTTTTCTCGGTCGAGTAAGCGGTGCCTTCAAAGCAGCACAGCAGCGCGATGGTCGTATCCAAGTGCGTCTGTCGCCTCCAGAGCTAGGGCTTCTTCGGATCGAACTTTCGGTGCAACAAGGCTCGCTGACGGCCTCTTTGGAAACAGAAACGAACGCAGCACGAAATCTTATTCTCGAGAACCTGCCAGCGTTGCGCGATCGTCTCGCAGAGCAAGACATCCGCATCGAAACCTTCGATGTCGATGTCCGCGATGAGAGCCGACAGACTCCCGACCACGAACTGCCCGGCGAGCGTCGTACACAGCAACAATCGAAGTCGGCGCGTCGAACCGCAGCGGAGCAAGAAGTCAGCTCAACTGAAGCGACTGCAGTAGAAAACCAAAAAGCGATTCCTACAGAACATGACCAGGGGCTAGATATCCGCGTCTAGCTTCCGGAATCACCCACAGATACCGTCAATTTCAACGAGAAAACCATGTCTCAACTACCAAACGTAACTAGTTCGCTGACAGGTACAACCAACGATCAGCCGTTCGGAGAAACAAACTCACTGAACGACCTAGATCTCGATGATTTTCTGGAGCTGATGATTGTTGAGCTGCAGAATCAAGATCCACTCAACCCGCTAGAAAACGACGAACTAATAGCTCAGATCAGTCAGATCCGCGAAGTGGGTGCCACGGACAAACTCACTGCGACCCTCGATGCAGTTTTGCTGGGGCAGAATATCTCTAGCGCAACGAATTTGATTGGCGCCGATATCGAAGCCCTCTCGGACGACTTTCAGCGGGTCAATGGAATCGTTGATCGTATCTCTGTTGCCAATGGCGAGCCGAAGCTGCACCTTGATCTCAACCCCTCAGCAAGAGTCGATGAAGAGCCTGGGGAAATCGAGCAAGGCTTCTACCAGTACCGGGTTGTTTGGGAAGAGAACGGCCAACTTTTTGGTGTAGATCCGCTCGCAGGCCAATCAGGTTTAGCGGTGGGCGAAACGAGCGGTGCTTCGGTTCTGCTTAGCAACCTTCCTAAAACCAACAGCGTCAAACAGGTTTATCGGACGGATCGAACCGGTGACGGAGAGTTTCTTCACGTGGGATCCATAACCGAAACCGACGACGCCACCTTCCTTGATAACAAAGCGGATAGTCAGCGTGGCCCCGCGGTGTTGTCATCACAACCGCAGTTGATTGACCCGTCGCGGAGTTACACCGTCAGCCTGAACAACGTGGCGGAGATTCGCCCGCCGCAGTAGTGACGCCCTTAGCCGTTGGGCGTCAGCCCCCGGTTGCTCAGGGAACCGGATGCTAACGCATTCCGGCAGAAATTTTCAAACGCAGGAACTTAACAGAGAACAAACCCGAACCAGGGGAGAGAATACCATGGGACTTCAATCCGCACTAACAACCGCACTTACTGGAATGAGCGCGGCGGAGACTTCGATTGACGTTGTGGGTAACAACGTTGCCAACTCAAACACGGTTGGCTTCAAAGAGTCAACCGTTAACTTCGCCACGCAATTCTTGCAAACGCAAAGCATCGGCTCGGCACCAACCGACGGCCGCGGCGGTACGAACCCGCGGCAAGTGGGCCTCGGTGTCAAGGTTGCTGAGATTGCTCAGGACTTTAACCAGGGCACAATCGAGATCAGCTCGAACCCGCTGGACTTGGCAATTCAAGGCGATGGGTTCTTTATTGTTCAGGGACAGAATGTTGGCGAGAAACTCTACACCCGTAACGGACAGTTTAAAACCAATGCGGAGAACGAAATCGTCACGATCACCGGACAGCGCGTGTTAGGTTACGGCGTCGACAGCGAGTTTAATGTCGAAACGAGCGTTGTTTCACCCATCCAGATTCCATTAGGCGAATCCGCCATTGCTCAAGCGACGCAGAATGTTGTGCTGACGGGCGGCCTTGATGGCGAAGGCACGGTTGGAACAACCCCTGAAGTAATTCAGTCGGGCATCTTGAGTGACGGTTCCAAGGAAGTCCCTGACTCCAGTGCGTCAACTCTCACGGCACTAACACTGCCGCTAGAATCAACCACCATCGCGGCTGGTGGCGGAGGGGCTGTAGGGGCCGGTTCCTACAGTTATCGCATCACCTTTGTTGATGCCGACGGTAACGAAGGCCCTTCCTCGAATGTATCGGCTTCATTAGCGATTGGCGCTCCAGGCAGTTCAATTGATCTGAGTAATCTGCCACAGCCCGCGGGCGGCAGTGAATTCACGACGATCAATATCTATCGAAATAACGCTAATGTAGACACTGATTTTCGTCTTGCTGGAAGCGTGGCGGCAGGAACGACAACTTTCAGTGACACAAGCGCGGATGGTTCGCTTGGGGCAACGTTAGATACGACGGGCCTGGATAGCGGAGCCTACGAATACTATGTCACCTTTTACAACTCGGTCAGTGGCGAGGAGAGTCGTCCCACAGCGCGGTTCGGTCCTGTTACCGCCGACGCCACGAACTCGCCGCGCATCCGGCTTGACGATCTCCCGGCACCGTCCGGCAACCCGGCTACTGGTGGCTTCGATGGCGTGCGTATTTATCGCAACTTGACGAACAACAGCAACGCCTTTCATCTGGTCGAATCGATCACACCTGCTGAGATTGCCGGAATGAGTTCAGGCATTTCTTACATTGACAATAACCCCGACTCGGTGATCTCCGCCAATAGTCAGATCGACCTGGAGGGTCCCGACATCACGTTTGGCTTGCCGTTAGTCGACGTCGTTTCACGCGATGGCTCCAACTACATCAATTTGTTTGAAGAGGGAGAGTTAGAGTTCACTGGCGGCAAGAACAATCGTGATTTGGCGACCCGGTCGCTCACGATCACGAGCACCACGACCGTGCAAGACTTGATTAGCTTCATGGAAGACTCTCTTGGCATCGTGAAGACGGCGATCGAAGATAGCTTTCCTGTCGACAACTACGGTGGCACCCTTTCAGATAGTCGGATTCAGTTCACTTCGAACTTAGGCGTAGAGAATGCCCTGCAAATCGACCTGTCTGCTTTCCAACTGACCCCTGCTAGTGGCGGAAGTCCTGATTCGATTCCCTTGCAATTCAATTCGCAGAACCCGGGGCAAGCAAATGGCTCCGGTGATACGGCCGATGTGGTGGTATACGATAGCCTCGGTTCACCGATCAGGGTTCGCATCACCACCTATCTCGAAGAAAGCGACAGCCTGAATGCGCGTTTCCGCTGGATTGCCACTTCCCCAGACAATCAACCCGAAGTCGGCGTTGGAACCGTTGTTGGCACTGGCGTAATCGAGACCGATGGCAACGGCGATTTTAGTTCGGTTTCGAATAACCGGATTGCGATCCAACGGGAAGACCTTCCTTCTGAGTCGCCGCTGGAGTTCGAACTCGATTTCACGCAAGTCAATGGACTTTCCCAAGATGGGAATGATCGCTTAAACGTCAGTTTCCAAGACGGTTTCCCTGCTGGTACGCTCTCCAGCTTTACCATTTCCGAGTCAGGAAGCATCGAGGGTGTGTACACCAACGGTAGCTCCCGCACGTTGGGACAAATTGTCATGGCGCGTTTCGCTAACAATAACGGCTTGGAGCAAATAGGGGACAACCTTTTCGCTGCCGGCGTGAACTCCGGCTTGCCGATTGAGGACGTGCCCAACTCCCAAGGCATCGGCTCGATCACTGCCGGTGCGGTTGAGCTTTCCAACACCGACATCGGTGAGAATCTCATCGAGCTAATCCTTGCCTCCACGCAATACCGAGGCGGAGCCCGGGTCATCACCGCCGTGCAGCAACTCCTCGACGAGTTGTTGGCGTTGAGAAGGTAATACTAACGTGTCATTTTGACCGAGCGACAGCCACCGAGAAATCTGGTCCGAACTCTAGTTTGTTCCGGATTCCTCAGTCGGTGAGCCTCCCGTCGGAATGGCAGTAGATGTCATCCTTGTATTTCAATATCTAACCATGATCAAACTCACCCGACTCGACGGCGAGGCCTTCATCCTCAATGCCGAGCTCATTAAGTACGTCGAGAAGCGTCCCGATACGTTTATCACGTTGACGTCCAACGACCGGCTTGTGGTCGGCGAAACCCCCGAAGAAGTGCTAGAACGAGCCGTTGACTACCACCGCAGCAAGCGGCTTCTGCCTTCAGAGGTGGGTAGCCACTGAGGATTGTGCGGGTTGTGACGAACAGGGCACTTGTAACCCAAACAGTGTTTCACGAAGACCCCGCATCCAAGTCCATGATGTCCACAGAAAGCTATGTTTCTCGGTACACGTTTCTAAATTGCAACCTCAAGCCCGCCCAAACTAAGGCCCGCGGTAATTCAACTTTCGCGGCTCGCACTCGATCATGGATCTCGCCACAGTCATAGGAATGATTCTCGCCATCGGCCTGATCCTCGGGTCGATCGTGATCGGTGGTGGCTCATTCGCTTCGTTTATCGATTACCCCTCGTTGATGGTGGTAGTCGGTGGTGCGATCGCGGCAGCGATGATCTCGTTCCCGATGAAGAACTTCTTCAGCGTCTTCAAAGTCGGCCTGAAAGTGTTCTTTTACAAGTTGGATTCCATCCCACGCCTGATTGAAGAGATCGTCAGTCTCGCCGAAACGGCGCGTCGCGATGGATTGCTCGCCTTGGAAGGACGCATCGAAGAAATCGAAAACCCGTTTGTCGTTCTCGGTATCCAAATGGCTGTCGACGGCACACGCCCCGAAGTAATGGAAGACATCATGCGAACGGAGCTGGACGCGGTGGCAACGCGTCACCGTGACGGCAAGAGCTTGCTCGACTGTATGGGCCGTTTCGCACCGGCGTTTGGCATGATCGGCACGCTGATGGGCCTGGTCATCATGCTGGGTGACATGAGCGACCCGTCGAAGATCGGTGCCGGTATGGCGGTGGCGTTGCTGACCACAATGTACGGAGCGATTGCCTCAAACGTGGTGTTCCTGCCTTTCGCTGAAAAGCTCGGCTTCACCAACAAGCAAGAGCTTCTCGCAATGGAAATCATCGTCCGCGGCATCATGGCCATCCAATCGGGGGAAAACCCACGCGTTATCGAGCAAAAACTAAATACATTCATCCCTGCCGCACAACGTAGCGAAGATGGGCAAGCCGCATAACGCGAGTGAACTGAACACTGAACACTGAAAACTAGCTGTGGCTATCGAAGAAGAACCAGAACCTGGAATACCCGAGTGGGTCGTTACGTTCGGCGACATGATGTCGCTGCTCTTGACGTTCTTTATCATGCTTGTGTCGATGAGTGAGATCAAAGAGGACGAGCAATATCAGGCAATGGTCGAGTCGATTCGTGAGCAGTTTGGCCACGATATGTCACAGGCTTCCTTAGCACCGGGAGAGATTCGTCCCCGAACGGCACAGAACCCCAGCCTCTCCGAGATGGGCCGTGCGAAGAAGAAGGACACGAAAAGCGGTGGGCAAGATGTTGAGGCCGTCCACGGCGATCACAAAAAGGTTCAGATCGTTCGCCCCGGTGATGATTCGTCGATCGGTGGGATCATTTACTTCCAGGAGGATTCCGCTGAACTTACCGAACAGAATCGCCGAGCACTGGTGAACATCATCAAACAGATTTCTGGCAAACCGCAGAAAATCGAAGTTCGTGGACATACCTCCCGCAAGCCCGTCGACCCGGCCAGCGGCTACACCGACCACATGGATCTGGCGTACGCACGGAGCCGCCATACGAAAGAGTTTCTGATTCAGGAAGGAATCGACGAGAAGCGGATTCGGCTCAGCATGGCCGGTGCCAGCGAGCCCATTTATGTCGGAGTCGACCCCGATCGACTTGCTAGTAACGCTCGCGTTCAGATCCTCATGTGGGATGAACGTGTCCAAGATTTAGAACCCGACGGCACAAAAACGGCCCCAACAGACCCCAATCTGTAACCTAAGCTTGTGATGGTAACCCCTGCCCAGACTTTAACGCCCCAGAATATCACGACTGGATAATGCCGAAACCTTAGATCCTTAGATCCCCGTAGAACCATGGCTGACGAATCTGAACAAGTAGAAGACGCACCCAAGCCCAAGAGCGGTATGATCACGCTCGTGAAAGCGCTGGCGTTTGTATCAGTCGTGGTCTTGCTTGAGATCGCGGCAGCTTCGATACTCATTCCCGATGCCGAGGCGACTCAGGCGATTGCTGAAGAGCTTGCCGAGGCAAAGCAGGAAGATCTCGAAGCGGTTGAGGACGACGAGGGAGAGACGGAGGTGGATGATGAAACTTCGCCGCTGGGCGACATGGTTGAAGTCCATCTGGGTGCCCATCATATTCGCCACACGAGTGCGGAAACGGGTAGCAGCCTGAATGTGAACTTCGATCTCTGGGGCACGGTGCTAGCAGACGAGGCTTCCGAGTTCGACGAACTCTACACGACAAATCAACAGCGTATTGCTGAACAAGTCACCATCACGGTCCGTGGAATGGAAGTCACCGACTTTGCTGATCCCTCATTGGACTTGATCAAACGGAAGATTTTGGAGAAAACCAATCGCGCGCTCGGTAAGCCGTTGTTGCACGACGCACTGATCGTTGATTTCTCATTCGTCGAGAGATAGCGAGCCTGAGGGATATTAGCCGCAGGGCGTTAGCACCCGGTTGTCCTAGAGAACCGGACGCTAACGCGTACCGGCTGATATTTTGGAAAGCTGATTCACCTTGGTAAAGGATTGCCATGTCTGAAGAAACCGCACAAGCTGATGCAACCGCTAAAGCGGCAGCCAGCACTTCTGCTAGCAACGTGGATCCGGCCGTTTCAGCCGAGGATATGGAACTCCTCCTCAACAAGGCTGAAAAAGCGCTCGAATCGATCGATCAGCCCGAAGGGGACGTCCTGATGCCGGGAGTCCGCGATTTTCAGTTACAGGATTTTGCTGGCGCGAAAGCCAATTCTGAATCGGCCTCTCTCGAATTGATGCGCGATGTCCAACTGGATCTGACGATCGAGCTCGGCAGAACCCACATGCAGATGCGCGAAGTCCTGAAACTGAAGCAGGGAGCCGTTGTCCCGCTCGACAAGCTCGCTGGCGATCCGGCAGACATCTACGTCAACGGCCGCCTCATCGCCCGCGGCGAAGTGCTGGTTCTAAACGACAACTTCTGCGTACGCGTCGCCGAACTCATCGAAGGCGACGCTGAGGATTGAGGCTGTTTCCCGTGCTAGCAGCCGTCGCGTGAAGCCTGATTGATCTGGCATTTCTATGCTCTCGTTCGTATAAGCCGTTCGAATCCGAGCTATCGGCTCGGTCCCCGGCCTGTATTGAAACGGGATGCCGTCCAAGGTGCCAAGCACGATCTCCTATCGACGACTGACGCTGACCAGTGCGCTACTGACGCTGCTGGTGACAGTGGTAATTGTTAGCAGCTCGGCATTGGCTTCTCAGACGCTGATTTCCTACCAAAGAGACCAAGCACCTGCTACGGAAGCACCTCGTTTCCGCCCTGAAACGGACTCCTCACCACCTGAGCGATTTGCTGCGAATCGGTTTGATACTCGGCAGAGCAATTTTCCTCCTGCGGAAGTCGTGCGCGGAAATCTACCGAGCAAGGAGCCAAGAGTGGCGGCAGCCGCCGACCCAAGGAAGCTGGCTCCATCGTCTGCGACCGATGGCACAATCAATGGTGCAGCAGCCAAAACCAAATCTCCCCTCGGGCTGCCAGTCAGCCAGCTTTTCTCCACGGCAGGCGCAGGTCTGGCGATTGTCGTCGGACTATTCCTAGTCTGTGCATGGCTCTGGCGTGGCGGGAAACATAATCCTAACGCGGCACTACCGCAGGCAGCTTTCCAAGTCCTCGGTCGCGCGCCGTTAGTGGGCCGCACGACGGCCCAGCTCATTCAGGTCGGCAACAAGTTGGTGCTAGTGGCGGTCACCGCCGATGGCCTTCAACCGCTGACAGAAATCACCGACGCAGCAGAAGTCGATCGACTTGCTGGGCTTTGCATGGGTGACAAGCAAACCAGCTCGACTGCCGAATTCCAAAAGATCCTCCGTAAGTTAGCCCAAGAACCTGCGACAGGGTTCCTGGGTGCCGAGGCCGCCTGAAAAGCCGCCGCTGTCATGAGATTCCTCACTCGAACAACGCCTGCTCTGGTTCTAGCCCTCGTCTTCATGGCGAATGCGCAGCTGGTGTTCGCGCAGAGTGGCATCTCGCTGCTACCAGAAGGCGTGGGCGGACCGGAACAATGGACGAGCCCGGAAGGAATCAGCTCGACCCTCAAGGTGATGATCCTGCTGACCGTGATGAGCCTCGCCCCGGCGGTTCTGCTCATGACAACCAGTTTTGTGCGGATCCTGGTGGTGATGGGACTCCTGCGACAAGCAATCGGCACCCAGCAGTTGCCGCCAAGTCAGGTGATCACTTCCATCGCCCTCTTCATGACCGTCCTACTCATGACGCCCGTTTGGAGCGACGTCTATGACGATGCCATCAAGCCTTACTCCGACAAGCAGATCAGTCTTGAGGAAGCCTGGCAGCGCGGCACACTCCCCGTGCGAAGATTCATGGCCGGCCAAATTCGCAAGACGAACAACGACGCCGATGTTCATCTGTTTCTCAAGTATATGCAGAGCGAGATCGATCCAGAGACCGGTGAACTTTACGACAACTACGTCTACTTCGACGCGAAGGAAGAGGAACGCGATGTCCCGCTCCAAGCTTTGCTGCCAGCTTTCATGCTTAGTGAGCTGAAGACAGCCTTCCTCATTGGCTTTCAAGTCTATTTACCCTTCGTGATTCTCGACATTGTCGTCGCCAGCGTCACGATCAGCATGGGCATGCTGATGTTGCCGCCAGTGCTGATCTCTTTACCCTTCAAACTGCTGCTCTTCGTCCTCGTCGACGGCTGGCGGCTGGTGGTGGAGATGCTCCTGGAAAGTTTTCAAGTCCTGTTGTAACGCGGTAACCCAGAACATTTAGCCGCCGAGCTTGCTCGGCGATAGTATTTCAAAGAGGTTGTCGAAAATGGACCCGCAAGACGCCGTTGACCTGGGACGCGAGGCACTTCGCGTAGCAACGCTCGTGGCCGCACCAGTACTGCTTGCCGGAATGTTGGTCGGTTTGGGAATTGGTCTGCTACAAGCCCTCACGCAAATTCAGGAACAAACCGTCGCGTTCGTTCCTAAACTCTTGGCAATGATCGTGGCTTTGGCGGTTGCACTGCCTTGGATTCTGACGCAGCTACTCGACTATGCCGAAACGCTGATCACCAACATCCCTCAAACACTTTAGCCTTTCGTTTTTTATTGGCCCCGCACCCGACGGCTGACGCCTGTCGGCTCGCCTGAATTTCCCGCTCATGGCGTCTTTGATCGAGTCCTTCCTGCTGAACCACTTCGCCGCGTTCACGCTTGTGCTTGCGCGTGTGGGAGCGCTCGTCATGACGGCTCCGATTCTTGGGACGAAGGCCGCACCGATTCAGTTTCGTGCGTTCCTGGCGATCGCACTCACCTTGCTAGTGACGCCGATGTTTGGCTCGGCACCAACCGCGGACGTGACGAACTTGCTGCAGTTTGGTAAAGCAGTTATGAGCGAAGCTCTGGTGGGGATGCTGCTAGGCCTCGGCGTGATGATTCTGCTGAGTGGTGTGCAAGTCAGTGGGCAGATTGTCAGCCAAATGGGTGGCACGGCAGTCGCGGAGTCCTTCGATCCGACGCTCGACACGAATCTCTCAGTCTATTCGCAGCTCTTCTACTTTCTGACGCTCACGATGTTCGTCTTGTTGGATGGCCACCGCTTAATCATGGGAGCCTTGCTCGATACGTATGTTTGGCTTCCGCCCGGTGAGGCGACGCTCGGCCCGTCATACGTCGAAGCCCTGACATCCATTTTAGGGCAGAGTTTTTTGCTTGGTGTACGCGCAGCAGCTCCTGCGATGATTGCCTTATTTCTATCAACACTCGTCCTGGGGCTGATCGGCAGAACGATGCCGCAGATCAACATCCTAGTAATTGGCTTTGGCATCAACGCAATGCTCACCCTGGGCTGCCTGTTTATCTCGCTAGGCGCAATCGCCTGGGCGTTTCCCCAGCAAGCAGGCGCAGCAATTGACGTCCTGCGTGATGCTATCAAGCAGGCTCTCCCCAAGGCGTAACCGAGTTCACCATCATCCATGGCTGACCAAGCAGGCGACAAGACGCAGGATGCCACCCCGCATCGCAGGCAGCAGGCTCGCGAGCAGGGGCAGGTTGCGTTCAGTCAGGATCTGGGATCGGCCCTGATTCTTGTCGTTGGTTCACTGCTGCTGATGTACTACGGACGCGGCGTTGCCGAAGCAACCACTGGGATGATGCGGAGCCAACTGGAATCGGTCGGGCCTATGTCCGTCGAGCCAGCTCACCTCGGCGCCACGGCGAAACTCCTCGGCATGCATGTCGGCAAGGCCTTGCTCCCAGTTCTGGGTCTGCTGTTCGTTGCTGCGGTTGCAGCAAGCCTGTTTCAAGTCGGCTTCCTGTTTGTGCCAAGTCGCGTCGCACCGGATTGGTCGCGCATTAGTCCGCTGGCTGGACTGAAACGTATTCTTTCGCTTCAAGGTGCTGCACGTCTCGGGTTCGGGATGTTCAAGGTGCTGATCGTCGCAGTCACCGCGGCTGTCGTCCTCTATCAGTCGCGCGAGCAAATCAACGTGGCTAGCGAGATGGCAATTACCTCACTAGCTGTGTTTCTCTGCAGCGTCGTGCTGAAGACGGCCCTATGGGTTGGCGTTGCGTTATTGTTGCTGGCGCTTCTCGACTACGCGTTCCAACGCTGGAAGCATGAGCAAGACTTGAAGATGACCCACCAGGAAGTCCGCGAGGAAATGAAAAACCTGCAGGGCGATCCGCAGATCATCGCACGCCGTCGTGCGGTGCAGCGTCAGATGGCCATGAACCGTGTTGGCGACAAGGTGCCAACCGCGGATGTCGTGGTGACCAACCCCACCGAACTGGCAATCGCTATCCAATACGATCCGCTGGAAATGGCGGCTCCAGTCGTCGTTGCCAAAGGTGCTGGAGTTCTCGCCCAACGGATTCGTAAGCTCGCTCTCGAGAACGATGTGCCCGTAGTCGAGCGAAAGCCGCTCGCGCGCCAGCTTTATAAAGAGGTAGAAGTAGGACACCCCGTGCCGGACGCCTCCTACGCCGCAGTCGCGGAAGTGCTTGCGTACGTTTACCAACTGAAGGGCAAGAAGATGCCCGACCTACCGCACGCGAAGGCGGCCTGATGATTGATTGTGTTCTGTGGATTCACCGGGCGAGGCGTAACTCGCCGGCCACTTGCCCCTGCTCGCCGTAGCCGTACTCCTCGTAGTACCAACCCCAACGCTCTCGCAAACGCGTTCTCAGCGAGTCATCAATCTCGTGCCGATTTGGGCGGTAGTTTTTGATCTGCTCCAAGTAGGCATCCACAGGTTCCTCGGCAGCGGCGAAACCGCCAAGTTCTAGCTGATCGTAGATGCGTTGCAGCTCAGTTTTTGGATTGCTCGCCAGTTCTTCGTAACGGACTTCAACCAACTGTCGTTCCGAAAGCTGTTCTCGATCCTTTGCAAACGCTGCGTACATCCGCTCGAACGAATCGAGCACATACTCCTCCACCCAAGATTCGTCTTTGGGGAGATGGATCCCTTGCACAGCGTTCAGCGACCGCCAGAGCTGCACCGTCGAAACGAAAAGTTCCGCCGGGTCGCGGGTAATGTGAACAAACTTTGCGTCCGGGAATAGTTCTAGCAGAGTTGCCACGCGAGCCGTGTGAGCCGGTGACTTGACGACCAAACGCCTCGGATCACGCAAGGCGATTCGCTGGAAGAAACGCTTTAGTTCTTGTTTCCAGGCTGTTCGTTTCGTCTCAGAGACGTTCTCAAGCGTCAGATAATCGCGAAAAACTTCTCCGTGATTGGGGAACATCATCGAAGCGTACGGCGTGGGAACACCTAGGTTCTCTAACGCGAACTCATCTTCTTGAGGCCGTCGCCAACCGGCTGCCATATTGTCCATCGGTCGCCGACCAGGGAGCAAAAACTCAGTCCACGGCGTCAGTAGTTTCTCAGAGAGCAAAAAATGATGCGGCGCGAAGCACTGATAGGTCGTCGGATAATTGTGCCGCGGATCGCGGATCAACAGTTCATGCAGGAAAGTCGTCCCCGAGCGCCAATGCCCCAGGATGAACAATGGCGGCTGCTCGAACTTGACTTCGTTCACCTGACGCGAGAACAACAGCGAGTCTGCCGCCGCCATTGCTGAATTCGCAAAACTAAACGCCGAGATCGCCAACGACATCGGTACCCGGCTAGGCGAAATGGAAAAGCGATTCTTCGCCAAATAGGAAAACCAAGTCCCCGCCCTCATCCCATGCCAGAAGCGCGGCGCGTACCACGGGAACGGATTCTTCACGACCCGCTTCCGTCGTGGTTCTTGGAGTTCCTTACGCAAGCCGTTTGTTCGTGACATTCGTGGTTAGCTAGAGCTGAGCGTGTTGCTATGAGCGTGTTGTTACGAGCCTTCATCGTAACGACTAGGGCGACGGCGGGCTATTCGATCGTGCTTCATTGCTCGAACAATGAGAATACCGAGCGCTATGATAACGATCAAACCGACCATGCCAGCGGTAAAGCCAAAGTCGCTGCTGCCGGCAACCGTTGGTTCTTGTATCCAGATTACCGTGGGGGCAATCACCAGCGGCGCGAATGCGGCTTTTTGTTGAGAGCCTGCTTGATTGGGTTCGCTGCCCAGCTTGCGCGACTGATACCGCCACTTCTTAAAAAAGAATCCGCCCACTCGAATCGGCTCGCGAATTCGATCTCCGGTAGGAAACCCGGACGGCAGTTTCGGGACGCAACAGACGATCGGTAAATTCTGCGAGTCCGTCGGAAAGAACTCCAGTTCAAAGTAATCACCGACTGAAGGATTCTCCTCGTTCGCGACTCGCACAGCCCTGCGAGCGGTCCCTTCCAACAAAACAAGCCGGCCTGTTTCTTTTTCTGGCTGAAGAAATAAAGGAGCGACCGAAGAAAACCCTTTCTCGGCCCGATCAATCGCAGCCAGCGCGATGTCGCGTTTTCGCTTCAGGGTTTTCGCATCACTTCGGTTCTGGCTTGACGCCTGTTTCCACTCAGCATCTAAACGGTTCGACTCTTCCGACCAAGTCGCTCTCCTTGCCGTAACTTCACGGCTTGCGGATTTGAGGATCAGGGAGGGATTTGCATCGCTGACCGCTTTGATAATCTCGCGAAAGGCGGTCGCTTCCTGACTAACTCGTTCATCGACGAAAGGTTGTCCATGCCGTACTTCGTCCAGGAGGGCTACGTCGTAGCCAAGTCGAGCCAGTTCGATCCAGCCGGCTGGCACGTCTTTTTCAGGATGCCAGGCAATCCGTTCAGCGAGAACGATGTGACCAGTCGAACTCCCGTCACTGGGGATGGTTAAGACAACCCCTTCGCAAGACACGGTTTCTGAAAGCGGGCCTTCTATCCAGTATCTTGGTACTTGCCTGGTTAGGATCGTTACCTTTTCTTGCACGCCTTCGGGTTCAAGCTGAATTGAATAGAGCGAGCCTTCACTGCCCTCCCCGCTTGATTTCTCGAAACTTCGTGCCGTACCTCGCAAGGAAACCAGCTCGCCGACAACGTCTGCTGAGTTTCGACCGGCTAACTCTCTAGCCGGGATCAGGTACTTATTGCGCTCTTTTTTGTCGAATCGATCCATCCAATAGAGAATCTGATCTAAATTCTCACGTTGCGATGTCGTGAGCGTTGTTGAACCGCTTCGCAGTGACGAAAAAGCTTCAAGATCAACTTCTGCATCAATCAATACCTGAGCGAAACCACTTTTCATTTCTGAGGTTTGGGCGTGGGATTCCTCGACGATAAGTCCGAGTGTGATACCTAGGCAGAGCGGTATTACTGTGAAGCACAAGAAGAACTTTTCGCAGAAGCACCTCATTCGCCCGATTCCTCCTCGGCAAGCCGTTCCAATCCAGGCAAATTGGCAGTCTGTGGTAGCTTGCGTGTTGACTTCTTGCGACGCGTATTGAGGTGCAGCAAAGTGACAATCAGGCAAGCGAAGGCAGCGACCGCTGCGATTGCCCACCAGGGAGGTAAGCCGGCGCGGGCCGCCGCTCGACCGGGTGTACTCGCACTGATTGGCTGCCACTGGACTGCTTTGGCGACGATCACGGGAGCTACGCTCATGCCCGCGTCCGTCGCGTAGGAGTAATTCTTGAAAAAGTAACCGTGGACGACCACTCGCTGGCGAATCGCATTTCCTTGCGGAAACCTTTCAGGCAATGAAAGCACGTAGGCGAAGAAGGGAAACTCTCCGCCGCCATCGGGGGCAACAACCAGGCGGTGGTAGGTGTTGATTCCCAAGCCATTCTTGGTCGGCTTCAGGCGTTCTTCACGCAGCGCCGTACCATGAATCGTGACAATACGGCCTCGATAGACTTCGGGTTGCTGGAGAAGTTGCGCGTAAGCGACTTTTCCAACGCTGGCGTTCTCTATATCAGTCGCTTTTACTCGCTGCGCCTCAGCAAGTGTCGCCAGCCAAGCGGCTGTTTCCGAGTTAAGAAAAACCGCATTGTCCTGAACTCCCTCGAGCTTGCTGGGCAAGCCCACACCCTTAGCCTCAGTTGGTTGCGAGTCAGGTGATTTGTCGAACCCACTTAAGCCACGCCCACCGCTTGCTTCTTCGCCACGGGAAATCGAAACCACAGTCGAGTCACGCGAATTCTCCGTCTCGAAATTGAGTGCTTTCGGTTGCGAGCTATTACGCTCGCCTTCGTTGGTTGTCTCGGCCTCTTGCAATGAAAACAGCCGACCCAGATTCTCAATCGTCTCTGGCTTCTGCAAGTGACGCATCATCATCCCCACCATCCCCAGCATCGCGAGAAGCAACCAGAGCTTGAGCCGCAGTTTCCGAGAAACTGGCGATAGCTGGCGGGAGTCGTGTCGGTCGAAGCGAAGCATTGATCCATTGTAGGCTCCAAAAGCTCGGACCTGCCAGCGTAGACTTTACGGACGTAATATTTTGTTCCCTCTCCCGCTTGCGGGAGAGGGTTAGGGTGAGGGTGTACTAGTTTTGAGACGCGTTCTGAATCGACAAGTCGCCGCCCTTTCTTTCCCTACCGTCAAAACCTGCCACGAGCGGTACGTTTTCGATGCGAGGCTTTTCCCATCGGTGGCCCTGCTACTGTCAGTGAGCTACAATGCTTGCACGGAACAGTCTATTTTTGAGCACGCCTATTCGGCGGTGCCGAAGCAACGATATCCTGGCGAGCCTAGTCGCACAGAAGTCGGCATCGGCGCACCCTGCACCCAGCTTGAATCTTGAATCGTATGTTGCGATATCGAAAGAGCGAACAACTCGGTCGAAGCATGTCACCTAGCAGTGGACCGTTGCTCTTTCTGATTCTTTTCATCGTAGGCTGGATCGCACAGCCATCCTTTTGCTCTGCTGAATCGAACACTCAGTTCGTTCAGGAGTTAAGGAACAAGGGTTGGAATGATACAGCACTCGAGTTTCTCGATTGGGTCGTTCAAAAGCCCAATCTGGAATCCGGCTTCAAGAACCGGATTCCTTACGAGCGAGCACTGACCCTTGCAGCCCAAGCTCGTGCGACCCGTTCTCAGAAACAGCGAACGAGCCGCCTTGCCAAAGCGGCTGAAGAACTAGCCGCAGTTGCCAAGAAAACTCCTCAGGCAGACTTTGCTATCGATTCCCTCGGCGAGAGTTCAAAGCTCTACTACCAACTGGCGCTGACCGAGTTAGCGCGTGGTGGGAAGCTTCCTGCGCAGGCCCAAAGGCAACGCGACGAGGCGATGAAGACGGCGCGCGGTTGGTTCGAAAAAGCGCAAGCGACTTCTGAACAACTATTGAAGCTTGCTGAGCAGGGGCTCGCCGCACTGCCTAAGGCGGCACAGGCGAACAACTTGCAGAAAGCCGAGCGTCGCCAGTTGCGTTCGCTGCTTGCCGAGTATCAGTTTCGGATTGCCAATTACAAGTTCGAGCAGGCTGCAACATTTTCTAGCGGCTCAGCCGACGAGACAAAGAAGCTCAAGGCGGCGATCAAGGAATTCGACGCTCTGTTCGACGAGTACGATCTCGACGCACCGGTAGGCTATTTGAGCCGAGTCCTTCAAGGGCGTTGCTACCAGCAGATGGGGAAGTACGAAGAGGCGATCGGCTGCTATGACGACCTCATCGCTGTGCCAACGGCAAACGCCGAGTTCCGCAAAGCAACCGCTCGCGCTCATCGCTATCGGACGGAGTCCTACATCAAGCTCAAGGAGTTCGACAAGGCGATCACCGACGCACGAGCGTGGCTCAAGCGGGCGGAAAGCAACGAACGCGATCAACCTGAGTGGCTAGAATTGGCCTATCGAATCGCCGATGCCCTTGAAGCGAAGAGCAAAGCAGATGGCACGGGTAGCAAGTCGGACGTGCGGGTATTGCTACGGGATGTCTCCCAAAGCCCCAACGAGTTTCAACAGGAAGCCCGCCTACGCTTGGTAAGTGCCGGTGGTGGCGATGCCAAACCTGCGAACCTAAAGACCTTCGAAGATGCGCGGGCGGCTGGGCAAAACGCCTTCGACATGATGAGGTCGGCTCAACTTGCCGCAAATTTGGCCAAGGAAAACAACCCAAGTGCGGTCGAGGAATTGGAGCAGTCTGTCCTGGCTAATGCCGCCACCGCACAGCTTGCTTTTGAAGCGGCTTTGGATTTGGCCGACTCACAGACGGCCACCGAAGATGTCAACGCGGTACGCTACTACCTTTGCTGGATGTATTGGGACCAGGGCCGCTTGCAGGAAGCAGCAGTGCTCGGACAGCATCTGGCGGAGCGATTCCCAAAAAGCACTTATCAGTCGGGAGCTGCCAAAGTGGCTCTAGCCGCCTATGAAAAGCTCTACAACCATTCACTTAGCGGCGCTGGTAAAAGTGGTAATGCTTATCTCTCGCAACAGCTTGCCAACCTCGCCCGGGCGGTGGCCCAGCGATCTCCCGAATCTCCGGAAGCAAGTGCTGCCGTCAACCTTTTGATGAAGATCGCCCTGAGCGACAATCGCATCGAAGATGCTCAAGCACTTTTGGAAAAGCTACCAGCGGGCA
The DNA here is from genome assembly GCA_040218535.1 of Lacipirellulaceae bacterium. Classification (NCBI taxonomy): domain Bacteria; kingdom Pseudomonadati; phylum Planctomycetota; class Planctomycetia; order Pirellulales; family Lacipirellulaceae; species Lacipirellulaceae bacterium. The sequence goes on along the minus strand of JAVJRG010000010.1, from coordinate 94,552 downwards.
ATCGCGCGGCAGCCCAGTTGGCGCTCGGCACCTCACTGTGGCAACAGTACTCAGCAGCAAGCGGCACTGAGGGTAAGGCTTCGTCAGAAACGATCAACTTGCGTAAGCAAGCCAGTAGCCTCCTCAAGCAAGGTTACCAGGGGCAAGCGAAGGCAGGCGCTCCCAGCGCAAGTTCTCTCGTGGGGATTCTCTACTACGCCAGCTTGAAGTTGAGCGAAGGTGACGCCAACGCCGCGTTGAAAGTTCTCGAGCACAAGAACGTGGGCCCATTGACGCTCGTTGAGGACGGTGCCGCTGCCGCGAAGTCGGCCAAGTTCATCGAGGAAGTCTACAAGGTTGCCCTACGGGCGTCCCTCACGAGCCAACCACCACGCCGTGAGCAAGCCCAAGAATTGATGGCCGCTTTGGAGGAAACGGCTGGAGGATCGAAGAAAGGCACCAGTGATCTCACGAAGATCTACTTGAGCCTAGCTCAGCAGATGCAGTCGCAAATGAAGCAGTTGAAAGCGGAAGGTAAGGACGACCAGGCGAATAGCGTGGCGAAGGCTTTTGAGGATGTCCTGGATCGCGTCAGCAGCCGCGACGATGCCGATAGCTGGGCGATTCGCAATTGGGTTGCACAGATGAATCTGCAACTAGGCGAAGGCCTCGAAGGCGCAGCTTCAAAGCGTTACATCGAGCGAGCCAAGCAGGCCTACAACGCCATTTTGCTCTCGGCAGCTCAGGATAAGTCGTATGCCCCGAAGCCTTCCTCGCTGCTAGCCGTGAGAAAACGCCTCGCTGATTGTGAGAGAGCTCTTGGGAATTTCGATCAAGCGCTCAACCAATACACAGAAATCCTCAAGAAGAAGGCAGGGCAACTCGAACTGCAAATCGCCGCTGCCGAAACCTTGCAAAGACAGGGCTTCGAGCAGAAGAAGCCGCAACTGCTTGACCAAGCCATTCGTGGGGCGAAACCACAGGCGAATAAGAAGAATCTCATCTGGGGTTGGCTCCGGCTGGCAGCCGTGGCAGACCACTACAAACGCAAATTTCAATCCGCCGGCCCTGAAGGGGCTGCGAGAGTCAAGCAATACGAATCGTTGTTTTTTCAAGCCAGGTTCAACATCGCGAAGGCCCGCTATCAGGTTGCGAAGATCAGCCCTGCTGGAAAGCAGAAGGCTCAACTCGCGGCAGCGAAGAAGAATATCGTGTCGATGAAGAATCTTTATCCTCAGCTTGGCGGACCACAGTGGAAGGGTGCCTTTGAGGAATTGTTGAGACAGATTGAAAACGAGATGTAGAAAAGACAAAAAAGAAATTGAGAAGACTTATGAAGCTATTACAAGCTCTGGCCATGAGATCTAAAGCCTTATCCACAGTTGCCGTGGTCCTAGTGATCACCACGACTCTTGCTGAAAACGTGTTCGCCCAGGGTGCTCTCGATCGGGTGCGTCGCCGCAATGGCGTTGACACCGGCAAGATCGAAGGGACATCGCCGTTGGGGGTAAAAATCGTCAAGGGTGGTGTTGAGAAGCAGGTGCCGACCGAGGAAATCGTCAGCGTTTACTATGCTTCTGAGCCGCAGGAACTCTCTGCAGCACGCACTGCCGCCGACCGTGGTAAACATCAGGAGAGTCTAAAACTTCTCAGCGAGATCGACGAAAAGAAGATCCGGCGAGAAGAAATCCGTGCTGAGCTGGCATTTCTCAATGTCGCTGCAAAGTCACAGCTTGCTCTTTCAGGCCGTGGCAAATTGACCGACGCACAATCAACGATCAAGAAGTTCTTCGCCGGCAACAAGTCGAGCTTCCATACGCTCGAAGCAATTAAGTTACTCGGAGATCTTTATTTAGCAGATGAGGATTTCGCCAGCGCGAGGAAAGAGTACCAGCGGATCGCCAAGGCACCTTCGCCCTACTTCAAACTCAGGTCAGAATTGTTGGTCGGCAAAGCTTGGCAAGCCGAGGGCGATGATGCTCAGGCAGCCAAGGCGTTTCAAAGTGTCGTCGATTCTTCTGAGACTGGCGCCTCTCTGGAGCCGCTAAAACTTGCCGCGACCCTCGAACTTGCCGTTAGCAAGGCAGCCAGCGGCGACGCCAGTCAATCCGTCAGCACTTTGCAGGGGATCATCAACGAAGCCGACCCAGAGAACGACGGGGAACTATTGGGGCAAGCCTACAACGCCCTGGGCTCCGCTTATTTGAAGGCGGGCGACACCCAGGCTGCCCTATTCTCATTCCTGCATGTTGACTTACTATATTCACAGTCCGCTGAGCAACATGCTCAGGCGTTGTACGAACTCAAAACACTTTGGCAAGAAATGGGGCGATCGGATCGGGCGGACGAGGCAGCGAAAGAGCTGGCTGAGCGCTACCCCGAAAGCCGCTGGGCATCACGTTGAAGGCCACTGAGAGTAAATCCCGAGAAGTATTTCCCGGAAAAGTAATTGACCGTCGTTTGATTACAATGAAGGTTATACGCATTTCATCCTCCCATTAGCAACCTCTACGAACTCCCTCGTACAATCTGAGAAACAAGCATGCAACTCTTTACTCGTTCGACCACTGGCGGCTCTGCTCCTTCACGAAAACTCGCCTCGTTACTCTTCATTTTGGTCGCACTGCTGGTCGGCATGGCCAATTCGCCAAGCTTCGCCCAGGAGGGGGAAGAAGCTGCCCCGGCACCCGCGGCAGAGAAGGACGTGCAGGCACCCAACAACGATGGAGAGAAGATTAGCTACCTAAGTTGGGCAGCAGGGGCGGTCGGCTGGTTCTACGGGCTGATCTTCTTGGGCATCTCCTTTATTCTGGTTGCTCTTTTCGTGATGAATCTCATCAGCGGAATGCGGAGCAACGTGATCCCCGACGATCTTGTCGACGGTTTTGAAGAACATCTCAACGCCAAACAGTACCAGGAGGCGTATGAACTTGCCAAAGCAGACGAGTCGTTTCTCGGTCACGTTCTCTCGGCAGGTATCGCCAAGGTTTCCAGCGGGTACAACGAATCGATCGAAGCGATGCAAGAAGTTGGCGAGGAAGAAAATATGCGACTGGAGCACCGCCTCAGCTATCTCGCCTTGATCGGCACTCTGAGCCCGATGATTGGCCTGTTAGGCACAGTCAGCGGTATGATCACCTCGTTCCGCCTGATTGCTAACACAGCCACGGGTGCCCCCGATCCACAGGCGCTCGCTCAAGGTATTTCAACGGCGTTGTTCACAACCTTCATCGGGTTGGCAATCGCAATCCCCGCTCTGGCGATCTACAACATCCTGCGCAACCGAGTTTCACGGCTTTCTCTTGAAGTCGGCATCGTCAGCGAAGGCCTCATGAGCCGCTTCCAGAAAACCGGGACCAAGGCTTAGCTTCCAAAATGCGTATCAAATCGAAATCCAACAGCGGAATCGTCGAGGGCGATCTGACGCCGATGATCGACATGACGTTTCAGTTGATCGCCTTCTTCATGCTGGTGATCAACTTTTCCGACGTCGAGCAAGATCAACGCGTCACCCTCCCGGCAAGCGAATTGGCCACCCCGCCGGTCGCTCCCTACGAGCATCCCCTCACGATCCACCTAACCGACGCGGGAGATTTCCTCTACGCCGGCAAGGAACACACGACCACCGACGCTCTGCGGGCCCAACTTGTCTTGGAAAGCCAGATCATTCAGCGGCATACCAGCAAGAGCCTCGCCGATGTGACCGTCATCATCCGAGCCGACGAAGACGCCCGTGCGGGGCTCGTTCAAGAGATCATTAACACCTGCCAAGACTTAAAGTTCGAACGTTTCGCCCTCCGCGGCAAGCAGAGCGACGAACCAACCTTGGGCAAGGCAGGATAGAACTGACACGTCATGCGAATCCGCAACACCGAACATCGCGATCAAATCGTTTTGCAGATGACTCCGATGATTGACATCGTGTTTCAGCTGCTCGTGTTCTTCGTGTTTACTTTTAAGATCGTTCTCCCCGAAGGCGACTTCAACATCCGGATGCCGGCCTCCGCGGGGACCAGTGCCGCGCCGAGTGAAACGCCACTACTGAAAGTGAATCTCCTCGCGAAAGAAGATGGAGAGATAGGTGGCATCAAACTGGGCGACCAGTCCTACACCAGTTTCAAAGAACTACAGGACGCCATCCGGCTTATCGCCGGCGACGATGCCGCTGGGCCCGGCACCAACGATCAAGAGGTGGAAATCGATTTCGACTACGACCTCAAGTATCGCTACGTGATGAACGCGATGACCGCCATCACCGGCTACGAAAAAGAAGGCGAGCAGCACAAGCTGATCGAAAAGGTCCGCTTCGCTCCGTTGAAGGAGTGATTCTTAGTTTGACTACGCCCGCGGATGAAACGCTTCGTGCACACTCTTCAACCGCGAATGATCCACGTGTGTGTAGATCTGCGTCGTCGCAATGCTCGCATGGCCCAGCATTTCTTGCACTTGCCTTAAGTCAGCCCCGCCAGCAAGTAGGTGCGTCGCGAAACTGTGCCGCAATGAGTGCGGGCTAATCTCTGCCGGCGCTCCGACTCGCCCGGCATAGCGCTTCAGCAGTTCCCAAATCCTCTCGCGACTTAGCCGTCGCCCTCGCGAGGAAAGAAACAAATAGGGTTCAGGCGGTGCTTTCTTCGCAGCCAACTCCTCACGCTCTTCGCGAAGGTACGTTTCAATCGCTTCGACCGCCCGCGTTCCCAACGGTGTCATCCGCTGCTTATCACCCTTGCCACGGCATTGGGCGTAGCGTTCTTCCAAATGCAGATCCCGCAGCCTCAAATTAGCCAGTTCTGATACGCGGCAACCGGTCGCGTACAACATTTCCAGCAATGCCCGATCCCTCCGCCAGAGTCCATCAAACGGCTTGGGAGCCGTCAGCAAATCATCGACTTCCCCAGCGGAAAGCACTTGTGGAATTCGCTGCCACAGTTTCTGGCTCGTCAACAACTCGGCTTGGTTGTCCTTGAGCACACCTTCAAGCTGCAAGAAGCGAAAGAAAACCTTCAGCGAGGCCAGGTGGCGACTGACGCTCGCGGGGGCTAGCGATTGTTCCGCCAACCAGCCCGAGTAGCCGGCCAGTTCGCTGACCGTCATCTCCTGGAGGCGACGCTTGCCGAGCCACTGAAAGAAGCGAGCCATATCACGCTCGTAAGCCTGCACACTGTTCTCCGCAAGGTGGCATTCGGTGCGGAGATACCGCACGAAGCTCTCCTGCCAAGCCGCCGTCGTCTGGCTGGCCGATTCTCGCCGTGGTGTGATCTTTTTGCGGATCGACTTCTTCATGCTCGTTACATCGACGTTCCATCGCTGTAAAACCTCGGAAAACTAGGCTCGAAACGCCCATCCTGCTCTGGGCAGCGAACCGTGTCCTGCGTTATCCTTGCATCCAAACTAAGGTCTACCGATTCAGAGAGATTTAACGGTTGAGTAAGAGTCCCCCAGCCTAGCCCAGAGCCAACAGCCGAGAGCCCTCAATGCAGCGAGTCGTCATCGACGAACCTTATGAATTTGTCCCACCGGTCACGGCCGAGTGGTGGCCGACCCTCATTCAGTACTACTTAACGCGGCATCTTCGGAAGGCGTACGGTATTCACGAAGTCGAGGTCCGCGATGCGGAGAAGCTTCGCGAATCGGTCAAGGCGGGCCACGGAATCATCATCGCCCCCAACCATTGCCGCATGTCCGACCCGCTGACGATGGGCATGCTCTCTCGTGAGATCGACCGTCATCTCTACTCGATGGCATCCTGGCATCTGTTTAAGCAAAGCTGGCTCGCCCAATTCGTCATGCGACGCATGGGCGGCTTCAGCGTCTACCGGGAAGGGGTCGACCGTCAAGCCATCGACCAAGCGGTGGAAGTCCTGCTGGAAGGCCGTCGTCCGTTGGTGATTTTTCCTGAAGGGGCAATCTCGCGTCATAACGATCAACTGATGCCACTGATCGGCGGCGTCTCTTTCATCGCTCGCACTGCCGCCAAGCGACGGGAGAAAGCCAACAAGGAAGGCGGCGTCGTGATTCACCCGATTGGTATTCGCTACTTCTTCCAAGGAAAATTGGAAGAAGCCGTTTTGCCGGTCCTCGATGAAATCGAGGGCCACTTCTCCTGGTACAACCAGGGACACAAGTCAATCGTCCAGCGAATTCGCCAGATTGGGCAAGCGTTACTTTCGCTCAAAGAGATCGAGTACTTCGGCTGGGCTCGTACCGGCGACTTTTACGAACGGATGGACAACCTGATCGCCGATGTCCTCTCAAAGCTAGAAGAACGATGGAACGTCAAGGACCCGGAAGACAGCGTCGTCTCCCGCGTGAAGGCTCTCCGCTCGGCAATCCTCCCGGACCTGATCAAGAACAGCCTTAACGAGGAAGAACGCCAAGATCGCTGGCGCCAGTTGGCCGCGTGCTATTACGTGCAACAAATGTCGCACTATCCGCGAAACTACGTTCGCATGAGCCAAAAAAACATCAAGGAACACATCCTGGAGACCGTTGAACGCTTCGAGGAAGATTTTACCGACAAGGTCCGCATCCACGGCCCACTGAAAGTCGTCCTCCAAGTCGGCGACGCGATCCCCGTGAGCAGCAAAAGAGAACGCGGCACCGAGGGCGACCCCGTGATGGAAAACATCCGCGAGCAACTCCAGACGATGGTGACGAAGTTAAGTGAGGAAGCGGATCGGGTTTGAGGGCGCTACGGTAGATTATTGTCAACGAATTTCACGAATCTCACGAATTCCTTGCGCAACAAACATTCGTGTGATTCGTGCAATTCGTTGACGAAACAGAGCAACCGTTGCCAAAGCTCTGGTCTTAAACTGGCGGTCGAGCCGGCTGCCTAATTGCTCGCCGTGACCAGGCTTAGCGAGCAAGCCCAGCGGGCTTGATTTGTACCGATTCCGTTGACATGACAGCAGAACCGTCACCCCAGTACTACCTCGAAAACGCTGCAAAACGTAGCTCAGGCTTCGCCCAAGGCGAGGAAAAGCGACTGGACGCGTAACATGGGGTAGCCTCATGTCACACCTAGCGAAGACCATCGAGTTTCGACGATCCGATAAGGACCACAGGGCGATCAGCCTGTGGATGGCCGGTCGTTACGACCTGTCTGATCTTCTCAAAAGCATCGCTATTAGTTGGATAGCTGTCATCGCCATCTACTGGCTCCTGGAGTCCCTGTGGGGGCCCGATCCTTTCCTGTACATTAGCCTCTTACCGCCTGCCATGCAGCCGTTTTTCTACTGGTTTCGCCGTGCACGGATTATCGAGCTAAAACTCCAAAACGAGGACAGCGGGTTGTATCGGATTTCACTCGACGATCAGGGGTTCAACGTCTTGACGGATGATTGGGAGGAATTCTATCCGTGGTCTACACTACAAGAGGTTGACCATGACGACGATCAGGTCTTTCTCTTGGGAGGAAAACACATCACAACGATACCATCTCACGCTTTTGAGAGCCGAGATGCGTTCAATAGTTTTATCAAGGAAGTTTCGAGTTACTGCACTCCCTCAAACAACACTTCACCAAATTCTCCTTCGAGAAATCAGACCCCGTGATCTGCGACATCCAGCCATCGCTGAATTAATGCAGGTTCACTCATCATCGTGCAACTAGATTCCGAAGTCTGTGTCCTCGAACAACAGTTTTCAGTAGAATTCGAGCCAGCGACTCAGGTAGAATCAGTGAGCTGCTATTTTGGTCAATGAATTGCACGAATAGGGTTTCTCGAAAAGCCCCTACGAGAATTCGTGACATTCGTGCGATTCGTTGACGAGAAGAATGATTGCTTGCAGACTTTTGCTTGGCAAAACTCACGAGCTCTCGCGACGGATTTTTAGAAAAAACACGGAAATCGAAGCCTGAAACGCAATTGTGGCTGTGCTCAACAACTGAGGTTTTGCTCAGGAAAAACGTGTTGAGCAAAAAGCAAAACTCTGTGGCAGCATTATCTAGCCCACGAGCTACGCCTCGCGCGGAGAACCGCTCGAAGGCGTTCCATGCAAGGCGTAGCTCGCGGGCTAGTGAATCTCAATAGGAAGCGACCTATGAAAGGCACAGTCTAGGCAACGAAGACACACAGAATTATCTTCTAAGCGATAACCACATGCTTACGAAACTTTCCGAACTCGAAAACAACGAAGAAGGCGACTTCTTTGCCCTGCTCTCTGCGAAGGAGCCGCTCACGACGAAGGATGGCAAACCTTACCACCGCGTCGCATTCCGAGATGCGGAACGGGAAGTGAGCTTTCCTGTCTGGAATGACGTTCCTCTGGCTGAGCAGTGTCGTGATGAGTGGGAGGTGGGCGAGTTCTACAAGCTTCGGGCGAAACTTCGTGAAACAAGTTTTGGGCCACAGCTCGAGATTCGTAAGATTCGACCCGTGACGGAAGCCGACAAGGAGGAAGGCTTCGATCCTTCGATGTGCTTGCCCCGTTCGCGCATTGATCCGGAAGAACTGTTCGATTCGCTCGTGGAGATTGTCGAGGAGAAGGTCGGTGATGAACCGCTCGCCGAATTGACCCTCGCAATTCTTAACGAGAACCGCGAAACACTCCTGCGTCTACCAGCCGCCACACGCAATCACCACGCCTATGCCGGCGGGTTTCTTGAGCATGTGCTGAGCGTCACCAAGACCTGTGTTCATCTGGCGGAAAAGTACGCGAAGATGTTTCCTGACTTACTTCCGCCGTTGGATACCGACTTGGTGATTGTCGGCGGCGTGTTGCACGACATCGGTAAACTACGCGAGCTAAAAGCCACGCCGATTGGCGCTGAATACACGCCTGAGGGCACACTTATCGGACACATGCTGCAAGGGCGAGACATTCTGCGTGAAGCAGCCGAAACTCAAGCCGAAGAGGGCGAAACCGTCGATGCCGAGAAGCTACTGCGACTGGAACACATCATCGTCGCCCACCAACGCCTCCCCGAGTGGGGCGCACCCAAGCCGCCGATGACTCCTGAAGCATTACTGGTTCACTACGCCGACGATACCGACGCGAAAATCCAAATGATGATCAGCGTGCTAGAAGAAGACACCACCAGCGGGCCTTTTACAAGTAATCGGAATCTCCTGCGGCAAAGCATCTATCGAGGTGAGCAACTAGAGAATGACTAGCTTAAGTTTTGGCCACGGATTTCACGGATGACACGGATTGATGGCAGGATGGTCACTCTTGGCCGTCATTCTAAACCTTCCAGAATTTAAAGAGTTCGCAGACAGCTCAAAACATCGAGCAAGAGTGCCCAATCTACAAAAGATCCGTGTCATCCTTGTCCCGACCTGTCGGGATGGCTACTTATTCGCTCGTCGATTCGAGGCCTAGTTGCAGCACCTCCAGCTCGGGATCAAGGAAGGAGGGCCCGCGTGAGACAACCGCCTGCAGTTCGTCGGTCAGCCCAATGATGTGGGTGTCTTCGACCGCTTTGCTGCCGATGAGCAAGTAATGAGCGATGTTATAGGCGTGCTCAAGGAGTTCTTGGGGAGTGCCGGAGTACGACTCGACTTCAATCTCCGTTTGCCCCAACGCTTCAAGCCCAGTGGTGTAGAGCCGGCAAGTTTCGTTGCTGACTTGTTCCACTCGAAAATCAATCCACAGAAAGAGAGGCAGATTCTCTGCGTCCATTTGCTCCGCTTGGCCTAAAAAACCGTCCCGTGGATGCACGAGTCGACCAGGGCCCCAAAAAACTCCACGCACGCTTTCACAAGCAGTGACGGCAGCAGCGGCCAACTGAGTCAGCACGGTGCTCTTCTCGATCGAGCGGCCACCCTCGTCAATTAACGTAACGAGTAGGTGTGCCTGATGGTTGCGAAGTTCATCAGCAGCGGTTGGCCAATACCAGGCCGTTTCACAAGGACCTTCGAGTTGCTCCCAGGGAACCGGCTGGTCAACGAGCGTAATCGCTGCGGTGAAATCTCCTAGCGTGCAAGTCAGCAACCGATCTCCCGATTGCCCGACTTGAAGTTCCTGATCAGTTGTCGCCTGAGATTGAAAGGCTCGACCAAAGGCCTCGATTTCCGGCAGTTCCGGACGATCAAGCATCACAAGCGACAGCCAGCGGAGGGAAGTATTCATGATGTTGTGTCGCCCTCTCTGGAAAGATAACGCGCCTGAACAATGCGAGGAAGGTTGGCGGCATCGGTGAGCGTCGGCTGTAGCGTTAAGTCGAGTTTTGCTGCGACGAGTTGTTCCGTCGCTTCGACCGTGCTGGGGCCGATTTCCATGAGTAGCCAGCCCCCCGGGTTCAAGCGACTCGCTGACTGTTCGACCAGACGTGTGATCACGTCGGTGCCCTGCTCTCCTCCGTCGAGAGCGAGCGTCGGCTCAAAGTCACGAACATCAACAGCGAGATCTGCCAACTCGGAAGACTTCACATAAGGAGGATTGCTGACGATCAGATCAAACTTTGTCGAAGGTTCAATCTGCGAGAATAGATCGCTTTCAACGAATTGAATGCGTTCTTGAACGCCATGACGCTCAGCATTCCGCGAAGCAACCTCGAGTGCCTTCGGACTCACATCAATGGCGGTGACCGTTGCCGCTGGAAGGTGCTTGGCGAGACAGATGGCCAGTATCCCACTGCCCGTGCCTACGTCGGCGATCGCCAATTCTTGTTTATTTGATTCCTTCGCGAGGTCCAACGCACGAACGACCATTTCCTCCGTCTCGGGCCTTGGAATCAAGACGTCCGACGTCACATAGAACGGCAGCGAATAGAACTCCTTTTCACCAACCAAGTAGGCAACCGGCTTTCCGGCGGCGCGATCCTTCACGAGTGCTCGAAACTTGTCTCGCAACTCATCGGAGGCTGGTTCTTCAAACGCCGTATACAGCTCAATCCGCTGGCTGCCGCGGGCGTGGGCGAGGAGGACTTCCGCTTCAAGACGAGGGCTTTCGACGCCTTTTTCCTTCAAGAAGTCGGTCGTCCAGTTGAGCAACCGTCCAATGGTCCAGGCATCTTCCGACATGCCGATCAGTCCTCGTTGCCGGCGAAGGCGTCGCGGAGCTTTTGGCGGTCGTAGTCGATCAGCGCGTCGGTCACCATCTGCATGTTGCCAGCGAGAATCTGGTCGAGCTTGTGGACCGTGAACCCAATGCGATGATCGGTCACGCGGTTGTCCGGAAAGTTATAGGTCCGAATCCGCTGGCTGCGATCGCCTGAACCGATGAGCGTCTGTCTTTGATCGGCTCGTTTCTTATCTTCCTCTTCGCGGCGAGCGTCGTAGAGCCGTGATTTCAGGACACGCAGGGCCTTGGCCAAGTTCTTGTGTTGGCTCTTCTCGTCTTGGCATTGCACTTGAATACCCGTCTCGTGATGCGTTAGACGGATGGCGGATTCGGTCTTGTTCACATGCTGCCCGCCGGGGCCGCTGGCGTGGAACTTATCGATGCGATAGTCGTCCTGCGAGAGTTCGATTTCCACGTCCTCAGGCTCCGGCATCACCGCCACCGTTGCAGCTGAAGTGTGGATGCGGCCCTGAGTCTCTGTTTGCGGAACGCGCTGTACACGGTGGCCGCCGCTCTCGTATTGCAGTTCGCGGTAGACTCCTTCTCCTTCGACGGCGAGCGAGATTTCTTTGAAGCCGCCCAGTTCCGTCGGGCTATGATCGAGGATCTCAAACTTCCAGCCCTTCGATTCGCCGTGCCGCTTGTACATTTCATAAAGGTCGCGTGCAAACAGTGCCGCTTCGTCGCCGCCCGTGCCGCCGCGGATTTCCATGACGCAGCGCGTTCGATTGGCGTCTTCGCCACCGATAGTCATGTCGAGCAACTCGCTCCAGATGGCTTCCCTTTTCTCGATGAGGCTTTCAAGTTCCGTCTCGGCTAGCTCGCGCATTTCCGCGTCCTCGCCCTCGGCCATTTCACGGGTTTCGTGAATCTCGTCAGCCAGCTCTTTGAAGTTGCGATACTTCCCGGCGAGCTTCGCCAGTGAACCATGCTCGCGAGCCACGGCAGCGAGCTTGTTGGAGTCCGAGAGAACTTCCTGATCGACGAGCGACTTCTCCAGTTCCTCGAAGCGGGCGAGCTTCTGTTCCAGCATATCTCGCATAGGTGTTTCGCTTCGTTTAATTCGCTTCTGATTTGAATTAGCCCCTGGCGCAAGCCTGGGGTTTGCTTCATCGACAGTGTTGCTTACTGAGAATGCAAAAACCCCTAGCTTGCGCTAGGGGCTGGTGAAATCTTCGATTGGGTCAAGCTACTTAGATTCTGCTGCTTCGGCACCCTTCTTGCCACGCTTGAGACTTGCGTAGCCCGACTTGGAGAACTTGTTCTTAAACTTTTCGATGCGGCCAGCAGTATCGACGAACTTGAGCTTGCCCGTATAGAACGGATGACAAGCGTTGCAAATATCGACCTTCAGCTCTTGCCGAGTGCTACGTGTCTGAAAAGTGTTGCCGCAACCGCAAGTGACTTGGGTGTCGTAGTACTCGGGATGGATGTCAGCTTGCATGGTATCGGTCCTCTCAGGCTTTCTTGCTATCTGTGGGGCAATGGGGTGACACTGCCGCGGATCGTGCGATTTCGAGAATCCTAGATAATATCAGCGAAAAACGCTGTGGGCAAGTCCTCGTATCGGGGCGAGCCTTCGCAACCGCGGGTAAGTGCATTACGATTGGTAGCTTGTCGCCTTGGGCGTTCCCGTCTCTTCTCCCAGCCTAGGAAATCCTATGGCCAACTCTATTATTCCCGACCAGCCGCAGGAATCCGAATTCGAGACCCCGTCGTTCGGCGAGCATGTCGCTAGCGTGAAGGCCGACTACGAGCGGACCTTCGACGTGCCGCCCACCTGGGTTGTGGCGGCACCAGGGCGGGTGAACCTGATTGGCGAACATACCGATTACAACGCGGGGTTCGTCTTTCCGCTGGCCATCGAGCGGTACGTCGTGATCGCTGGGGGAAGGCCGAAGCAGGAAGGCACGAGACAGGTGCGCGTCCACAGCACCTTGCTGGGAGAAACGGAGGAGTTTTCGCTCGACGATCTCAAACCTGAAGAATTCTCTTGGACGAGCTACCTCCGTGGCGTCTTCGCGGGCTGCGCTGAGAAAGGAATGGATACCGGCGGTTTGAATCTGGCGGTCGATTCCAAGGTGCCGCTCGGTGGCGGGCTTTCCAGTAGTGCCGCTTTGGAAGTCGCGACGGCAACAATGATCGAAGCGGTCACCGGGCAGCGGCTCGATCCGGTTGAGAAAGCACGGATTAGCCAGAAAGCGGAACACGACTATGCGAATGTTCCGTGTGGGATCATGGACCAGTTTAGTTCCGCGCTGGGCGAGCAAGGGAAGCTGCTCTTAATTGATTGTCGCACGGAGACCGCCGAGTTGGTGCCGCTGGATGATCCCAACGTGGCCGTATTGATCATCAACACCAACGTGAAGCATGAGCTTACTGGCGGCGAATACGCGGAGCGACGCAGCCAGTGCGAAGCGGCTGTGAAGACTTTGGGTATTACGGCCCTTCGTGACATTTCGCTCGATAAGCTCGATTGCGAAGCGGAGAAGCTCGAACCGATTCTCTACCGTCGTGCCCGTCATGTGGTGAGCGAGATCGAGCGCACTTTGAAGGCCGCTGAGGCCCTGCGTGCTGGCGATTGGGACACCGTCGGCGAATTGATGTACGCCAGCCACGCATCGCTACGGACCGACTACGAAGTGAGTTGCCCTGAACTTGACGTGCTGGTGGCTGAGGCCCAAAAAGTCGGCACCCAAGGCGGCGTCATCGGCAGCCGCATGACCGGCGGCGGCTTCGGCGGCTGCACGGTGTCACTCGTCCGAGCCGGCCAAGAACGCGAGATCGCCGATAAGATTTGCCAAGGCTATCAAAAAGAAACCGGCATCGAGGCGACGCCGTTTGTGACAAAGCCTGCGCGGGGGGCGCATATTGTGCAGGGGTGAGGCATCGGTGTTCGGGCAGGGAGACGCACTCTACGCTCCCTCTCCCCCGAATCGGTAGAAATGCTTGTGTTCAATGTCAGCGCTACTCATTAGAGACTTGGGGGGAGAGGGCTGGGGTGAGGGGTGAAGACAAGTAGGCTTTAACCCTCGCCAACACTTTCAATTCCCAAAAAACGCTTGATCGCGATTGCCACCGATTCTACGTTTTCCAGCACGTCCTCATTGTGAAACCGCAAGACCTGCCACCCCGCTGATTCAAGACTTTGTTGTCGAGCAAGATCGCGCTAGTAAGTGTAGTCGCGATACCCACCATCAAGTTCCACGACCAACTTATGCTCAACGCAGGCGAAGTCAACGATCCACGGTTCAATTGGAAACTGTCGTCGGAATTTGAGTCCGCACAAACGCCTGCCTCGCAGGACTTGCCATAGCAATGATTCCGCTTTGGTTTGTCTGGCTCGCAGTTCTCGAGCCCGCTGTGTGGTGACTGGGTTTTGTCTCTTAGGCATGAAAAAACCTCGTAGTCGCCCCCTCACCCCGACCCTCTCCCCCAGCTGTTGGTGGGATATTATTTTGCTCAGTAGACAACTAATTTATGATTCTGGGAGAGGGAGCCAGCTGCTTCACGATCTCAAAAAAGCTGTTGATTGGCACTAGCGACGATCACAGACAATCGAACGATAAAAGTCTGCGAAGTGGCCAAGTTGTTGGCGGTCGACTGTCGGTGCTACCCCTACTGGCCTGGGTCTGTTACTGTGATTTGCATCGAAACATTTCGGATTGGGGTAGCAATGTGGCTCTTCAAGTTGTCGGCCCAAATGGTAGCCGATTTCAAGTCCACTCGTAGTCCTCAAGAGGACGAAGAGTTTGTACGAGAGTGCAACCTTCCAGCGGGCAGAAAATCCTCTGTTGTAGCGATAGGCGTTCGTGAAGCAATTGCCGAACTTGGCCAGGTTGAGCCAACATATGTCCGTGCCAACGACAGATTTGACAATGAGCTAGTCAGTTTACCGTTTTGGGACAGCCTCGACACAATAGAGGTCATATTGACGCTAGAGAAAAGTATCGGCATCCCTATTACTGAGAGCGAAGCCCAGCGAATCAGACATCCCGAATCGGTCAGGGGAATGACCGTATCTGACTTTGTAACTGATGTATACGAGGCCCTGGCGGAAAAGATTGTCACCGTTCAGTAGAAATCTCGACGACACTTGTTTTAATTGCGTCGGCTTCATCGACTGAGGCAGCTATTTCTGCCGTAAAACTCCTAAAACTGACTCGTACGAAACGAAACCGCCGGCAATCCCGCTTCGTTGAAAAGATTCCCTGTGGTAAAGCCGGTCCAGTTGTAACGCACCGCCACCGGCTCTTGGACGGCTTCGCTGTGGACGACGACTTGGTTGTCCACAATCTCCGCCTCTGCTTGCTTAAAATCGCCATCGACGCCCGCAATTTCAAAGCCGGTGAGTTTGCCCGCGCTGGTGTCCGGTTCGCCGTTTCTTAGTTCGCCGATTTTCAGTCCGCCGCCGAGATGGCTGAAGCTTAAGGTGATTTTCGAGCCGTCGATTTCCATCGAGCGGAATTTCGGTCCGGAGTATTCGATTGTTTCGCCGTAGGCAATCGCTCGTGCGGCCAGCGAGAGACGGTAGCCGACATCCTGCTTGTTTCTGGGGTGAATATCTTTGCGGTTGCCGATGTCGGTGGTGACAGCCATTCCGGTGTTGTGGACTTCAAGAGTTTCCGTTTGTGCCTCACGAAGTTCGGGCCAGGTCTTGCCCGGTTCCCAAGCCGCGAGTTGGACGAACAAGAATGGGAAGTCGCCAAGCCCCCAGCGGTGCCGCCAGTCGGCGATCATCAGTTCGGAAAGTTCACGGTACTGCCCTGCCCTGCTGGCGTTGGCCTCGCCTTGGTACCAAATGACGCCGCGGATGGCGAAGGGGATGATATGCGAGACTTTCCCGTTGTAGAGATAGCTGGGTTTGTCTTTCGCTCGATATTTCTTCGGTTGCCCTTTGAAGTATTCGTCTTGTGCCAGCGAGCGAAATGTCTCCGAGCTGGCGAGCGCTTCACGACTGGTCCAGGCTTCCATCGGCGTGCCGCCCCAACTGCTGTTTATGAGCCCGATGGGGACGTCGAGTTTCTCGCTGAGCTCTCGTCCGAAGAAGTAACCGACCGCAGAGAAATCCTTGGCACCCTCTGGCGTGCAGCGTTGCCAACTGGGCAAGTCCAGCAAGTGCTGCGGAGTGTCGACCGCCACGGCAGGAGTTTGCATGAGACGGATGTCAGCGTGCTTGGCGGCAGCGACCGCTTCCTTCCCGTTGTCTGTGTTCGAGAGTCGCCACTGCATGTTCGATTGACCGGAGCAGAACCAAACTTCGCCGACGGCAACGTCGGTCAGTGTGATCGATTGTTCGCCAGCGGTGACTGATAGCGTGAGGTCGCGGGCCACTTCCAGGGGAGCGAGTTCCGCTCGCCAGTTCCCTTGAGAATCAGCGACGGCAGGAACTTGTTGATCGCCGACCTTCAACGCGATCAACGAACCTGGTTCTGCGGTCCCCCAAACGGGTAAGGCAACGTCGCGTTGCAGAACCATGTGATCTGAGAAGATGCCCGCCAGTTTGAGGGGAGTCGGCTCAGCCTTCTGCTGAGACTCCGAAGCCGGCGGTTTCGATTTCTTCTTCGCTTGCGGTTTCGCCGTAGTCGCGGCTTGAGCGTGTGCTAACTCAGCAGTGTTGCAAGCGCAGAGTGAAAAAGTGAAAGCAAGAAATAAGTAGCAATAGAATCGATAAGCCATCGTGAATCGCCTGAAAGAGCCGAATAAGAAATCAATCCGGGCTCAGTCTATCACAATAAGGCGACTTGTCGAGAAAAGGAGCCTGGACGTCGGAGACATCAAAAAGGTCGCAAACTGTCATTCCGACAGTCGTCTCAGCGACGGAGGAATCCGGTTTGCAGTCAGGTTGGGATTGACTGCCTACCGAAGTTCAAACCGGATTCCTCGGTCGGCGAGCCTCCCGTCGGAATGACAGTAATTTCATTTTCTGTCAGGCGGCACGCCTAGTGGAAACGGCCACTCTTGGCGTCTGAACAGCTTTGCGACGCTTGCGGCTGAAACGATGGACCGCATCGAGTAGCCCTGGTGTGATACGCTTGGTTGCGTGTAGCAGCCGTGCGTAGGGTTGCATTACGACGGTGCCCTGATTCTTCCGCACTGCGCGGACGCAGCGGTCCGCGATTTTTTCCGGTGTGCAGAGTAACCACTTGGGAGGCGTTTTTGCTTTTGTGGCGCTTTCTGCCAAGGGCGCAGAAGTGAAGAGGTTCGTATCAACAAGCCCAGGACACATGGCCGTGACACCTAGGCCGCGGCGTCCGTACTCGGCTCGCAGCGATTCGCTGAATCCAACCAAGCCAAACTTGCTGGTTGTGTAAGCGGAGATCCGTCCCAAACCAACGAGGCCGCAGATGCTGGCAATGTTCAGGACGTGGCCCTCGTCGCGGCACAAGAGAGTCGGCAAGAGTTCACGAGTGAATTGGATGGGAGCATGCAAATTGACCGCCATCAGGCGCTGCCAATGCTCGTCTGACATTTCGTCGGTGCGACCGTAGTAGGTAATTCCCGCGTTGTTCACGAGCAAGTCGACCCCTCCCCAGCGATTGAGCAAGTGCTCAACGGCTGCAGTGACTTGCTTTGGTTGACTCACGTCGCAGTGGCGTCCGAGGACCTCATGGGCCTGCTGCTTGGCTTCGGCAACTGTTTCAGTCAGCGCCAGGGCGTTGACGTCGAGAACGTAGAGCCGCATCCCTTCTGCAGAGAGACGTCGCGTAATGGCACGACCGATCCCTGAAGCGGCGCCCGTGACGAGCGCAATTTTCCCTTTTAACTTACGCATGGCATTCCCCCCCAGGATGCGATCGTCGAGAAGTTTTTCTAGCTGAAGTTTCCGAATTAGAGTTTGGGGTGGCTGGGGACAGCTTGAGGCTGCCCCCAGTTGTTAAAAACTGGGGGCTCGCTCCACTCGTCCCCAGCCACCCCTCTTTCCCGGAGTTATCTATGCCTGCTCTACGCAGCTTTTCTTGCGGTAGTCTCCTTGGTTGCAGCCTCAGCAGCGTACCTTGTCGCGGTCTCAACAGGATCGACCGTACGACTTAGCTGATGGCGGTCTTCACCTCGCAGAAGCGAGACGCCCCATTTATCGAGATGGTATTTTCCGCCGTTGTAGACGGAGCGATATTTTTCTTTCTTCGGGTAAACCGGCACGTTGGTTGGGATGACCCGCAGGTTAAAGGCCAAGCGGTGGCGGTCGGTTGTGTTTGGCCCCGAGCCATGGATGCAACGCTCAGCGAAGATGATGAACTGGCCCGACTTCACGGGAAGCTTCACGATCTTTTCCGGATCGCGATCGAATTCCAGTGAGAAGTTCGCGTTGTAGAAACCTTCCTCGCCGCCGAATTTAATCGTGCGAATCTTGTCGTGCGATCCGCGTGAGAATTCGATGCAGCCGTTCTCATGGGTCGAATCGTCCACAGCAACCCAGGCGGTAAGCTGGAACATCTCGCCACGATCTTGCGGATGAATGGCCGGATCGAGATAGTCTTCCACCATAAAGGTGCTCGCCTGGTGCCACTGAATCGCTGGAGCTTTGGGACCCTTGTAGAATAACTGCGATCGCCAGACCAAAAGGTCGGGTCCAAGCAACTGCGCGAGTCGCTCAGTGATCGCCGGTGCCTTCATGTAATCCCACAGGCGGGGCATGTCGAAGTGACGATCACGCGGTGTTGCGAAACCATAGGTTGGCGACTTTTGCTTCTCAATGGCCAGCATCTCGTCGCGAAAGTCTGCCATGTCCTCGCGGGAGAAAGCGTCGAATGGTCCAATAAATCCGTCGGTGTAGAACTGCCGGATTTGATCTTCAGTGAGTTGAAACTCCGGTGCTACCGCTGCCTTTGGAGCGAAGGACTCGGGCATGCGGAACTCGCAAGGCTGATCAATGTAAGCGCGCGTCAGTCCTGACTTAATGAGCATCCAGAACTGCGAGTAGTCCCAGTTTTTGACGATCGCTTTGAGGTCACGTGGCAAGATCGCCTTCGGCAAATGCGAAGCTTTGTAGGCCATCAGTCCTGCGAGGGGCGGCAAAATAGCGGCGCGCTGCCAGAGTGGGCGAAGTTTCGGGTGCAGATTCATCGCTGGGTCGGTTCCTAATTAATCTCGGTGTGAGGAAAATCACCCGCGGGATGGGTGATGAGCGTGGCAAAGCTGCGAATGCCGAGGACGCCGAGAGCCTCCCTTCGAATTGCCGTACCCCTTCTCTATCGGATGATTGGGTGGACTTTTCGGAATATTTTTGGTGATTTCAGATCAGTAGCCCGGAAGCTTGAGGATTCGATTTTGCTAGCAGTTTCGGCTATACTCCTTTCGACAAGCATTATTTCATAAGCCGCCGCAATGGAGTGTTTCGGTGACACCACTCTCACTCGCTAGCACCCATTGCTTATGTCTCGTAAGAGTTCGGAAGTTTCTCCGAGTGCCCGTACGGTCAGGATTGATCGCGAGGAAATTGTAGGCCGCGGGGAAGATCGTGCTAGCACCCCTCCCGATCCTGAGGCGTTGGAGACGTTCTTCGTCGAAGTTTCAGCAGGAATCGAGGCCACGACTGAGGCAGCCTCTGAAACCGTCGGCACTGGGGCGGCTCAGGTTTCCAAGCCAACCTCAAAGTCCAGTGAGTCGCCTGCCTCTAAGGCAGCGGGCGACCATCGTTCAGTCGATGTGGGAATGGAACCAGACAATGTGGCGCTCGATGCAGTGTTTGGTGTGTCAAAGCCAGCTACTGGGGGCCGCCGTCGTCGAACTCGTAAGCAAAAGCAGTCACGCTATCTGAGTTTGAGTTTTCTTGCTCATCTTATCGCCTTTG
This sequence comes from Lacipirellulaceae bacterium, assembly GCA_040218535.1. NCBI lineage: Bacteria > Pseudomonadati > Planctomycetota > Planctomycetia > Pirellulales > Lacipirellulaceae > Lacipirellulaceae bacterium. The sequence goes on along the minus strand of JAVJRG010000010.1, from coordinate 74,772 downwards.
TTGTGCTCAGCACTTACACGATGCAACTTCCTCCACGTCCGGAGTCGCTGGAGTTATCGACCGTACCGGTAGCCTACGAGGACGAACTGATCGAGGAAGATCTCGAGATCGACCCGATCACGGAAGAGGAATTAGCGGAGGGTCTTGAGAGTGAACTCTTGGAAGATCCTTTGGCGAGTGAAGTGTCGCTGGCAACCGAGCTTGAATTCGAGAGCGACGATTCGGAACAAACCGATAGCAGCCAGAATCTTGATGGTCTGTTGTCTGGCGAACTCTTGGGTGGTGGTCTGGGGATGGAGGGCGTTGGGACCGATGGGATCGACAGTGATGCGGAACGTGTTGAGCTACCTGCTGATCCGACGGTCACCTTCTTCGGAGAAGAGATCGAAGGGAAGCGAATCGTTTTTCTCGTCGATAACTCAGGGGGCATGAATGGCGGTGGATTGGAAACGCTCATTGCTGAGTTGTTGAGAACCGTTGATCTGCTTACGCCGAAGCAGCAGTTTTATGTCATTTTCTACAGTGACGTTGCTTATCCGCTGTTCTATCCACGTTCTGTCTATCAATTCGTGCGGCCTACCAAGGAGAACAAGCGACAACTTGCTGCGTGGCTCGATTCGGTGGAGCTTTGCACAGGCAATGCCGTCGACGAAGGTCTGAAGGCGGCCATCACGACCCGACCGGATACAGTTTTTCTATTGACCGATGGTCGCGTGAATACAACTCGTGATGGTCGCAAGCTTGCCGCGTTTCTGGATAGTCGAGGACGACGCTTTGCGATCCACACCTTTGGTATGGGGACCAGTCCTACGAGCCAAGCCACACTACAGTTAAAAGAAATAGCCGCGGCGAACGGCGGTCGTTTCAAGCAGATTGAGATTACTGAGGAAATGAAGTCCTTGGCTCGCGAGCGCAGGCGACCCTATCACAATAAGCAGCCAGGCGCGGTATGGGGCAAGAAGGTCGGCAGTTGGTGAGCCAAGCTTGGCGCATAAAAAGCGGGCCTCGAACGAGCCGAAAACAGTTCGGCTCAGCAAGCCGGTCAGGGGCAATTGAACCGACTCACCAAACAATTTCGTTCGAGGCCCCGCGGGCCAGTGAGGTTGGGTGCCCCGGAATCCACTGGACGCCCAAGGCACACCCAAAAATAAGCGAATAGTGTGCCAGCAAGTCCCTTCGAAGGTCACACATGGGAAGCTGTGTTCGTAGTAAGTTGTTATCAGGCATCGCTTTAAGGTGAGACGCGAGACGTTGTTCTGGAGCGATAGGGTTTGTCAGATGTCCGCGATTCGCACTGAAATACTGTTTGATCCTCGTACAAATAGCCGCGAAATCACGAGCTTCCTCTAGAAGAGTCAGCCCAACAGATCGTTGTAGGTTGGAAACGTCCCATCTTGGGACTTGATCGAGTTCTCTTTGATGCAAAGCCAAATCCTCAAACAACTTGTGTCGAGTAGCTTAGATCCGGAGAGGTTGATAGACTCACCAAAGTCGCGTTTTCTCGATCTCTAGCGATTCAGTGCGAATCCCAAGGTGAGACGCCCCTCGTATAACCTTTTCGTGGGTGTTCTGCGTAGGAAAACTCGCGTCTATAGTGAGTCTCAGGTACTTTCATCTCTCAGGGAAGATTCGACATTGTGACAAACGTTCATGCCCAAGTTGGGCCTTATTCTTGCGGGTCAGGCCAGCCACTGCTTTGGATCGCTGGCCCTTGTGTGCTGGAATCCGCTGCCGCGGCCATCGAGATCGCCCAAGAGTTGCATCGGATCGCCCTCGGTTTGCCCGTCCAGTTAGTCTTTAAAGCGTCCTTCGATAAGGCGAACCGCACTTCGAGCAAAGCAATCCGGGGGCCTGGACTTGTCGACGGGCTAGCGATGCTGGCGGAAGTGAAAGACGCGACCGGCTTGCCTGTGACCACTGACATTCACGAGCCCAGCCAGGCGAGTGTCGTCGGTGAAGTTTGCGACCTGTTGCAAGTACCGGCCTTCTTGGCACGACAGACCGACTTACTCGTTGCTGCAGCTAAAACGGGACGAGCAGTGAATGTGAAGAAAGGGCAATTTATGGCGCCGGGCGATATGCAACACGTCGTGCAGAAGTTGCGCGATGCCGGCTGTGAAAACGCCCTGCTCTGCGAGCGAGGTACTTTCTTTGGCTATGGTCGGCTAGTGAACGACATGCGAGCGTTACCCCAGATGCGTGCCCTCGGAGTTCCGGTGGTCTTTGACGCCACGCACAGTGTTCAAGAACCGGGCGGACTGGGCGGCGCAACTGGAGGCAAACGAGAGATGGTTGAGCCGTTGGCAAGAGCGGCGATGGCGGTGGGAATTGACGGTCTCTTCTGCGAGACCCATCCCGAGCCAGACCGTTCGCCTAGTGATGGTCCCAACATGATTCCACTTGGAGAGATGGAAGGAGTGATGCAACGCCTCTTGGCGATTCGCGCGGCTGTCGAGGAGGTGCAGCAGTGAGCCTTCGTTCCATCGAATCTAGAAAGTTGCGAGGTCAATCACCATCTGTTTGGTTGCTTGTCGTTTTGAGCGTCACGCTTATGAACGGCTGTCGCGAAAAATCTTCCAGCAGCGTCAAGCGTTCAGGCGTGCGGTCGCAACGCAGCGGCAATAGCTCGCAGTCGAAAGTCCTCGTCGATAATTTTGCATTTACACTGAATGATCTGGCAAGTCGCAACGACACGGTATTAGTGCGGGAAGAAAAAATCCTGGACGCCACCAACAGTGCGGATGGCAAAGAGATTCTCGCCATGGTTTCGGTGGTGAATGAGGGTGCCGGCGCGACCTACCTACAAGTCCCCCTGAACAATGCGAACTTCCGAGATGCCGGCGTCAAAAAGGGCGACATCGTCCGACTGTACACCGTCGACTTAGATACCGAGGACAAGGCGGAAAGCGCTGAGCGAGGTATGGCCGTCCTCAAAGCATTGTCCTTGAAAGTGCGGCGTCTTGATGAGCGGAACCCAGACAACGCTTTGATTCTTGATGTCGGGCTCAACCAGGCCACAAGTACGCCTGAGAGAATCGAAGTCTGGCGGTTTTCGAACCGCCGGGCCCAAGCAAACAGGTCTGCGGTTAGCAATTACTTGAGAAACCGCGAGCCGGCAACCAATTGGATGCCAACTCCGGATCAGAAGGAACTTGATTTCCTGTCGGACACGGCAACACGCTGGTTGAGGAATCGGGCTGATCAGAATTCGAACTGGTCTCCTACTGAGTTGCTTGCGACGTTGCCCGAGGACCTTCGCCAGGCTGAATCGATCAAAGAGTTCTTCACAGAGGAAAGCCTAAGCTCAAAGCGAGTTACCCAGGGTGATAGTCGACTCTTGCAACAGGCCGTTTGGATGCGTGACATCTCAGATTGGGCAAGGGGGAATGCGGTTACGGATCTCGAAGTGGCGACGGCGCTCTTCGATTGGACTATCAGAAACGTATGGGCCGTTCCACCAGAGCAAGCCGTTGATATTCATCACCCTTGGCAAGCCGTCGTTTATGGACGCGGAACAGTAGAAGATCGTGCCTGGGTGTTTGCTGAGCTTTGTCGGCAACAACAAGTCGCTGTCGTCATGCTTTCCGTTGGAGAAAAAACGTCTGTCGCTTTTTGGCTTCCAGCGGCACTGATCGAAGGTGAACTGTATCTGTTTGACGCGCAATTAGGACTGCCGTTGGTCGCAAAAGGCGACGGTAGCACCTTGACGCTGTCTCAAGTTCTGGCTTCACCAGAACTATTGAACGCGTCAGTTAAATCGGAGGAGGAAGGCAACGGATACCGTGTGGGAGCTGATGAACTAAGACAAGTGTCGCTTTCGATTTCCGCTTCGCTCTTTCAGTTGTCTCGAAGTACCGAGTTACTTGAAAACGAGCTTGAAGGCGAACAGATCGTCCGCCTGTTTGCTGATGTGGACGGTTTGAGAAACCAGCTCGAAGATGATGCAGCGGTAGGGCCAGTGAGTCTCTGGAGTTGGCCACTGCTGTCGATGCTCGAAGAGCAGAAGATCAAAATCTCGAAGCGCCGCAAAGCTGTGGCAGCTTATAGTCCGTTCCTGAAAGAGCCAATGTTGTGGAAGGCCCGAGCGATGCACTTTCAGGGTGAGAAGCCTCCCTTGGCTAGTGACCGTGCCAACGTCCTGACGGAACCCCGTGACGGACATCGAGAAGCGATCAAGCTCTACACGAGTGCCCGTGTCCGTCCTACCGATAAGGCCCTCAGTTCGATGCCAAAGGAGACTCGAGAGGTCTCCGCTCGCATGAAGGCACTGGCCAGCCTTTGGCTGGGCCAACTTTCTTATGACCTTGGTCGATTTGAAACGGCGCAATTCTGGTTTGACGCCGTCGATCGAGAGAATCTCGAGTCGACACGCATTCAGGCCCTCAACTACAACTTGGCTAGAACCTACGAGCAACTCGGCCAAGTTGAGAAGGCGATTACCCTTCTCAAAGAGACTGACAAGGACTCACTGCAATATGCAGGCAACTTGCAGCGGGCAAAGGGGTTACAGGATGAGACTGGGGACTCATTGGAGTCCGAATAGCTCGTTTCGCTGTGCTCATTTCTCTGACTCAGATGGTTGCAAGAAATAAATTTGCTCTTGCTCCACCCGCTGACTACCTTGATGGAATTGTGTTCCATCAGGTTGCTTGCTAAGAGGGCAGTATGCGTTCGCATTGGTCGCTGGGTCTAAAGAGTTTCTCGCTCCCAATTCTTAGAATTCTAGCCATTGTTTCTGTTGCTCTCCTAACAAGTCCGCTTTGCCATGCGAATCCAACGCTAGTAGCGCAAACAGGAGACGTCGCTTCTGGTGCAGCGCAATTCGCTAGCTTTTCTGATCCTGTGATCAATTCGGACGGCAGGATTGCGTTTCTGGCTGACTTGCAGCAAGGAGTCGGGGCAGTTGATGCGTCCAACGACACAGGACTCTGGTCGGTAGATGACCTAGCAGTAACAACACTCGTGCGAGAGGGAGTGGGGGGCGTCCCTGAAATCGCCACTGCACAGTTTGACCAACTCCAATCCTTTTCCTTGTCGAACTCAGGCGACATTTTACTGCAGGCAAAGCTTCGTACAGGAGTCGGAGGGATCACGAGTAGCAACCGTGACGGTCTTTGGAGGCTTGGAACGAGTTCTTCACTGTTGGCGCAGACAGGTTCTTCTGCTGTCGGCGTACCTGGATCGAGTTTCACCTCATTGGGCTCGCCTGTGTTCGGCGGTAGTGTGGCGGCGACTCCCTCTCAACTAGCACTTAGCCCGACAGTCAATAGTGACAACAATCGAGGTTTGTGGTCTTATGGCTTGCCAAGTGGCTCTGTCTTACTCGCCCGTTCGGGGACGACTCCCGTTCCTGGAGCGGCGCAAGCAACCTTTCTCACATTCAGTCCGCAAAGCATAAATACGCTAGGCGAAGTGTCTTCCCTCAACTTACTTAGTGACGGCTCGCCGGGTGTCACCGTTTCGAATCGCTTGGGAATATGGACTTACGATTCAAGCGGTGGAATGTTGATCGCCCGACAAGAGGTATCCTCAGTTGCTGGAGTGTCAGGGGCTCAATTCGAAGCATTCAGTGGTTCAAGTATCAATGCCAATGGTGATGTTTCTTTTGGTGCGACGCTTCGACACTCCGGGACTATCAACACAACCAACGATGGCGGGATCTGGCTACATACGGGAGGCGCTACCGAACTGCTCGCGAGAGAAGGGAGCGGCAATGTACCAGGAATCTCGGGAGCGAGTTTTGCAGGGTTCCAGCTACCGCAATTGAACGATTTAGGGCACGTGATTGTTCAAGCTGAGTTGATGGCCGGAAGCGGAGGTGTTGACTCGACCAACAACCAAGGGATTTGGCGTTTGGAAGGCTCTTCTGGGTCGAGCGAGTTAGTCGCCCGTGTTGGTAGTAGCGGAGTGCCTGAGATTTCTGGGGCCAACTTCGACAGCTTCACGGACTTGACCTTTAATGATGCCGGGCAGCTTGCCCTGTCGGCTACTCTGGAAGTTGGGCCTGGTGGTGTCACTTTGGACGACACTCAAGGAATTTGGGTGTTCCATTCCAATGGTTCCTCAGAACTGATCGCACGTACTGGCGATGTGATTGGTGGTGAAACCATTAAGTCTTTGAGTCTTTCCGGAGGTAAAGCACTCGGTACCCGCCCGCTAAACGATGCAGGCGATCTCGTTTTTCAGGCGGAGTTCGCCAGTGGCGGATTCGGCTTGTTTGTCTATGAAAGTCCGATCGACTTCTCGCCTGCAGATTTCAATGAAAGTGGAGCAGTAGACGGCGACGACCTGATGCTGTGGCAAGCCAATTACGGAACCGACACGGGCCTGCAGGGTGACGCCGACGAGGATGACGACGTCGACGGACTAGATTACTTGGTGTGGCAGCAAACGTTCGAAGGCAGTTCAAGCCAAGTCTCAAACGTGCCAGAGCCAAGCACAGTCTGGCTAGTTTTCATTGTCGCATACCTAAAGGCTTTGCAACGCCCGTGTGAGCATCATAATCGGAATAATTGATGCGTCCCCCTGTTATTCATTTTCGCATAGGCCACCCGGACGACTTATACTCGTAGAGTCTCGGATAATGCCATTCTGTACTTAGTCGAAAGTGAAATTCCGTGAACTCTTTCCTTCGTCGCTGCTCGTCCCTTTTTGTGGCGATCAGTTTTCTCGCACTTTTCGCGACTAGCGCGAACGCCGAGCTCGATTTCCATCCGGGCAAAAGAGTGCGCCTGCCCAACGGGCGGTACATCCACTACGCGGAGTACGGCAAACCGACCGGCAATCTCGTACTGTATTTTCACGGCACGCCGGGATCGCATCTCGAAGTAGGTCTCATTGACGAGGAACTCGAAGAGTCGAATATTCGGCTCATTTCAATCAATCGACCGGGCCTTGGCAGATCGACTTTCTACGGAAACCGCCGCATTACGGATTGGCCCTGCGATATTGATGGTCTGCTCACTGGCATGGGGCTTGAAGGAGCACCGTTTGGGATAATTGCACTTTCTGGCGGTGCCCCCTACGGATTGGCGGTGGCAAGGGCGATGCCCGAACGCGTAACCCATCTCGCGCTCGTATCAGGCCACACACCCCCGGGCGCCCCTGTCGTGAAAGGGAATTCGGACGACATGATCGCGCTGATTCGAAAGCGTCCCCGCTTGGGGCGGCTCGGTCTTAACCTGATTGACCGTCGCATGGATAAGCGTCCTGATAAGGTGGTTGAGCGTGTCACGAAAAGCTGGACCGCTGCCGACCGTAAGCTTGTCTACTGTAATCCGAAACTCTACAAGCGACTCGTGGCGAACCTTCGTGAGGCCACGATCTGTGGCACTCGAGGCTTACAGCGAGACATCACCTTGCTGGGAAGCTGCTGGGGCTTTCAAGTCTGCGAAGCCAGCAATGTGTCGATCTCCATCTGGCAAGGAGGCTGTGACCGTATCGTGACACCTTCGATGGCACGCTACTTTCACTCGCAATTGCCTGGGAGCGAACTGCACATTGATCCCAAGGCGGGCCACGTGACAATGTTCAAGTGGCACGTGAATGAGATCCTGCAGCGGTTCTAGGTGCTTGCGCGGCGGAGTGTAGGGCCTCAGTTGATTTGCCCTCGAAGGTCGCGGTCTCTACGATGCATGAGTTCGTAAGCATCGAGAGGCGGCCGACTTTCACCGGGTAGATCAACGATGGCAGACCGTAAATCCCTGGGTGGGGTGATCCACACCTACCAGCGATACGACCCCCAGCGCTTCCCCAGCCCCACGCAACCCCCGCCCGACATGGTGTCCTCGGCGTTTGAGCACATGCTCATGTTTGGCGAGCGACGCGAACTGACTGAAGAAGAACTCGCTAGGGCAGTACGTATTGACCCTAGTCAAATTCAGGGGCTGGGGCCCAGCATTGATGCGTTGCTGGCGATGCTGCGGGAACGGAAACGGAAGATTCTCGAGAAATACGAAACTCGCAAAGTTCGCAAGAAAGCAGCGAAAACCTTCAGCGAGCGTGCGAGCAAAGTCCAACCCCCCAAGCAGCATCGCGAACGTTTCGAGCAAGCGGTAAAGCACGAGCAGATTCGTGACTTGGAACGCCTGTGGTACGCGACCGGTGACGACCAATCGCCGCTGGCTCGTGCGCTTGTGGGGCTGATTGAAACGCTTGGCGAAAAGTACCAAGTCGAACACTTGGCGGCTAATTACGAATTCACGGGTCGCGAGTCGCTGACCGTTCCGCAAGCACTTGAGATTCTAGAGGAACTTCAACAGATTGATGAGTTGATCAAGCAGCTTGAGGAAGCGGCAGAAACGGCCCAGATTGGGCTCATCGACATGGACGCGCTCGCTGAGTTCGCTGAGCCGGGTGACATCGATCAACTGAGTGCGTTGCAGCAACAGGTGCAAGACTACCTGCGTGAAATGGCAGAGCAGCAGGGCCTTCAGCAGAAAGGCGGGAACTTTCAGCTCACTCCGAAAGCTTATCGATTATTTCAGGGAAAGCTACTTGAGCGACTGTTCAGCGAGCTTCAAGCCTCGCGCACGGGTAGGCATCAAGGGCCGACGGTCGGCGAGGGGGCAGTGGAGATCGAACGAACGAAAGAATACGAGTTCGGTGACTCAGTCACCAACCTCGACATCCCCGGCTCTTTCACGAATGCCTTAATTCGGCAGGGGCCCGGATTGCCTGTGCGTTTGGGGCAGGACGACCTACAGATTCATTTGACGCGTAACTCGCCGAAGTGTGCCACCTGCGTCGTGATGGATATGAGCGGCTCGATGCGATACGACGGGCAATACATCAACGTGAAACGAATGGCACTCGCACTTGAGGGGCTCATCCGTAGCGAGTACCCGGGCGACTTCTTGCAGTTCATCGAAATGTACAGCTTCGCCAAAAGGGTCGAACGCGGCAAAGTCATCGAGCTTATGCCCAAACCCGTGACGGTCCACGATCCGGTCGTGCGCTTAAAAGCCGACATGAGTCGCGACGACGTTAGCGAGTATCAAGTGCCGCCGCACTTCACGAACGTGCAGCACGGTTTGGCGGTGGCACGGCAGATGCTAGCCCAACAGGACACCCCCAACCGGCAGATCGTCTTGATTACTGACGGGTTGCCGACGGCGCACTTTGAGGAGGAGATGCTCTACCTCCTCTACCCGCCCGACCCGCGAACTGAATCCGCCACCATGCGCGAGGGGCAACTCTGCAAGCGGGAGGACATCACGATCAATCTGTTTCTGCTACCAAGTTGGTCGCAGACGGAGGAAGACGTTCGGTTTGCCTACCGGCTGGCCGAGTCGACCGAAGGGCGAGTTTTTTTCACGGCGGGCAACGATCTCGACCGCTACGTCGTTTGGGACTATCTCGCACGCAGACGCGATATCGTGAGTTGAACTGGCGATAGCAGCGACTCAGAAGGTGAAACACGAGTTACATTGACGGTGGAAAACCGTAGTTTTCTCTTTCAGGGTGATATAAACTACCCAAGTTCACAAAACTCCAGGTTGTGTCGATGGGACCTATTCCCGTCATTGGGTAAGCTCTATCTGGGTTAGCGGGTCAAAAGAGATAAACCTTGCCAGCATGCCGAAGAATTACTACAGTCCCAACGATTTGAAGCATCGCGCTTGCGCATTTGTGATCTCCCCAGATGGCTGCCTTGGCGGTCCCGACAGGTAGGAACGAGACTTTGGCTAATTCACTTTTAAGTTGCACGCTTCGTACCGTTGTGGCGACGGTTGTCCTTCTCGCGTCTGGCACGCAACTGCTGGCGGTAGTTCCTGCGGACACGTTAATGTCAGCCAATACGCGTGGGTTTGCGTCGATCGCTGACATGCAGACGCTCGCTGAGCATTGGAACCAAACGCAGCTTGGCCAGCTTGTCAAAGACGACGCGATGAAGCCCTTCGTCGAAGATATGAAAGGCCAACTGCGACGCCAACTTTCTGGCGTTCGTGAAAAACTAGGTCTCGAGCTTAGCGATCTGATGGGCGTCGCGTCGGGTGAAGTCGGTCTTGGCATGGTCGAACGCCCTAAGCAGCGTGCAGCTCTGGTGGTGACGGTTGATGTCACTGGGAACGAAGCCGAGGCGAGCGACTTGCTCGCAAAGATTGACGCAGACTTAACCGCTCGTAAAGCGACGAAGAAAATGGCTAAGGCTGGCGGTGTAGATCTGACGGTCTACAACGTTCCCAACGCACGAGCCAAGGGCAAGTCGCGAGAAGCCGTCTTTTTTATGCACGAAGGCATCCTCTGTGGTACCGACAGCAAGGCGGAGTCCGCTGAGATCATCTCTCGTCTCACGAAAACGCAGAGCGCAAGCCTTGCCACGGTTGTGCCTTACCAGCAAACGATGCAGCGTTGTGAGAAGGAAGCTGGCGACTTAGCGCCTGAGCTGCGTTGGTTCATCGATCCCTTTGGCTATGCACGTGCCGTCCGTTCTCTGTCATCCGGGAAAAAGCGTCGCGGTAAGGACTACCTCAAAATTCTCACTGAGCAGGGCTTCGAAGCGATTCAAGGGGCTGGGGGATACGTTAATCTGGCCGTTCGCGGCGATTACGAGCTTCTTCACCGCACGGCTGTTTACGCACCTCCGACTCAAGGAGGGCAAGAGAAGTACGATTTAGCGATGCGCATGATGAGCTTCCCCAACGGTGGTAAGTTGCAACCTGAGAATGCAATCCCCCGTCAGCTCGCCAGTTATCGGACATTTAACGTGGACCTCAAGAAAGCGTTCGACAATTTCGACACGCTTTTCGATGCCATTGCCGGCTATGACGATGCATTCAAGAGCATGATCAAAGGACTGGAGGAAGATCCTTATGGCCCTCGGGTGAAAGTTCGAGATGAGTTCATCAAGCACCTGGGGCAGCGTCTGACGCTAATTACCGACTATCAACTGCCAATCCAGACCGACAGCGAGCGGTTTCTGTTTTCCATTGATGTAAAAGACCAAGCTGCCGTTGCCAAGGCAGTGAAGAAGTTCATGGAAGCCGATCCCGATGCCCACCTTCGCACGCTCGAAGGTCGCCAAGTCTGGGAGATCATGGAGCCCGAAGACGAGTACGAAGCCATCGAGATCGGTGAGTTCGATCCACTGGCTCCTGCGGAACCGGCCCCCGCCGCAGCACCCGCTGCCGGTAGTATTTCCCAAGCATCGGCCGTTTGTGTGGCTGACGGCAAGTTGATGATTGCCTCGCATATGGATTTTTTGCAAAAAGTATTAACGACTAAGCCGCAAGCGGAGACTCTCGCAGGAGCCGGTGACTACAACGAAGTTGATCGCGCGATGAAGCAACTGATGGCCGGTCCTGTCTGTGCACGCTGCTTCGTACGTACTGCTGAGACTTATCGCCCGACCTACGAACTGCTTCGACAAGGAGCGATGCCGCGTTCGAAGACCCTGCTGGGCCGCGTGCTCAACCGTATGCTTACACCCCCCGAGGACGAGGACGAGGGAATCCTCCGCAAACAAAAAATCGACGGTCGCAATCTCCCCAGCTTCGAGTCCGTCCGCCGCTACTTTAGCCCCGGCGGGACCGTCGTTCGCAGTGACGAAGATGGCTGGTTCGTCGCCGGTGCCGTGCTGAGCAAACGCAACGGCCAAGCACGAGCGGGCGCGATTCCCGCGGCGGGGACGAGCAAGATTCGCTGAATGGCCTTGAGCCGAGAAGCGTTAGCTCTCGGGTCGCATTATTTCTCGGATTCAACCCGCGGGCTAACGCCCTGCGGCTCACTCAAATAGAGATGTGCTAAGTATCGGAGACCAATCGGGGGCTGACTTTGTTTCGCATCTTGTGCTTGGCTGGCGGAGGCCTGCGCGGAGCCTTTGGGATCGGACTGCTAGAGGAGTTCGAGCGGCGGTCCGACGAGCCGTTGTGTGCTTACTTCGATCTTGTAGCCGGCACTTCGACTGGCTCGATCACGGCTTCGGCCATCTGTGCCGGGCTAACGATGACGCAGATTCGCGAGTTCTACGAAGAACACGCGGCGCGGATTTTTCATCCCCGCGACCCGTACGCACCACGAAACAAATTGCGGATGGTTTATCCACTAGTGCGACGCCTTGGCAAGCGGCGCGGGCAAGATCCCGATGCGTTCTTTCAGTCGCGATATTGCCCGCATAGTTTGACTGCCGCTTTGGAAGAAGGGTTTGGCGATCGGACACTCCGCGACGCAAAACGTTGTCGGCTGATTGTGCCCACGGTCAACTTAACCGACGGGATGACAGCCGTGCTGCGGACGCCCCATTTGCCTATTGAGACGCCGACATTTGATTGGCGATTGGTCGATGTGATTGTCGCTTCGTCAGCCGCACCAACCTATTTTCCACATAAGCGGATGCCCGACGGGAACGACTATGTGGACGGCGGTATCTGGGCGATTGATCCAGGGGTCGTTGCCCTGGCCGAAGCCGTCCGTGTCACCGAGCAGTGCTGCCGCACGGAGGATCGTCCGTTCGACCTAAATGACGTTTCTATGCTTTCGATCGGCACTGGCCAAGCGACCTACTCACTCGCCCCGCCCGAGGGCGACGCCGGGATGCTTTTCTGGAGCCGTCACATCGCCAACGTGATGAGCGTCTCCCAAGTGCAAGGTGCGCAACTGCCATTGCATATTGTGTTGGGCGACCGCTACCAACAGATCGACTTCCCACTGGAAGACCCCAGTTGGACGCTCGACAACATCGACATGACGGCGGAGCTCTTCGAACTCGGCCGCCAACGCGGGGCGGAGTTGTACGAGTCGCTGCAGGGAAGATTCTTGGACGAGGTGACGGCTACTTATGAGCCGTATCAGGTTGGCGGGCGGCACTAATGCCTAGTCATCTCTCTAGTGAGATTATTGCCCAGGGTTACGGCACTGAGGAGTTTCGCAAAGTGCGTTCGGAGTTTCAATTCAAGGCACGCATCAACCATGCCACTTCTGACTAAGAAGGTCAGCTATTCCTTCTTATGCGAGTCGAAGACTCTGCCTCGAACGATGAAACGCTAGAATCAGTCCAGCCGCAAGAGAGGCAAGAGTCCCAATTGACGGCTCGGGAACCGTCGCGGCAGATGTAATCACAAAGGTGACCCGCGATATCGACGGGGTGTCGGCACCGTATGACAAGACGCCGGTTCTTGCGAACGACGTAAATACGCTCACATCAAGAGAGGTAAGTGGCTCGGTCGAATCAAGAGCCACGCCAGTTACATCCTGTAGCGCAAACTGAACCTGTCGTAATGGGCTTCCCGCTAGGTTCTGACCGGCAGAAACTCCTCCGGATACGATGCCCCATCTGTCGAGTACACCGGTTGAAGTCTGTAGATCGTTTATCATCTGTAAGCGTGAGCCATCGGAGCCAATAACCGGATTGCTGACGTCGAATTCATAGGTTACATCAATGGCTGGCAGTGCTACTTGCAGTGACTCAAGTGGATAGAAAGCGATAGCACCGCCGTTGTTGGTTTGAAACGCAACTGCAGATCGGTCGTAGCTGACCTCGATCAGTACCGGATCGTTCCGCGAAACGACTGACTCGAACTCGTCGTCAACTGCCGTGACAACCGCTTCGAGCTCGAATCGTGTAGTCTGACCGTTCGAGATCGTCTGGGTCGCTAGCAGTATAAATAGCGAGGCAAGCTGGCAAAGTTTAGGCAGTGTAGTTTTCATGGTTGCCATCGGTTTTAGGGAGTTCCCGTTTGAGGAACAGCAGTGGAATCAGAGTGGCTTTCAAATCGCGGCTTGCGGGAAGTTGGCACTCGTGTTGTTTGAATAGAGCAACTCCCAAGATACGTCGTAAGACTTAGGCTGAGTCTAGTTCATCTGATGAGAGCTTGCAAATTACTACGCTGGGCCTTGCAGAGTTAACTAGGAGATGCCTAGAAGCGGTTTCAAAATGACAGCCGCAACACGTTAGCGTCCGGTTCTCTGGGCAACCAGAGACTAACGCCCGGCGGCTGATGGGTTGTTGAAACTGCTTTTAGAACTTCTACGACTATTAGCTTGCTGCATCGGCTTGCAACTTCGTCTAAGTTGCAAATGTGGCATTTTTCGAGGTCGAATCGGGCGAGGCGAATTCCATCCAAATCGTGTCTCTCTGCCTTGTACGTTTTCTATCTAGGCCAATTGTTTACACCTGGCGGAACTCGCTCTATACTCCAGTCACAGACTAGGTAATGCTCCCTCGGGCACTAGGGAGTTTTCTCGGCAACTTGCATCAGAATGATCCGGGGGAGATCTAATGATTCGACAGCTACTTCTCTTTACTGCCACAGTGAGCTGCTGTGGTGTTGCTTCGGCGGTCACTGTTACGTCGGCGGTTGACGACTTTTCGAATACAACCAACGCAGCCACTTCGGAGTGGTCCTACCGTTGGTCTCCTGACTCCGTCCGAGATGGCGATTATCAATTGCTTGCCACCCATAGCGATCCGTTCCCGTTATGGTCGCCGACGACGGATTATTGGAACAACGGCGGTTCCTTTCCGGGGATTGGAGTCAACCAATCGGGTTCGGACATCAACATCGTACCTCCTTTTGCCTCCTTTTCCTGGCCGACCGATACGATCTGGATGCATCCGCCGAGTGTAGGTTTCGCAGTCGTCACTTGGACCAGCCCAGTGACGGGGACCGCTGACATTGAGTTTGAGTTCGACGACATGGACCCCAACGGTCCTACGTCTGCCACGGGGATTCGCTGGTTTGTCGATGTGGGTGATGTCAGCGGTACACTTGCGAACGGCTCGTTCGTCAATGGAGCTGGTATCGCGCCGATTACGATCAGCAATGTCAGTATCAACGCTGGTGACCAGATTCACTTTATCGTCGATCCCTTGAACGATTTCGGATTCGACTCGACGACCTTTCGCGCTACGATCAGCTACGTACCAGAGCCGGGATCGGTCGTGCTTCTGATGCTTGGAGCGAGTTACGGTGTAGTACGGCGTAGGTAGGCCATTAGTTACTTCTCAGGCCACTCAAACTTCGCCCAAAAAGGCCGTTGCCGGTCGGCCCTCGTGCGCGCGTCTTCGAGCAGGACGTCGAGCTGGGGGCCGACGGATTCGCGTGCGCCGCGGAGACTGTTGCCGTTGATGGTGATGCGGACCGGCTTTTCGAAGTCGACCATCTGGGGATTGAGCCAAACGGTCGTTTTTTCGGCTGTCGTTTTCACGAGTAGGCGATTGTCGGCTAGAATCTTGCCGGTGACTTCGGTGGCACGCGCCCCGCGCCCCGTCCATTCCGCAGGATGGATCATCCAACGACGAGGGAATTCCTCACATTCGATCCACCAGAAGAAGTTGTCCCAGGGTCTCAGGGTCGAGCAGGTGAACTCCTCGGGGGCGTTGCCACGTTTGCGACGGTCCATCCAATCGAAGGCGTGATGGATTTCGTCGTGGAAGGGCTCATGACCTCGACCTAAGTATTCAACAACGGTTGCGTCGAAGCGTTTACTCAGGAAACGATCGAACAACGCTGCATTGTCGCTCATCATCGTTCCGTCGAGTGCTCCGGCGACGAAGTAGAACGGCACGTGGCGGGCGTTCTCCCAGTAGAAGCGTCCGTACTTGTCGATGGTTGCGACAAAAGGAATGGCCCCGGCCCATAGGTCTGGGTGCGATTGAGCGATGTCCCAAGCGGCTTCACCACCCGTGTCATGTCCGGTCAGAAACACGCGATCAGTGTCGATGCTAAACCGCCGGCAGGCATCACGCAGCGAGGTCAGCACGGCGATATGCTCGCGGGCGGAGTATTCGTAGTCGTATTGCTGCGGTTTCTGCCAGCGGATGGCGATCACGATATACCCGCGTCGCATCGATTGACCGTTGCGAGCCGACACGACCTTTCTCTCGCCAGTGGTGCTGTCTTCTTCAACGCGGGGCGAACCGCTCCAGAAGTCGAGTTCTTGCTCAACCGAGTTATAAGCGCCGTTCAACGCGATAATTGTTGGATAGCGGAGGTGGGGATCGTATTCAGGCGGGAGCTGGACGAGATATGGGAAATCGCCGTCTTCGGTTTGACCTGGGGCGGTGAGTTGGAGGGAGCCGAAGTTCTGCTGCACGAGTTCTGCATCGTGAAGCGGTGGTTTGATCATGAACAGCAGTTGAGCGAGGCGATCGACTGATGCTCCTTCGAGACTGCGCAGATTTTCAACGATGGTTTCCCGTTCATGAACGAGCGGTTCACGCAAGTAACGGATGACGCCATCGCGAATCTTCACCAGCGAAACGGCTTCCGAGAGCTTCTTCGTTGCCTGATCAGCTCCCAGTAGCCAACCACTGACCGCGAGGGCCGCCTTTTCTTCAGCGGTCATCGAAGCGTCATCGGCGAACTGGCTAAAGGGAGCGAGTCGCCCGACGTTGTTGCGGCTCAGCTCGGCAGTGACTTCCGCAATCAACGGAGCGATGAGCCCGCGTGCATCGGGATCCGACATGGAGTCGACAATTACCTTCAGATTACTCTTCGTGACCTCGAGTCGCCGTGAATCTCCCTCGTACTTGGAAATCAGTTCGCGCACCTGTTGAAGTGTTTCGCCGGAGACGTCCTCGGTGGGATAGTTCTTCAGCAGTACGTTGACAAGCTGGTGCTGACCCGCCTCTTTGCGAAGCTCGATCTCTTTGAGGATCCGCTTTGCCTGCAATTGACGCAGCAGGCGGATTTCATCCTTGAGATCTTCCATTTCCGGGAAGTCGTCGATAATCGCTTTCAACTCACGCCCTGCTTCGTCGAAGCGTTCCGCGTCGTTATAGAAACGAACTGCCTGCAAGCGGGCTTCGGGATCGTTGCGTGGCAACGTGCGAGCCAGGATCTTCGCGACGGTGTCCTTCGGAATCGAAGTGGTGGCGATGCGACTATCCCAAACAACGGAGCGTTTCGCGCCCATCAGCCCCTCGACTTTGGCGTAACGCGGGGTGAGTTCGGTGATGCCCTGCACGACGGCCAGCGGGCCCTGTCGGGTTTGCATGCGGTAGACGCGTCGTCCGTACTCGTCGAAGGGTGAAATGCCGAGGCTCGGTCCAACGCTGGCAATGCCTGAACCTCCTTGAGCGACATTTTGCCAGAGCTTGATCTCTACCTGCTTCTCGGGGGCCTCGTCGAGCAAGCGTATCGCTTGCCGGTTGGAAATGAACACCCGTCGGAGATCATCATCAATCACATAAATGGGCTGCGTGATGACTTCCCCCGCCTGACCGTTGGCTGATTCCGGTGTGGAATCTACCCCTGTTGTTTTGGCGATCTTACCGCCGAGAATGCGACCATCCTTAAGTAGCAACTTTTGTGCTAGGGAAACACTTGAATAGCCCAGGGCAACTGCCAGCATCAGCAGGAGGATAAGCGTGCGTTTGTGGAGCAGCAACATGGTGACGAGAGTTGGGGTACGAAAGTTGGCCCTTAATCCTACTTTTGCAGCAACACTCCGGTAGTCAACCAAAGGGAGTTTCCCGAGAAATCGACGAATCCAGGTCGGCGCAGTCTGGTCAGTGGTTGACACTGTGACTTGCTAAATCGAAGATTGGTCCACCTGGGAGGACTTTGCCGAATATGAGCCTCTCCACTCAGCGATCTTCATTATCCAGCAGAGACTTTGCATGAGACTCCGAGGTGCCTTGAAAGTGCTCCTAGCAACGACGCTGGGATTGCCTCTCCTCCAGACACTACTCTCGTGGGTCTCAGGGCTCTTGGATTCCATGGGCGACACGGGCACCGCCTCGGTTGTCTCTCAAATCGGCCGCGGGGCAGGAATCCTCTGGCTAGTCAGTTTGACCGCCCTAATCGTGGTTCTGGCCGTTCGTTCGTTGGATGAGTCCCCTCCTCAGAACTAGTGCGTTCCGAGGTTTCCACGCTTCTCAAACTCTCTGAGCTGCCCTCGGGCACATCCTGCGATAAAGTGCAGTTTTTTAGTGCATTTTAATTGCGGAATGCCGCAGTTTTGCCTAGTATGCCAGATGTGCGGGTATCCGCTTCTCGGCATTCTCGAATATTGCTTAGGTCAGGACAGTCTAATGAAATGCACCTCTTACGCTTTCACTGCTATCGCAGTGTTGGCCACGGTCGCCGTAGCGTCTAAGAACTCTCAAGCAGGATTTCTCGTCGGAAACAATCCTGGTGCAATGGGCGGGAATGACACGTTAGCAAAAGTCATCGAAGAGATTGGTGAGTATAACGCGGCTCATGACCCTGATTTAATTCCGCCGACTTCACTTTTCAAGAAGACCGACGACGATGCAACGTTCGTCTTTAACATGGCTAACGGCTTTATGTTCTTCGAGGACGCCGCCGGGACGATGCCGATAACGACAGAGTCAGCTCTCACGGCTTTGCCCGAGGCCTACTTCAAGTACACAGGAACTGATGCGAACTTGCTGTACTATTCTGTGAAGGGTCCCGGCAACTTTGGTTTCTCTCTTTACACCTTCATGTCGGGATTAAACCTCCTCGATCTCAGCGGCGATCACCGCGAGATCTCTCATGTCTCCTATTGGCAAGGTCCGCACGGAATCGATCCCTTTGGCAATCCAGTAGTACCTGAGCCTGCGGCTTTGTCGATAGGATCAGTTTTGCTTGGGTGTTTCCTGTTGAGGCATCGACGCGCTTAGCCCGTTGCCGATTCACTAATGCAGCTTCACAATAGCTGCTATGAAGCACATTCAGCGAGAAAGCCTCTGTCACGATCCCATTCACGGCTACATCCCGTTCATTTCTGTCGTTGAGCCAGGGGAAACCTCTGAGCGAACGCTGCTCGACCATCCTTGGTTGCAACGATTACGACAGATTCATCAACTGCAAACGGCTTGGTGGGTCTATCCTTCGGCTGAACACACGCGGTTTCAGCACGTGGTCGGGGCAATGCACATGGCGAGCCGTGCCGTGGAGACGCTCTACCCGAGCCTCAAGGAGACCTGCCCGGATGTCCCAAGCCGCGGGTTTGTCGAGTGCCTCTGCCGCATGGCGGCATTGCTGCATGATGTGGGTCACGGGCCATTTGGTCACTTTTTCGACGCGCATTTCTTAAAAGACCATGAGCTGACGCATGAGACGCTCGGAGCTCACATCATTCGCGAGGAGTTGGGTGAGTTGCTCACCAACGTGCGGAGTTGTCCGAACAGTGATTTGGAGAAAGGGGAGCAGCTTGACCCCGAGCAGATCGCTTGGCTCATCATGCGGCCCAAGACGGACGACACCAAGGATCACCCAAAGTGGCTGGTGATGCTCCGCAGTCTGTTTTGTGGACTCTATACCGTGGACAACATGGACTTCGTTCTCCGCGACGCCTACATGAGCGGCTACAGCGAGAAGGCGTACGATCTCGACCGCTTACTTCGCTACAGCTTCTTTAGTGAGCGCGGACTGACGATCCATCAACGTGGGTTGAACGCGCTGTTGCGTTTTATGCAAACCAAGAGCGAGCTTTTCCGTGCCGTTTACTTTCATCGCACGGTGCGGGCGATTGATAAGACGCTGGAAGGTTTGTTCCGCGACAGCAAACAGCATTTGTTCCCGGGAAATCCGCTGGAGAACTTGGAGGACTATCAAGGTTTTACCGAATGGTCACTCCTGATCGACGTGGCACGTTGGCACAAGAGCGAGAATGTTGCACTACGAAGCGTTGGCGAGCGCTGGCAGAAGCTACTAAACCGTGAAGTGGAATGGGAAGCCGTGACCGAGCGGAACCTGGCGCTCAAGGAGGGGGATTCCGAACAGAGCAGCATCTTTAGCGATGTTGATCTGGTGACGCAGGCGATCCGCGGCAAGCTACCCGAGGACCATCGCGACTTAGAAATGCGTGTCGATCTGCCAAGACATATCTACCGCCCCGACGCACGAGCGGCGACTGCTGGGCAGAACTTTCTGTTCCATACGGCAACGGGCTCGATCCGCCCGCTCACGGACGATCAATTGTTCCGCCAAATGCCGGTCACTCATAAGATGTGCCGTGTTTATTTGCGGAAGGATCATACCGCCGAGCAAGCGGCTGCGGTTGGTGCGGCGGTGGATGAACTCGTTGGCGGGCGGAGCGAAGACGACCTCACGAACATGTAGGCGGAAGTGGGCAGTAGGCAGTAGGCAGTGGGCAGTAGTAGGATAGAGATTCACCACTTTGTCATTTCGACAGGTGTCTCGGCACCGGAGAAATCCGGTGTGAACCCGATTCGAGCAGGCATCGAACTCTGATTCAGACCGGATTCCTCGGTCGGCGAGCCTCCCGTCGGAATGACATCCTGCATAGTCTTGAATGCCATGTCGCACGATCGTTACGAAAATCCCCTGATTACACGCTACGCCTCCGACGAGATGGCCGAGCTGTGGGGGCCGCAGAAGAAGTTTTCTACGTGGCGGCAACTCTGGATTTGGTTGGCGGAATCTGAGGCCGAATTGGGGCTGCCGATCACTGACGCACAGATCGCTGAGCTCAAGAAGCATAAGGACGACATCGATTTTGAGACAACCGCCAAGTATGAGAGAGAACTGCGTCACGACGTGATGGCCCACGTCCACGCTTATGGTGATCAGAGCCCCAGTGCGAAAGGGATCATTCACTTGGGGGCGACAAGCCAGTTCGTGAATTGCAACACCGAACTGATGTTGATTCGTGAGTCCCTAGAGTTGGTGGCTAAGCGGCTAGCCGGGGTGATCGACGCCTTGGCGACGTTTGCCTCGGAGCATCGCGCCCTGCCGACACTTGGTTTTACGCACCTCCAACCGGCCCAGCCGACGACGGTTGGCAAGCGAGCAACCCTCTGGTGTTACGACTTGGTTATGGACTTGGAGCAGGTCGAACATCGCCTCGCAACGCTCAAGGCACGCAGCACGAAGGGCACGACTGGGACTCAAGCAAGTTTCTTGGAACTGTTCGATGGCGACCATGACAAGGTTCGCCATCTTGAGAAGCTCGTCATGCAGAAGATGGGCTTTGAATCCGCCTATGCGGTGACCGGTCAAACCTACTCGCGCAAGGTTGACCAATTGGTTTTGGATACTCTCTCTGGGATTGCTGCCAGCGCTCATAAGGCGACCTCCGACTTACGTATCCTGGCGATGCGTAAAGAGATCGAAGAGCCGTTTGAGAAGTCACAGATTGGCTCCTCCGCGATGCCCTACAAACGCAACCCCATGCGGAGCGAACGGATCGGCGGCATCGCGCGTTACGTGATGAGCCTCGCTGCGAATGCGTCGCAGACCCACGCCGTGCAGTGGATGGAACGCACCTTGGATGATTCCGCCAACCGACGAATGACCCTCCCACAGGCGTTTCTGGGCGTCGACGCGGTGCTGACGATCTACCACAACATCGCCAGCGGGATGATCGTCTATCCCGAGGTGGTCGCCAGGAACTTGAACGAAGAACTCCCATTCATGGCGACCGAGAACGTGCTGATGGCTGCCGTCACTGCCGGAGGCGACCGCCAAGACCTGCACGAACGCATCCGCCAACACAGCGTCGCTGCTGCCGCCGAGGTGAAGCAGAAGGGCAAGCCCAACGACCTCATGGAACGACTCGCAAACGACGAAGCCTTCGCCGGTGTCGATCTCAATGCCGCAGTGGACGCGAAAGACTTGGTTGGGCGAGCGCCTGAGCAGGTGGATGAGTTTATCGCAGCGGTGGTGGAACCGATTCGCGAGCGGTACGCGGGGAGCGGACTCAGGCAGTCAGAACTGAAAGTTTAGTCGGTAGTAGATATGCTACGAAGCTGAACTATTTAATGCCTGCCGACTTCAGGCCGCGAATGAAATCGGGTTTACCACCGTTCGCAGGATGTCGAACATACAAGTAATTGCGTTGCGGCAACCAACGCTCAAGTGCGTATTCCGCTTTGCGCCCAACTGCTATTAGACTGCTGGGGGACAGTATCTCAATAATCGAAAACAGGTAATGCTTCGAGTTTGTTATTTCTAGATTGCTGGGTTTACGATTTGTACGTCTGGCATCACCTTCGTGAGAATGGAATGGAAACACATTCCAGCATGCCGGAATCTTCTTGGATTTTTCGAGATACTCCCAGACAATTTTTGGGCTTTGCTCTCGTTCCGACCCTGTGATTTCTAGCTTTCTCCTGAGTTTGACAATGAACTGATGAGTGTTATCTTTCAGCACTCTATTGCTTGTGAAAGGTATCCCTGTGACGGCGCAACCTCTACGGCCTGGAGCTTCACCAATTAGTAGGTGGCCCGAGTAAGGCTGTTTGATAAGAGCTAGAAGATATTCCCGAAGATTATTTCTGCATTCTGCCGCGTGATAGGGATTACTAATGTTCTTTGCGGCAGGGTACTTGCTTAGCGTATCAATAAAACTTGTGATTCGCTTTTGGCTCATAGACTCTGACTCCGCTCAACCCCCTCAAATCAAATCCAGCGGCGACTTCCCTCGGTGTCGATTCCGTCCGCAGTCTTCGCAGATGCCGCTGACGATGAGGCGGTGGCCGGTGACGCGGAAGCTGTGTTCGCGGGCGACGGCTTGACGGAGTTGTTTGAGTTCGGCGCTTTGGAACTCGATCAGCTTGTCGCACTTCGTGCAGTGCAGGTGATCGTGCTGGGGGTAGCCATAGTCGTGCTCGTAGACGCCGCGACCGCTGAGGTTCATCCGACGCAAGAGGCCCGCTTCGACCAGCTCGTTGAGCGTCCGGTAGACCGTCGGGCGGCTCACCTTGCGGCCCTCTTCCACCCGGCTGAGGTTGGCGATCAGCTCGTCGGCGTCGAAGTGGTCGTGCCTCTCAAAGACGTGATCCACGAGGATCCGCCGCTGCTGGGTGATTCGCTTCCCCTTGCTTTGCAAGTACTCACTGAACCGTTCTTGGGGCGAACTGGAGACTGTGACCGAGCCGAGGGCGAATTCGCTCTGCGGGGCTTCGAGGCTCGAATTGTCGGCTGTTGCTACGTCCATCATGTTCTCCCCAATGCCAAGGTGGCAAAGATGTCTCAGTAAGATGCCGTGAGAAGCTTTGTTGAGAATAGCTTCCCAATAAACGCAGCTCAAATGGCGTTAAATCAAGCGATAAGACTGACGGGCTTGTCGCTTATTGATTCTAGCCATTGAGAGGGAGAGTCTCAATAGGCGAGTCGCTACGCTTGTGTTTTCGCGGCTGAAAGAGGCTCTAGCCAAAAGAGCTTTAAAGCAAGCGAACGGTATGTAGTCCGGATTTCTTCCGCCGCGGCGGACTGTCGCTCGGTCGAAATGACCCGAATTCTTAGGCCAGCTCATTCAGGAAGTTATCCAGCGCCGTGTCGAGCTTTTCGGGGGTCTCGTATGTTCCGGCAGCGATTTCATTCTTTACGCGAGCAACCAGATCAGCACGAATTTCGCCGTCGGCGGCATTAGCAGCGGCGCTGGCGGCTGGCGAGATATCGACACTGTCGGCCTGTTGAGACGGAGCGGCTGGGCGATCGCCTGAAGCCGGGCGGGAGCCCTGAGGGCCTTTGACGTTTTGCGGGCCGTGGACGTTGGGAGTGCCGAAGATTTGCATGGTAAGGGTCTCCAGGCGAATCATCGCTGCGGGGCGATCAATCCGCGAATTTGGCTAGGAAGAGAATTGGGTTTGACGAGCTTGCTCTTCGAGTTGACTGGGGAGTGGAGTTGATTTGGGGAGTGGGGGGAGTGATGTTTCTAGTTGAGGGAATCGTCGTCCAGGGGGATCTCTTCTCACATTTTGCGGCAAATTTAGGGTCGCTACACCGGCAACTCCTGTGCGGGATGCACCAGTGATGGGTGAACGTCTGGGTGCGACGGCTCGGACGGTTAATCGTGGCGATTTAGCGTCAAAACCAGTCCCCAATCAACAGGCTCCGCCGGGTTATGCGGCCAGCAATTGTCCGGGCAATTATACTACGTACAGGCCTGAGCCTAGTTCGCGTGAGTCTAGTTCACCGAGGCGTGAATCGTAGCGGCGGGCTCGGGAACCGGTCAAGGTCGGTTCAGTTCTGATAGCTGCCAGATCTCAGGCAGGGTTGGAGCAGCTCAGCAGGCCGCAAATTGCGCTATTTTCGCGATTTCTCCCATTTTTTCGGAAACTACCTACGGGTGAACCACGAACGCTTTAATAGTGTCACTCGTAGAAACAACACGAGAGCGATGATCACAGAGCGTGGCCATCAGGAACCGAAGCTCTCACAACCCATTTTGCTGACGTCGGGATTGTCGCCAGCGAAACTCGCCCTGATCGCCGGCAGATACGCCTGTGGGCATCATCGGGCAGCCGCACAGATCGCGGTGCTTTTGGAAAAGAGAAGACCATGAGCGCCTACGCACCGCTAGATAGCCGACCCAACCGCAACTTGGGGCAAATGTTGCCCCCGCTTCCGGTCAGCACTCAGGCCTTGGCCGAATTCAGCGACACGCTTGATTCGGCTCTTCACACGCTTGAACAGCAATTCAAGGCGAAGGAAAAGGTTGGCCCGGGCGCTTTTCGTAAAGCCTGGAAGCCCAAGCCTAATCGCCCTCGCTAACTTCGGGTTCTGTCGAGAACCAGTTGGCGGTTGAGGCGATCTCTGTATCACGGGTAGGATGATAGTCTCTGTCCTGCCTAACTTGAGATACGCCTCCGATGAAAGTCTTGCTTGCCAGTCCCCGTGGATTTTGTGCTGGCGTGAATATGGCGATCGAGGCTCTCGACCTAGCACTGGAACGCTTGCCTCCGCCGATTTACGTCTATCACGAGATCGTGCACAACAAGTATGTCGTTGAGTCCTTCCGCGAGCGTGGGGTGACATTCGTCGATGAGCTTGAGGAAGTGCCCGAAGGCTCGACGCTCTTGTTCTCTGCACATGGTATCTCTCCAGCGATACGTCAGTTGGCTAAGGATCGCAATCTTCAAGCCATCGATGCGACTTGCCCATTGGTCACGAAAGTCCATTTGGAAGCGATCAAATATGCGGGGCTTGGCTACACGATCTTCCTAATTGGCCATGAGGGGCATGACGAAGTCATCGGCACAATGGGCGAGGCGCCCGAGGCGATTGAACTTGTCGAAACCCCTGAAGATGTCGAGAAGCTTGAAGTCGCCGATGAGGAGAAGCTCGCGTACCTCACCCAAACCACGCTGAGCGTTGATGATGCGAACCGCATTATTGAACGCCTCAAGGCTCGCTTCCCCAAGATTCACGCTCCCCCAAAGGACGACATCTGCTACGCAACTCAGAATCGCCAAGAGGCGGTCGCCCAGCTCTCTCCAGAAGCGGATCTCACGCTTGTCCTGGGGAGTCAGAATAGCTCCAACAGCCAGCGTTTGGCCGAGCTATCACGTGAGAAAGGCATTGAGGCGTACCTGATCGACGGCCCTGAGTGCATCCAGCCGGAATGGTTTCAAGGCGTGGAAACCGTCCTGGTGACCGCTGGGGCTAGTGCACCGGAAGTCGTCGTTGAGGCTGTGCTGGATTTTCTGAGGGACAATTACGACGCGGAGGTCGAAGTGCGGACGCTTCGGGAGGAGGATGTCTCGTTTTCGCTGCCGCGGGAGTTGCGGGTTTAACATGCTCTCTAGATGGCACGGCTAAGCCGCAAGCGGCTATTCGCCCATCTCCAAGGCCTTCCACAGGAACGCCCACTTATCGGCGACCAGATCGATACGCTTGCTCACGGGTGTTCCGGCGCCGTGGCCAGCTTTGCTTTCGATGCGGATTAGTGTGGGCGCGTCACTGGCTTGAGCGTGCTGCAAGGCGGCGGCGAATTTGAAGCTGTGCATTGGGACAACGCGGTCGTCCGTATCAGCAGTGGTGACTAGCGTTGGTGGATAGTGCGTGCCAGGCTTCAAGTTATGGTACGGCGAATAAGCGATCAGAGCCTCGAATTCTTCCGGGTCGTCCGCAGTGCCGTACTCGTGTCGCCAAAAATGACCCGCCGTGAAGTTCTGGAAGCGCAGCATGTCCATGACTCCGACTGCGGGTAAGGCAGCGCCGAAGAGTTCAGGTCGCTGGGTCATTACCGCACCGACGAGCAATCCGCCGTTGCTTCCTCCCATAATGGCGAGCTTCTCGGGCTTTGTGTAGCCAGTTGAGATCAAGTGTTCAGCCGCGGCGATAAAGTCGTCGAAGACGTTCTGCTTGTTCACTCCTTTGCCAGCAGTGTGCCACGCTTCGCCATATTCGCCCCCGCCACGCATATTTGCCACGGCCAACACCCCACCCATGTCCATCCAGGCGGCGTAGGTGACCGCAAATGAGGGTGTAATCGAGATATTGAATCCCCCATAGCCGTACAGCAAGGTGGGGTTCGTATGGTCGAGCTGTAGGCCCTTCTTGTAGGAAATGATTATCGGCACCTGGGTGCCATCTTTGCTGGTGGCAAAGACTTGCTTTGATTCGTACTGGCTGGGGTCGAAATCGACTTTGGATTCGCGGATGAGTTCGCTTCGTCCACTGGTGACGTCATACCGATAGATCGCCGTAGGCGTCGTGTAGCTTGTGAACGAGTAGAAGGTCTCAGTGTCGTCTTGCCGCCCACCGAAGCCCTCGGCAGTGCCCAGCCCAGGGAGTTTGAGCGCACTAAGCTCTTTGCCCGCGAAGTCGTAGCGAATCAAACGCGTGGTAACGTCGGAGAGATACTTGCAGATGAACTCTTCGCCAAACAGCGAGACATTCTCCAACGTGCCGCCTCTCTCCCTCTCGGGAATGATTTCCGTCATGTCAGTCGCGTCGACGGCGTCCGCATCAATGGCGACAACACGTTTGCGCGGCGCGTCCCGATCCGTGTAGAAGTAAAGCGTCGAGCCGTGGTTGCCGACGAGCGCGTACTCGTTGTCGAAGGTATCGATCAGCTTCTTCCAGGGATCTTCCGGTGCGGCACTCACTTCTTTGAGGTAAACCCGACTCTGCGGATCGGTGCTGCGGTGGATGTGCAGCACCAGGTAGCGATTGTCTTCGGTGCGTCGGAGCCAGTAGCTCCAGTTGGGCTCGTCAGGTCGGTTGAAGATCAGTGTATCTTCAGACTGAGGAGTTCCCAGCCGATGAAAGTAAATGCTCGGGTTTAGCGAGAGGGCCTGAAACTTTTCACCCTCGGGTGGCTCAGGATAGCGCGTGTAGTAGAACCCGTCGCCAGCAGCATTCCAAACGAGGTTGCCATGGCGGACCCATTCGAGTCGGTCGTCGCGCATCTTGCCACTGTCGATTTCGAGGACTCGCACGGTTGACCAATCGGAGCCCGCTTCTTTGCGTGTGAGCGCCATCAGTTTGCCGTCTTCACTCGTGACAGTTCTGCCGAGCGCGACCGTGCCATCCTCGCTCCACTTGTTGGGGTCGAGTAGAATGCGCCCCTTGTCGTCGTAGGAGTCGGCAACCATCAGCACGGCTTGATTCTGGAGGCCGTCGTTTTCGTACCAGAAGTACTTCCCGGCAACTTGCCAAGGGACGGACTGTCGCTCGTAGTCCCACAATTCGGTGAGTCGCTTGTGGATTGCCTCTCGTTGTGGGATCGCATCAAGGTACTGCCGAGTGACTTCATTCTGCGCCCTCGTCCAAGCGGCAACCTCTTCGTCCTCACGAACGTCGCCTTCCAGCCAACGGTAGGGGTCAGGAACGGTTCGACCGTGGTACACGTCGGTGTGGTCGACGCGTCTGGTTTCTGGGTAGGACACCTTACTTTCCTTAGCGACTGTAGAGAGGGCTGAGAAGAAAGAGACAACAGCCCACATAAGTGTGGTGATTCGGGATCGGTTCATGATCAAAGTTTCTTGCAATGATATGGCGGACGAGAGTGTTGGTCGGATTCCTCAGTCGGCTAGCCTCCCGTCGGAATGACATCGTGAGACGCTACTTGTCTCCCTGATGGGAACTCGACGAGTTGGAACAAATCGCCCCGTACTGATAACACGTATAGCACGCTCCGTGGCTGAGGGCAAAGGGGCGGTCTGCATCGGCGAGCGAATCGGCAAGTAATGCCTCGGGCGACTCAATGAGAATCGGGCAAACGTGCACTCCACGGTCGGTGATAATCCGGCTGTGCTCGCAGACAAGTTGACTCATGTCGTAGTCGACGAGCATCGCGGGATCGATCCGCTCGGATTCTCGATAGCCATGCGTTCGTTCTTCCTCAGCGCCCATTTGCAGCGCCGGGAGAATTTTTAGTCTGGGTCGCGCGTAACCAATGCTTTTCAGAACATCGACGAACTGGGCGACGACTCGCTCATCGTCTTCGTCTGGCCAAGTTCGAGCGGCGGTGATGATGGGAAGGAAACCGAACTCCACGAGTTTTCGGACTCCTTCAAGGGCACGCTCGAAGGTCCCCTCGCCTCGGATTGGGTCGTTGGTTTCTGGAGAGAAGCCATCGATGGAGACGCGGAACTCAAGGGAATAGAGACTTTCCTGTTCTGCGGCGGCTAAGCGGGCAAGCCACTCGTCTTTGAGTACCGTTCCGTTGGTCAGTACGGTTGCAGGGCCGAATCTGAGAGTCTCAACGAGTATGTCGGTCATTTCGCGATTGAGGAACGGTTCGCCACCGGTGAAGTAATATTCCTTGACGCCGTGGGCTATCGATTCTTCAAGCCGCTTGCGAACCGTTTCCAACGTCAGAAAGCCAAAGGAATCGTTCTTGGGAGTGCAGCTGATGAAGCAATGATGGCAAGACAGATTACAGAGCGTCCCCGCAACCTGGAACCAGAGGTGATCAAGGTGAGAGAGTTCAACGGTAGGGGCGGATTGGCTCATGCAATCTTTGGCATCGTCGCGTAGAGGTCTAAGTCTTCCCGACCGCGGATAATGGTGAACAGGTCGCGGATTTGTTCGAGCCCGGTTCGCATGAGGAACTGTGAGTTGCGACCGTAGCTCTTCGCTCCGAGAACGTAGAAGTTCGGTTCAGTCGTGATCAGCGATTCGGGTCCGCATGACGCTTGCTTAAGGCAATCGACGTGGCCGTCATTTTGCGATTTATCGCGTAGCAACGCCGCCGCCAGTTTCATTGGGCCTTCGCTGGCGTAGCATTGGTGAACCTGAAGTTCTCCGTAGGGCGATGTGTCGGGGCGAAAGCCTACGTTGGCGATGATGCGGTCGGCCTTGATTGGCGGGGTATCGTCTTCCGCGAGGGTGACGGCGAAACCACCAGCGTCGCGGTCGAATTCAATGGCGTGGATGCCTTGTGTCGTGAGCCACGTAGCGGGGCTTTCTTCGATAGCGAGTTGATTTGCTTCTTGGGCAAGCGAGTCCCGATCCGCGAGAGTGTCGCCCGGGATTCGCTGGATTGGCAATTCGCGTTCACTCTTTCGCGTAAGCCATGTGATTCGTGTTCCAGGCTCTCGCTTAGCAAGTTCTGCGAGACGCGTCACGTTCGTCGCGGCAGAATAACCGGAGCCGATAACGAGCGTATGCTTGCCGGCATAAGTTTCCCGCTCGCTGCTGAAGATGTCCGGCAAACCTTGTTCGATTTCTTTTGATGCCGTCTTCTCCCCAATAGCTGGTACACCGCCCTGCCCTACCGGATTCGAGTTGCCGAAAGTGCCACTACAATCGATCACGATGTCCGCCGAATCGATCTCTTCTCGCCCCTCGCTGTTTATGAGCAGAATCCGAAAACCCTCCTCGGACCGCTCCGGGGAGCCAACGGCTTCCACCTTGCGGTGCAGCGGGCGACCGATGGAACGCACCTGCGAATTAAGTTGCAAACCATCGGCAAGCAAATCGCTCGTAGCGAGCGGGTCTAAGTAGCGATCACAAAACGCGTCGCCAGTCAGGCACTCATCAGCAAAGGGAGGCTGGTAGTTAGTGTCTTGGGCTTGCAGGGCAGCAACGCCGAGGGGCGAAGCATTCATGGCAAAGGGCGTGAACAGTTGGACGTGTCCCCAATCACGCACTGAAGCTGCTGGTCTGTTGCCCTTCTCATAAAGAGCGACTTTGTATCCGAGGTACCGCGCGTAAAGGGCCGTTTCTAAACCGATCGGTCCCGCACCAAGGATTGCAATTTTTGCGGGGGGATCGACGTTCACAGATAGCAAGTGCTTTCGTGTTGCAGATTTGATAGCGTATTTAATTATTCGGCAGCCGCCACCGAAGCTTCTGTATGTTAAGTTACCGTTCCAAGTAGTCAGCGACTATAGCGTCCGATCGGAATAGAGATCCTTCAGGGAGACTGAGCCGTGGTACATCAAGAAAACATCAAAGTGGACAATCGCGGTCACGGCCACATGCACGATCTGACGCCTCAGGTGACGCAAGTGATTCAGAAGAGTGGTATCTCAACTGGAGTGGTGCATGTGTTTAACGTCGGCAGTACAGGAGCCGTAGGCACTATCGAGTTCGAGCCGGGCCTCGAGGAAGACATGCCAGCGATCCTCGACAAACTAATCCCGCCGAGCCGCGATTACGGTCACGAACGAGCATGGCACGATGGCAACGGGCACTCGCACCTACAAGCAACGTGGCTGGGGCCTGCGGTGAGTGTGCCGGTCTCAGGCGGGCAGCCGGTCCTCGGGACGTGGCAGCAGATTTTTCATTTGGAGTGCGACGTAAAGCCGCGGAGTCGGACGGTTGTCGTGACTGTTATGGGTGACTAGAGACGCGGCGCTTGTGAAAGGCAATATAGCTAGCCAGTTTATCAAGTTCTATGTAACCTTCTTCAGCGGGCGAATCCGGCAGGTCCGACACAACTAGATGGGCAATATCTTCAGTACATGAGCGCTCACCGATTCCAGACTCAAGGATAGTGTAGGCAGTGTCTACTGATTGGTTGTCAAGAACAAAGTCAACATTAGGCATCCCGAGCATAATCCCAAGCCCCTTTGGATCAGCTTCGCTATGCAGAGGCATGAACCAGAGTTTTGAAGCATGTAATCTGATTTTCCCGTCTTGATGTATGAAATCGAATCCCATCGGCGGTTTGAGGGCAATCGCCGCCCAGCCTTCAATCTCAGGAGCTGAGCTTACTAGCGATTCAGCAGATTCAAAAGCTTTGGAATTGCCTTCCGCTGTTATTATTAGTTCATTCGGATCCTGATTAGTTGAAATCAAGAAGTACAAACGACTATCAAATAAGTGCAATTGATCCAGGAACTCATTAAGTAAATTGTTTTCCGGTGCGTCCGACTTTAGAAACTGCTCATTCTTCTTGAACCACTTCCAGAATAGAGGGCGAGCATTAGTAAAGTGAGCTGCGATCTTGGAGTCGGCCATCTAGCTGCTCGCGCTCCGATAGCTCCCCAAAGCCTTCTTGAAGATCCAGCGGCTAAACGCCAATGAACCGGCCGTTGCCAGCAGCGTGAACAAGGCGAGTTGCATGCCGCGGTTGGTTGTTGCTTCACTGCTTATTCCCAGTGGCTTGGCCATCAGGTTCGCGGGCACGTTGATGACGACGAGAATCGGAATAACGAATGTGAACAAGTTCCGCAGCGGTTCGCCGTAGGTGCCTTTGTAAATCTCCATCGGGTAGCGTGAGAAGTTGGTGATGTAAAACCAAAAATCGTAGAGCGACTGGTTACGACCTAACCAGATACTTGTCGCTGCGAGGGTCATCATCACGCTGTAGAGGATCAGCACGCCCATGAGGATGTATGCCGGATAGAGCAAAAACTGCCAGATGGAGAGGTTGAGGTTTTCAATCTTTGGCAGCGCGTAAGCCAGCAACACGAGCGCGATGCCAAAGTTGCCCAGCGAAGACCAATTCACGCGACGCAGCGAGACGAGAAACTGCGTATCGATTGGCTTCAACAAGGCAAAGTCGAGCCCGCCCGTGCGAACCAGTTCGCTTAGTTCTTGAGCGTTTGGCATGAAGAAGGCTTGCACAAGGCTGTTGATGAACATCGTCGTCGCGATGAACACGAAGAACTGATACTTGCCCCAGCCTTCGATATCTGGGGTGAACTGATAGACGAGCGTATAGAACCCCAGGTTCATGATCATCCACGACATGCTCGAGATAACTTCAATGAAGAAGTTCGTCCGAAACGTCATGTCGCGAATGAGACTGTTTCGCGCGAAGGTCAGGAAGACGGCGAGGTAATTGGGGGACATTTGAGCATGCGAGCCGCTAGCATTGGCGACCGGATTGTTTGGAATATTGGAGTAATGGAATGTTGGGAAATCGATTCAACCCCCGAAGCCGCTATATCGGTTATACCCGGCATGCATGAGTCGGCGGCTGAGGATGATGAAGAACACGACCCAGCCAAGTTCAATTGCGAGTCCTTGCAGAAGTTCGTCGGGGGGGATCTTTCCCAGGTAGATGGCTGCTGGGTAGTAGGCTAAGTATTTCAAGGGCATCAAATCAACGATCGTCCCATACGGGTCGGGCAGGAAATCGAGCGGGAACATGTGCCCAGAGCAGAAGAAGTTGAACAACATATAGACGAACAGCAGCGAAGTGACTTCCAGGAACCAGAAGGCGATGAGCCCTAGCGAGGCTTCTAAGAAAAAACCGAGTGCGAAACCGAGCAATAGTGAAGCGACAAACGCGCTGAACACGGTCCACCCCGGGAAAGGCGGGAAATAATCGCCGCAGAGCCAAAAGACGAGCGCGAATGGCCCTGCCGCAACCGTGTAGTAAACCAGCTTGTGGGCAATACGAGCGAGTAGCAAATAACTCAGTAAATCGATGGGCTGGATGAGAAACTTCTTGATCTCACCCTCGCGAACTTGCTTGGCGATCCCTGTGGCCAGACCGGGCATGCTTGAGAAAGCACGTCCCAGCATTGTGAGCAGGTAGTAGGCGATGATCGTCTGCGACGTGTATCCCTCAATCTTGCTACTCGCCGCAGCGGCAAAGACAGCCGTCCACAGAAAGATCTGAGTGACGATCGGCAAGAACCGCATCAACGTGCCAAGGGCGAAATCGCCACGATAGACCAGACGTTCCTCAAGACAAATCTTAAGAATCGTCCACCAGGTTTGGACACGTGCGACCATGAGAAAAACTACTTATGCCGAGGCGTGAGCGGTGACGTCTGTGGTTTCGCTATGTTGAGAGCTGTTCGAAGTCCGAGTAAACAGATCGGCAATCACATCCTCCAGAGGCGGATCCTCAACACTGACGTCGGCAACCGAATGGCTGGCAAGTACTGAGGAAAGCACTCTCGCAATCTCACCGCGCTCAATGCGGAGCTTAGCTTTAGGTTCAACGATTTCCAGGACTTCGCCGTACTGCGACAGATCACTCGGCATGTGTTCATCGGCGAACTGGAGCGTTAGCACTTTGTGTCCGCTGAACTCGTCGATAATTCCTTCGAGCGAACCGTCGTACTTGATCTCTCCGTCGGCAATCATAACGACACGTTTGCAGAGCGCCGCGACGTCCTTCATGTAGTGGCTGGTCAGGAGGATCGTAATGCCGCGGATTTCCTGATAGTGCTTGAGGAATTTTTGAATATTGTGTTGAGCAATGACATCCAGGCCGATGGTAGGCTCATCGAGGAACAGAACTTCGGGAGAGTGAAGCAATGCCGCGGTAAGCTCCATCTTCATTCGTTCGCCGAGCGAGAGTTCACGAACCGGCTGGCCAAGCAGACGACGGACATCGAGCAAATCGACCAACTCGTCGCGAGTTTTCTCGAACTCTGCCGGGTCGATCCGATAAATCTGCTGATGTAGCTTGAAGGATTCTTGGGCAGGCAGATCCCACCAGAGCTGATTCTTTTGCCCCATCACCAACGCAAACTTCCGCCGATAGGCATTCTCGCGTTCCCAGGGGACATGCCCCAGGACGGTGGCTTCGCCTCCGGTGGGGCTGATGACCCCTGAGAGCAGCTTCAGGCTTGTCGTCTTGCCGGCACCATTTGGGCCCAGGAATGCAACGAATTCCCCTTTCGCGACGTCCAGGTCAATCCCCCGGACGGCGTGCACATCGCGGTATTCGCGTTGAAAGAGGCCTGTCAGTGAGGCCAGGAGCCCCTCTTGCTTTTGGTAAACGCGATAGGACTTCTTCAGGCCGCGCGTTTGGATCGCAAAGGGGGAGCTGTCATTCATGATTGAAGGCAATTATAGCCGGGGTAGGCTGAGGGGAAACCTTTCCTGCGAAGTGTGCTAGGCTTTTGCAGAGAATTCGCGAGCAGGCCCGGTCTCACCTGGGAAAACTCGCCTTCGCGGAAAACTAGGAGAAACTACGGTCGGATTTCATATCCACTGTTTTCAAAAGAGCGAGATTCCCGAATAATCATTATGTTGGGTGCATGAGTCAGCCTTTAATCGGTAACACCATCAGCCGCGTCCCGGCTTTTCAAGGATTCATTTCTGATGCAGCTTCCAAGTCTGAAAGTCTCGATTCCCATCATTTTCGTCGCGTGGTGTGTGGCTGGCGTGCTTCTACGGGGCCCCGTCATGCTCGCTTACCCGGCGATGTGGGCGGGAGTGGCGGCCTTATTTGGCCTACTACATGTGTTGCTGAAACAAGAGGAAGAGGAGGCTCCAGGAAAGGTCACCGTTGCCACGGAGTCCGCCACTGAGAGCGATGGGCAACGGACGGACAATAGTGTTACGGCTGCCGTTTAATGGTCGGCCTTGAAGGCACTCTCTGAGAATCTCTATGTCTCTACTCAAAAGGCTTGAGGGGCGTTTCTCGCGGTTTGCAATTCCAAACCTCACTCTTGCCCTTATCGTCGGGCAAATCGGGTTCTACCTTGTCGAGCTGTCCAAGCAGGGCGAAGGCGACCCGCTGGAGTTGATTCGCCTCAACATCCCGAAAGTTCTCGATGGCGAGATTTGGCGTCTTTTGAGCTTCGTCTTTACGCCGCCGGCGACGAGCCCACTCTTTGTGATTTTCGCGTGGCTGTTGATGCATCTGTTTGGCGGTATCCTCGAGAGCCACTTGGGGGTATTTCGATATAACCTTTACTTGTTGGTTAGCTATCTTGCGAATCTAATCGTTGCCTTCGCCCTTTGGTTCGTTTGGAGCATTCCTTGGGACTTCAGCCTCTCCGGAACGAACGCGGCATTGTACAGCACACTTTTCCTCGGAGCGGCACGGGTTGCACCGAACTTAACACTCAATCTGTTCTTCGTGCTGCCAATAAGAATCAAGTGGCTGGCTCTCTTTACCTGGTTGATGTACGGCTACGCTTTCATCAGATTTCCTTGGCCACTCCAGCTTTCAGTGCTTGGCGCGACCGCCAACTATTTGCTGTTCTTCGGAAGAGGCCATCTGCGTGACTTGCGCGATAAAAAGCGGAGTCGTGAATTTCAGGCGAAGGCAAAGCCGAAAGAGAGAGGGCCCAAGCACGAGTGCTTGGTCTGTGGAATGAACAGCGACCAGTCTCCGAAAACACTGTTCCGCTACTGTTCCCAATGCGAGGGGCAAGCGTGCTACTGCCCTGATCACATCGGTGATCACGAGCATTTGGGGAGCGTTGAATCCTCAGAAGCAACCTAGCTTTAGGCTGCTCGTGGTTTCGACAGGCAATCGGCTTGCTCTGGGAGCAACTCAAGGAGAAGATCGACCGTTTTGGTGGTCGCTCCCTGATGGGATAGAACCGTTTTCTGACTGCGGTTGCCAAGCTCGGCGGCCCACTGTGGATTCTCCAGACAACGCTGTACGAACGTTTCCATTTCGCTCGGCTCTTGCAACACGATGGCCCCATCATTCGCGAGCAGAAGCGAGACGATATCGCGGAAGTTTCTCGTGCGAGGACCAAAAGAAACTGCGGCGCCGTAAGCTGCCGGCTCGAGCATATTTTGCCCTTCGCGATTCCCAAAGCTGCCTCCGACAAAGGCGATTTGGGCGGTACCCCACCAGACGCTCAGTTCACCGATGGTGTCAACTAGTAGTACCTTAGCGTCATGGTTTGTTGAATCTTGGTCCTTTAGCAGTGAGCGCCGTTGCCAAGGCATCCCGGATTGCTGAAGCAATCCGGCCACTTCTTCGAATCGTTGAGGGTGGCGAGGGACCAGGATCAATCGCAAATTGGGAAATTGAGGGGAAAGGTCTTGAAACGCTTCCAACGCGACCTCTTCCTCAGGCGCTTGCGTACTTCCTGCCAGGAAGACCACGTCCGTTTCTTCTACTCCCGCCAGCTTTGCCAGTTCTAGAGTTCTTGGGTTCTTTCGTTCTGTTTCAACGCCATCGAACTTCAGTGAGCCTGTCGTCATGACCGAATTACTTTTGGCAGATAGGCTTAAGAATCGTTCTGCCGTTGTTTCGTCTTGAACGGCGATGAGATCGATCTGTCGAAGTACGGGAGCGATCAGTTGGGCCACGCGTTGATAACCGCGATGGCTACGCTCGCTGAGTCGACCGTTGACGATGGCTACTTTGGCACCGTGTTGTTTCGCTGCGTTGATAAGGTTCGGCCAAAGCTCAAGCTCAGCAAGGATGAGTGCTGTTGGACGAACTCTTTGCATGGCTCGATGAACTGCCCAGGAGAAATCGAGGGGGCAATAGAAAACCGTGTGCGATCCGTATTTCTTACGCGCGAGATCGAAGCCTGTTTTCGTCGTTGTGGAGATGCAGATGTCGAACTTGTCAGAACGAGTTTGGATTTCGTCGATCAGCGTTTCAAGCAAATTGACTTCGCCGACGCTGACCGCGTGCAGCCATAGACAGGGACGATTTCCTAAGCGTTTCGGAACCGAGCCGAGGAGTTTCTCTCCGAAACCCTCGCGATACTTCCCGTGCCGCCATGCTGCCCACAGGATCCATGGGAGTCCCAGCACAATGATCGTCGCGTAAACGGCGTTCAGCAACCAAGAGAAGAGCTTGCTGCGAATCATGCTGGGGGAATCCTTTCCCGCTAGAAACTTCGGGCCCTCGTGGGCAAGAGATCAACCATTTCTCATGCAACAGTTCTTGTATTTCTTTCCGCTACCACACGGACACGGAGCGTTGCGGCCAACCTTTTCCGTTCGATTACGGATCGGCTCGACCTTTTGAGCGGTTTGCGAACCATCGATCGCGGCTTGCTGCTCTGGAGCCATCGTCGCCGCGGCAGGTGCTTCCTCGTGGATCGCTTCGGACTCGACCCAGGTGTTGCCGACAAAGCCTTCGTCGAGGTTTTCCATTTTAAAGATCAAGTCCGTCACGTAGTTGCCGACCGACGCCCACATGTTTTCGAACAGTCGCATGCCCTCCCGTTTGTACTCGACCTTCGGGTCGATCTGGGCGTAGCCACGCAAGCCCACGCTATCGCGGAGATGCTGCATAACGCGGAGGTGTTCTTTCCATCCCTGATCGAGAATCTGCAATAGCAGCGAGCGTTCTAATCGCCGCATTTCAGGACGGAACTTGTCCTCGATCAATTGACTGACTCTCCGTTCTGCTTCGTCGCGGTCGAGTTTGGCTAGTTCGTCATTGTCGACTTCGACTTCGCACGTCTTTTGAAGCCAACTAGCCAGGTTGTTGAGCTTGCCATTGTTGTTGGTGGCTTGGCCAAGGGTCGTATCGGCTGACGATGAACCAAACAACGCTTCGATTCGCTCATCGGCCTCATCAGAGATTTTTTCTGCACGTTGATTGCTAGCCCGACTATGTTCAAGCAGCAGTTTGTGAATCTCTTCACGCTGCTTGTTCTTGAGGTCATCAAGAGAGATCTCAACGCCGAAGCGACGCTTGGCCCAAGCGATGAGATCCTCACGCTGCAAGCCTTGCGACTGCCCGCTGCGGTCGCGTTTTCCGAATCGCAGCAGTCCCGCGAGCACTGGGAATTCAGACTCCCGCATGTCGTAGGCGTTCTGCGCCTTTTCTTGAGCGACGCGGAGGAACTCTTTCGCCTCAAGGTTCTCCATATCTTGCGGAGCTAACTCAATGCCGAATTTGTCCCTCAGCCAGCTACACGCGGATTGAACACCGTAGTTGGGCTCGAGAAAACGAGCACACGATTTCAGATCGATCGCTTCGATGGAGGTCTGGGCATCGCTGATGAGCTTCTCAGCCAGATCGTCACTGCCGATCTTTTTCAGATCACGATCGCGGTAGTTGGTTCCCCAGCGAGTGTTTGACCACTTAGCCAGAGCAGACCAGTTCCATTCGGTTTCGTCTTCACTCTCGGGGAGGTTTTCTTCGATGGCGTCGAAAACTTGCGACTCAGCCTGCGTCAGAGCCTCTTCGTGAGCTTGCTGTTCCGCATCGTTGAAGCTCAAGCTGCGATAGTCGCGAGGCTCAAGCTCGATCGCCAACAGGTTGCCAGCCGCTGCGGCGAACGATTCGGTGCCGTAGTTGTCAGCCAGGAAGGTTGTGAGTGCCTCATCAATCTGGTTGCGGATCATCTCCATCACCAGATCGCGCGTGTTGTCACCGTCGAGAATCCGTTGACGGTAGCCATAGACGCGTTTCCGCTGTTCGTCCATGACTTCGTCGTATTCGAGCAAGTTCTTGCGAATCTCGAAGTTTTTCTCTTCGACTTTCTTTTGGGCTCCTTCGATCCGACGGGTGACCATCTTACTTTCGATTGCCTCGCCCTCTTGCATGCCAAGTCGGGTAAGCATGTTCTTCACCCATTCGCCGGCGAAGATCCGCATGAGGTCGTCTTCCAGCGACAAGTAGAACCGGCTACTACCGGCATCACCTTGACGACCGCAACGTCCACGAAGCTGCAGGTCAATGCGGCGTGCGTCGTGGCGCTCGGTGCCAATGATGTGGAGGCCGCCAAGCTCTTTAATCTCAGCGCCCATCTCCTTCATTTTCTCGCGGCGTTCGATCGAATTGACAAGCTCCTCCCACTCTTCTTTTGGCACTTCGAGACGTGTCGGGTACTTGTCCTGAAGTTGGGCCCAAGCCATCGTCTCCGGGTTGCCGCCGAGAATAATGTCGGTACCGCGACCGGCCATGTTCGTGGCGATGGTGACCATTCCCTTACGGCCAGCCTGAGCGACGATTTCTGCCTCGCGCTTGTGTTGTTTTGCGTTAAGGATTTCGTGTTCGACACCACGTTTGCTTAGCAGGTTCGAAAGGCGTTCGCTCTTTTCGATAGAGACCGTACCAACAAGAATTGGTCGACCCGGTGGCTGAATGTGCGAGATCTTGTCACGCTCGATCGTCTCTTTCTTGCGATTGTCAATCAGCTCCAGCGTGACCGCCTTGTCATCCTCAGCGACGAGTTTCCCGATAAAGTATTCGCCATTCTTGAGTTCTACGGTCGTGAAGCGCGTGAGCCGTTCGATCTCTTCAGCAATGGCGACGTACTTCTCGCGTTCGGTGCGATAAATGGCGTCTGGGAACTCGATCCGCTGCATTTCACGGTTGGTTGGAACGCCAATGACGTCGAGTTCGTAGATCTTCCAGAACTCGCCCGCTTCGGTCAGAGCGGTACCGGTCATACCAGAGATCTTGTTGTAGAGCTTGAAGAAGTTCTGCAGCGTGATGGTCGCAAGGGTTTGATTTTCTTCCTTGATCTGCACGCCTTCCTTCGCTTCGACCGCCTGATGCAAGCCATCACTCCACTGGCGGCCATCCATCAGACGACCGGTGTGCTCGTCGACGATCACGACTTTGCCATCTTGAACGACGTAGTTCACGTCTAGTTTGTAGAGGTGATGTGCCTTCAATGCGTTGTCGATCAGATGTGGCCACTGCATATTGCCGGCCGTATAGAAGCTCTCGACCCCTGCGATCTTCTCCGCGGCACGCACGCCCTCGTCGGTCATGTGTGCGGTATGTTCTTTTTCCTTGACTTCAAAGTGCTCGTTCTCTTTCAGTTGGCGAGCGATCTTGTCGGCCTTCACATACTTCGTAATATCATCTTCCGCCGGGCCGGAGATAATCAGCGGCGTCCGCGCTTCGTCAATGAGAATGTTGTCGACTTCGTCGATGATGGCGTAATTCAAGCGACCTTGGGCTTGCTGATCCCGCTTCGGGAAACGATCGTCATCGCGGGCAGCACTCCGCATATTGTCGCGGAGATAGTCAAAGCCGAATTCGTTATTCGTACCGTAGGTGATGTCGCAAGCGTAAGACTTTTGACGCTCCGCGGCGTCCATCCCGCTTTGGATGTTGCCAACGGTCAGTCCAAGCCCTGTGTAGATTGGTGCCATCCACTCCATGTCACGACGTGCTAAGTAGTCGTTCACCGTGACGACATGCACGCCTTTGCCTTCGAGTGCGTTGAGGTAGGCTGGCAAGGTTGCTACGAGGGTCTTTCCTTCGCCAGTGACCATTTCCGCAATGTTGCCACCATGCAGAATGATGCCGCCGATGAGCTGTACATCATAATGACGCATCCCCATCCAACGGCGTCCCGCTTCGCGACAAACGGCAAAGGCTTCGACCAATAGATCATCGAGCGTTTCGCCTGCTGCGAGTCGCTTCTTGAACTCCGCAGTCTGAGCGCAAAGCTGCTCGTCGCTCATCGCGACGTATTTGTTCTCGAGCGCGTTGATCGCGTCGATTTTCGAGTTCAGTTTCTTCAAGTAACGCGCATTCGCAGAGCCAAAGAGGCCTGTGATAGCACGTTCGAATCGTCCTAGGATGCCATTGCCAAAGCCGGTAACGATTTCCCAGATGCGTTCTAAAGCTTCCATTTTTGGTATCTTATCTTTGGTGATCTCTGCAGCGAACGTCTGGAGAGTCAAGCTAGACCCTCAGCGGCAGCCGCTCTCACAGCACGGTAAATTTGTCGTAACACACTTGCAGCAAAAAGTTTATTGCGATTCGCAAGGTCGGTCAAGGTGGACTGGCCATGCTGAAAGCTCGACGCAATCGGCATAAACTACTGCCCTGATTCGATTTGCGAACAATCAAAGAGGCGAGAACCCTGCTAGCCGAAGGCGTCACCGAGCGGCATAATCAACGCATCGAATGACGCCCGCAGCGGCTTCTGCACTTGTCACACCTTCGCCCAGCCTTGGAGGCTACCACCATGTCCGTCGCACGTGTTACCGAGATCATCTCTTCCAGCAAGAAAAGCTTCGAAGACGCCATCGAAGTCGGCGTCGACCGTGCCTGCAAGACCTTGGACAATGTCAAGAGTGCTTGGGTCAAAGACCAGAAAGCGGAAATCAAGGACGGCAAGATCACCAGCTATCGGGTGACCTTGATGATCACTTTCGTTCTCAAGGACTGAGCCAAGAATCTCAAAGCCGAGAAGCGTAAGCTCTCGGGTTAATCTCTACTGTTGGGGATTGGTGTACTGCTGCAGCAAGTAACCGATGCTAAACAAGCAGACCGAAACCAGCAGGAAGCTGAGCATTTTCCCGGATCCAAACCGACCTGAGAGTTCCCCGACCATCGCTAGCGGGGGAATAGAGAGGCCGAGTAATTGCAGTAGTTTCGCGAACTTTTGCATAGCTGGCAGCCTAACGACGTGCCCCAATCACTGCAAGTAGCCATCGAAAGCAGCAAGCCGACCGAGTTGATGGAAAACGAGCCTACGCAAGCCCAACCACCGTTATCGAAACTTCTCCTTCGGGGACTGAGGCTGCGTTGCCCCGCCTGTGGAGTTTCACCTCTCTTCTGCGGATGGTTCGCGATGAATGATCCTTGCGAGAATTGCGGACGAAGATTCGATCGCGCGCCCGGCTACCTGCTTGGGTCCATCTACTTCAATTATGGCGTAACCGCAGTCTTGGTTGTCGCCATTTACTTCGGCTGTTATTTCGCTGAAGTGTTGACGGGCAAGCAGTTGCTTGTTGTCCTGACGCTCATGATTGTCGTCTTCCCTCTCTGGTTCTTTCGCTACGCCAGAGCCTTGTGGATCGCGTTCGACGAACTGTTCGACCCGTGGCCGAACGAGCAAGAAGCTCGCGAAATATCAAGCAGCGAGGCTTAGGAAGCGACCGAAGCAAGTTCCCAAACCGCCAGATGCTTGTCGGTGACCCAATCGGAGATCGTCGAGCCAAACTTGGTGAAATAATCCATGCTCTGGTGGACCTCAAACGCTGCCATGTCATCATACATTTCGTACAAGAAAAAGCGATTTGCGTTCTCGGGATCCACACACACGTCGAAACGACGGCACCCTTCTTCGCTGAGAGAGTTCTTCGCGTGCTGCAACACACCAACTCGAAATGCCTCAACGTGCTCGGGCGCAATTTCAAAAGTGACAGTGACGGCAATCATGGTGCAGACTCCAAGTGAGTAAAAGTTTCGCCGCGTACACTTGTGCCGCGTTGAGCCTTGGGGATTTGCTAGAAGTTATGAGGTTTCAAGCTGAGAATGAGTACGCCTGCGTATCGACCAATAGGCGAAGCTGATAAACGAGCCAAGAATGAGAAAGGGCATCGTCATCATGAACAGGATGCTGTAGAAATAGCCCGCCGCCATCGATTGAGCGGCTGGGTCGTTCTCCGAAATGCCGTCTTTGCAAGTCGGACAAGCGCTAGCGTCCACGCTCATCACGCAGGTGATGACTAAAGCGGCAAGTGCGAGGCAAGCGATTGAGCGGATTCTGATCATGGCTACTATCATTTTACGTCAGGCTGGCTGGTTCGGCCAGATGTGGTAAAGCATCAGATAGACGATTACACCTGTTAC
This sequence comes from Lacipirellulaceae bacterium, assembly GCA_040218535.1. Lineage (NCBI taxonomy): Bacteria > Pseudomonadati > Planctomycetota > Planctomycetia > Pirellulales > Lacipirellulaceae > Lacipirellulaceae bacterium. The sequence continues at coordinate 32,502 of JAVJRG010000010.1, read as the reverse complement.
TGAAACGTATAACCAAACGGGCAGCAACCATCGGGCCATTGAACGATGTTTGATCAAAACGGCTTGTCGTTGCTCGTCAGACAGTTCTTTCCCCACACCCCAGCCGAGAGCTTTCAAGCCCCGTAAGACGGTAATCGGCACGGCAACCGCACACACGATCGCCAAAATAATGTGCGAGCCAAGAATCGACCAATAGGTGTAAAGCAACGCTCCGGTTTGCTGGAATTTCACATGCCCTGAGATCGAGTGATAGATCAGGTAGCTGATGAGAAAGAGCACGGAGACAAGAAACGCAGCAAGCATCGTTCGCCCGTGGGAGTCACGCTTGCCCTGTCTGATCTGCAGGTAACCGACGACTATTAAAATGGTCGCAAATGAGTTCAGCCCTGCATTGAGGTGCACCAGGGGATGAGCTGCTAACAGGTTGAAGACTTCACTGCTCATTCAGAGGTCGCCTGTTCCGTTGCAGCTTCGTTATTGAGTTCGTTTGTTTTCTCTTCGGTTTCTTTCTCTGTGGTCGTTTCCTCGGGGGCCGGGCTGGGAGTCCAAGGCTCTGCAAGTAGTTCAACGAGTTTCTTCTCCATCCGTTTCGAGTCCGAAGTGCTTACCGCGTTGTAAAGCCCCGCGATACGGCCATTCTTGTCAACGACGGCTGCCACGTCGCTGTGATCCTTATAGATAACTGGCAAGTTGAAAAAGTCGTTGCCAATCCGCTTCACGTAATCGAGTTCGCCGCGGGCAAACACCCATTGGTTGGGGTCGGCATTCAAGCGTTCGGCGTAAGCTGCTAAGACGGGGATGGTATCGGTCACAGGATCGACACTAATACTAAGCCAAGTCACATCCTTGATCTCTTCAAGCGAGTTCATGTACTTGATGTTGGCATTGAGCCGGGTACACGAGCCTGGACAGGTGCTGAAGAAAAACGTCGTGACCCAGACCTTGCCAAGCATTTCTTGGGAGCGAAACGTGCCCCCCTCGCTGGTGGCCAACTCGAACTCTTCGATCGGCGGCAGTCTCTCTGCGATGGCATTGCTCTTGTTCTGCTGAAATTGCTGCACTTGGTAATACTTGTAGCCGCCATAGGCCGTGGCGAGCAGAAAGGCGAGGGCCAGCCAAATCGGTAGCAAAGACGGTTTCATAACAAATCCCCTGTGCTGCGCGTTCCTGCGATCTTCCACGCAGCCGCAAACACCACGACTGCAAAACATAGCGTCACCAGCCAGCAAACCGGCAGCGAAGCCAACGCAGTACTCACCTCGCTCGTATCTCCCTGATCAAACTTCAGATAATGTCGTAGCCCACTGACCCCGTAGGTCAGTGGGTTCACGCGGACGATCCATCCCAGGATACCATCACTGCCGGCGGGGAAAAACGCTCCCGACAGCAGCCACATTGGTAGTAAAAACACGCTCATGATGGCGTGAAACCCTGCCGTCGAATCCATTCGCCACGCGATAACAAACCCCAGTGATGTAAGAGAAACCGCGATTAGAGCCATCAATATCACCGCTTGGAGGATCTCAAGAACACTGCTTTCCAAGGGCAAGGTTAGCCAACCAAGCGTGAGGAAGAGCAAACCCTGAATCATCGCAATAGCCGCTCCCCCGAGTATTTTGCCAGCCACCATTGCCCAACGTGGCGAGGGAGCGACCAGCACCGATTGGAGAAACCCTTCACGGCGATCCTCAATAATCGAAATCGTGGCGAAGATCGCTGTAAAGAGCAGGATCATCACTAACGTTCCAGGAAAGAAGTGAGCATAGTCAAGATCACTCCCTTTCAGGCCCTCGCTAAACAACAGCCAAAAAATGATCGGCTGTCCCAACGCTCCAAAGACGCGATTCTTTTGCCGGAAGAAGCGCACCAGCTCGCGCTCGGCGAGTGTAAGCATCGCTGGCCATGCCGAGTTATCCGTCGTCGATGAAGATTGGCTCATGCGCGACCTACTTCTTTTTCTTTCTCTTGGTGGTACGAGTTTCTACATGACCTGTTTCATCGCCGAAGAAACGATGGCCCGTGCGATCAATAAAGACATCTTCAAGGGTTGGCTTCCCTAGCGTGATACTCTGGATGCGTTCGGGAAACGCCTCCATGAGCTTCGCAATCCAAACAGGTCCGTCCGACTGCTCAAGCCTTAATTGATCTTCAATAACTTTTGTTTCACACTGGAATTGCTGGGCGATTTCGTCTGCTAAGCGCTGAGAATCGGTTGATTGAATCGTAATCGTATCGCCACCTAAGGAAGCGCGGAGATTCTCAGCCGTATCGAGAGCGGCTAGCTTGCCTGCGTGGAGGATGGCCAGTCGGTCGGCTCGCTCCGCTTCGTCCAGCAGATGCGTCGTGAGAATGATCGTCACGCCCTGCTCTGCTTTGAGTTTGCCGAGATACTTCCAAAGGTCGCTTCGAGCCCCCGGGTCGAGTCCTGTGCTTGGCTCGTCGAGCAATAAGACACGCGGGTGATGCAAGAGGCCCTTGGCGAGTTCAACGCGTCTTCGCATTCCGCCGGAGAGCGTCTCCACCAAATCGTTGCGACGATCGCTCAGACCAACTGCCGCTAGAGTTTCCTCCTGCCGCTGGCTAAGCGATTGACCTGACAGCCCATAGAGTCTGCCTTGGTGCTTGAGGTTTTCGCTGACGGTTAGCTTCTTATCGAGGCTGGCGGCCTGAAAAACGACACCAAGCTGTTGTCTGACCTTGGTAGCCTCTTTCGCCAGATCCTTGCCGAGAATCGAGACCTGCCCCTCTTGCAAAGGAATCAGCGTCGACAACAGTCGAAAGAGCGTGGTCTTACCACTCCCGTTTGGACCGAGAAATGCGAAGACCTCGCCCTGAGAAACCTCGAGTGACAGCTCATCAACGGCAACACGCTGGCCATAGCGATGAGTGACTTTAGAAACGGTGAGTGCAGGATGATCGCTCATTGAACCTGTGGCGGCTTAGGAGGGAAGGTTCAGCGAGCCTCTGGCTCATTCGGTAGCCGCATCTTCATCGGGATTGACGACCTTGAGTTCCTGATTCCCTTCCTGAGCATCGTCACTCGTTTCCAGCGCTGGCCGCTCCGCCGCGTAGATCATTCGTTCTTGTGAAGCGTAACGCATTCTCATGCCCACGTCGGGAACAAGAGCCAGCATCAGTAGGGCAGACATGATGATCATCGGAACCGTCAGCACCCACTTCCAGTTCGCTTCCCATTTGAGATGCATGAAGAACAGGATCACCAGCATCGCTTTGGTGCAGGAGACTGCCATCATCCACAGCCGTTTAATCGCGATGCTTTCGCCAAATGGCCAGAAGCTTGTGTAGGTCCAATAGGAGCAAGCCGTGAGGAACACCAAGGCGATCGCCACGGCAATATAAGTCGAGGTCCCACCGTGATCTTCGTGGTGACCGTCAGTTGATTCGTGAGTCGCAGACATTTTTCCAACCGCTTGCGTTGTTGATTACTACAGTGCCGCCTAAAATTTCAAAATCCTAGAACAGATAGAGAATCGGGAACAGGAAGATCCAAACCAAGTCAACAAAGTGCCAATAAAGACCAACGTTCTCGATAACGCCCGAATTTGCTTTCCCGAGATTCATTGTTAACAAAATGACAAACGCGATTAAGCCAACTAAGACGTGGATCGCGTGAAATCCTGTCACCAAGAAGTAGGTGCTCGCCCAGAGGTTGCCGCCGGGGATCATGATGGGAAGTTTTAACCAGGGATGCTGGTCGTTCAGCCCGATAGCGTGCCCCGCTGAATGATCGCCCTCGACTTCTGCACTGACGAGCCGGAACCCGGGTTGAGTCAAGCTGGCAGCCTTGGCAGGTTCTTCTGTCGAGTGATCGTGATCTTTCGTGCCCCCATGAGCTTCAGGAATCGCAAAGGTCTGGCCCTGAACGCTGGCTCGTGGGTAGATCATCTCAGCCACTTTGTGCATGGCGATCCGGCCCTCAGGCGAATCGGGCTTGGTACGAAGCAGTAGCTCCGCTTCATCAAGCTTCATTTGCACATCAGCGATGATCTCGACCTTCTCGTTGTCTGCCTCTGTTCGGTCGGACGGCTTGGGTAGTTCCGCGGTGATTTCTGCCAGCCGTGCCCGAACTGCCGCTGAGTAGTTGACATCGGGTTTTTCGTAGATTGAGCTGCGTGGCGTTGCCGGATAAATCAAGTGATCGATCTTCGCTTTGTACTCGTAGGCTTTCACGCCAAGGAAGACGGTGCCGAGTGCGAGCGTGATGATCATCCACATCCGTGCGCCAGCCGCGTTGTCTTTCTTGGAGGCTTCCAATGAGAGAACGACCGTGATGCTGGAGGCGATCAGTACCGCCGTGTTGATGGCACCGAAGTACTCGACCAGGTGCACGTCGTGAGTGCTGGGCCAAGAGATCGCACCGAATCGCAAGACGATGTAGGCACCGATTAAGCCAGCGAAGAACATAATTTCGGTGGACAAGAAGAGCCACAGACAAAGCTTGCCATTGGGGATGGGCAAGGCAGGCTGGTAGTCGAAGCCTTCGTGGTGGTGATCACTCATAGTTTTAACTTTGCTGTCAGCTTAGAGGCTAACCATCAGTAGGACGCCCAGCCAAGCGGGCAAGTAGATTAGTGTTGATTTCAGCAATTGTCTCGCAGTTCGGTTATCACGCACAACCGCGAATCGAACAGCAAGAGCGAGAATGACGCTTCCGAGAGCGATTGCCCACAATGAGTAGGCCATCGGGCTTCGACCCTCTGGGAGGATAGCCGGAATGAGGCTCACAGGAATTAGAAACAAGGCACCTATGATCGCTTGCCAGCCGCATCGCCAGCCTGTCGGATCCACCACGCTCATCATCTGGTGGCCGGCTCTCTGGTAATCATCACGGTAGATCCAAGCAATCGCCATAAAGTGCGGGAACTGCCACAGGAAGAGGACACCAGCCAAGGCAAACGCTGTCAAGGAAAGCGGCTGCCCCGTGGCAGTCCATCCCATGAGTAAGGGCAACGCTCCAGCGACGGCTCCAACTGCCGTGTTAAGTGGGGTACGCGTTTTCAGCGGCGTGTAGACCACGACGTAAAGTAGCCAACTAGCAAGACCGAGTCCAGCCGTCAGTAGGTTGACTTTCAGGCAAAGCCATGCCACGCCAATGACGAGCGTGACCAAGCCAAGCAACGTCGCTTCCCACACGGCGACACGTCCCGTCACGAGAGGTCGGTCTGCGGTTCGTGGCATCTTCGCGTCGACTTCACGTTCCAAGATCTGGTTTCCAGTACTCGCACTTCCTGCAACCAGTGCCGTGGCTGCTAGTGCATGGAAGAGAACCACGGCATCAATCGCGTAAGGAGCCGCTATGCAGGCGGTCGCCGCTGCGACGATTAGCTCAAGCAAGACGATTCGCGGCTTCGTCAGTTGGAAATAATCATTCAGCCTCGAGAAGACGAGGCCGACCGTCGAATCGGTTGCGGTCAACTGCGTGTCTTTGGAGGTCATGCTCACAGGGCTGCCTCCAGTTGTTTGCCAGGATTCGTGCCTAGCTGTGGTAGGCGATAGCTCGACGTGCGAATTGCACGCAAAGCTGTCGCCAGACTGACGGCGACAATCAAGGATCCGACGGCGACGTGGCCCGTGATGATCATTGCCATCTGGTTGCTAGCGTTGACGTTCACGTAAGCGACCTCGCCGATGAGGTTGCCAAGCCAAGCGGGTACGCCAAATCGAACAAACCAAGTTGCCAGCCCAAGACTGATCTGAGCCAAGACAAGAATGCTTAGAAAGATCGCATGACCTCGATGAGCGTGCTTGCGAACGCTCTTAATTGCCAGCAACAACACATGCCCCAGTACGACGAAGGCTAGGATGACGTGAAAGTAGACAGCTAGTTGGAAGATCGAGGCAGCAGACGCAGAGGTCAGGTACCGAGTGTGCCGGACGACTGCTCCGACGACGAGCTGACCATACGCCAGACCACAGCAAATAATTGCGAGCCGTGCTAGCGACTTGTCGCTTAGCCGTTCTCCACCATATTTTCCACCATGTTCAATACTATGTTCAGTCCACCAACGCGAAGTAAAGACAACCATCGCGGTAGTCATCGCGAAAAACAGCGGCCCAGTACATCCGTGGAGCATAGCGACTAATCGCTCGTCCATGAGGATCCGAGCACCCCCCAGCATTCCCTGAGCGATAACGCCAGCCAGTAGAATGAGGGAATAGCGACGAACCCATTTCCTAGATTCGCAGCGGTGGGTAACGATTGCCAAGCAGATCGTAAGAATACCGACAAGTACGGCCAGCAGGCGGTGGCCATGTTCGATGAACTTTGCTCCCGTCGATTCAAACCACGGGTAGATCAGCATGAAGTGGCCGTCCGAGGTGATCCAGTCTCGGAAAGCCATCCCGGCATCGGTCGTTGTCGTGTAGCCACCCCACCAAATCAGCGGAAAGGTCGTCGCAGCAAGCAGCCATGCCCAGCGATGGGGCCAACGCGAGTCGTCGACATTATTGGTGATTGTTGACATCTTGTTGCTGCCTAAACGTTGGCCGTCTCTTCACCCTCGGGTTCAGCCTGCTTCGGAGGCTGGGTTTGGGGGTAGTAATCTTCCTCAACCTCAGGCGAGTTGTATTCGTAAGGGCCACGGTAGATCATCGGCTGGAAGTCAAAGTTGCCGTGGCCTGGAGGGCTGGGGGCCTGCCATTCCAGTCCATTTGCGTGCCATGGATTTCTGCCGCAGCGTGGGCCGAAGAACATGCTCCAGAAGAAGTTCACGATGAAGATGATTTGCACTCCAACAAGAAGGAAAGCACACCAGCTCATAAATTGATTGATCGGAAGCAAATGGCGGAAAGTGCCATAGTGGTAAGGATCTGCCAGACGGCGGGGGAAATCATTCATTCCGAGAATGTGCATCGGATAGAACACGCAGTTCATCAGGATGAAGGTCAATAAGAAATGAACCTTACCCCAGGAGTCGTTCATCATCCGACCGAACATCTTCGGGAACCAAAAGTAAATGGCCCCCAAGACGGCCATGGCTGTTCCGGCAAACAGAACGTAATGGAAGTGAGCGACGATGAAGTAGGTATCGTGGATGACGATGTCCACGGGCGTAGCGGCCATGAAGATGCCGGAGAGGCCGCCGATGATGAACATCGAAACGAACGAAACGGCAAACAGCATCGGCGTTGTGAACTGCAGTTTGCCGCCCCACATCGTGCCAAGCCAATTAAAGGTTTTAATGGCACTAGGCAAAGCGATCATCATGGTCGAAACCATGAAGGTCATCCCTAGGGCTGGGTTCATTCCTGAGACGAACATATGGTGGCCCCAGACGATAAAGCCTAGCCCAGCAATTCCCGAGATGGAATAAACCATCGGCTTGTAACCAAACAGCGGCTTTCGCGAGAAGCAGCAAAGGATATCTGAAACCATGCCCATCGCGGGGAGAATCATGATGTACACGGCAGGGTGGCTGTAGAACCAGAACAAGTGCTGCCAAAGCAAAGGCTGACCACCGCCCGCCTGGGCAACCGCGTTGTTGGCGGTTGCACCTTCAGCAAGGAAGAAGCCCGTGCCTAGATGCCGATCCATCAGCGCCATGAAGCCAGCGGCTGTGAGGACTGGAAGAGCGAAGGCTTGAAGGACGGCAGTGATGAACATCGCCCAGATGGTCATCGGCAGACGGAACATCGTCATACCGGGAGCACGCATCTGGATGATGGTCGTCATGTAGTTGACGGATCCCATCATCGAGGAGATACCAACGAGCGTCAGCCCTATTAACCAGAGCGTCTGCCCCTTCCCGGCGAATATGGAGAGGGGGGCATAGTTGGTCCACCCTCCTTGCGACGCACCACCGTCGACAAAAAAGCTGCCGCCAATCGCAATAAACGCTGGCCACATAAACCAGTAGCTCAGCATGTTGAGCGTGGGAAAGGCCATATCGTCAGCGCCGATCATCAGGGGAATCAAGTAGTTCCCGAAGGCACCGGCAAGGACAGGAATTATCACGAAGAAGATCATCACCGTGGCGTGCATGGTGACGAGCATTGTGTAGACCTCGGGAGCTATTTGGCCCCCCTCAGCTTGGCCAACCATTTCACCCAGAATTGGCATCGGACGCCATGGATAGGCAAGCTGCCAACGAATCCCCAAGGCGAGTAGTCCGCCAACGATGAACCAGATCAGCGTGCTGAACAGGAACTGCAACCCAATAATCTTATGATCTAGGGAAAAGACATATGTCTTCAAGAAGCTGCTCGTGTGCGCATGGTCTGCGTGACCAGCGAGAGCTTCGGAATCAGCAGGGACGGTACTCATGGCTATGCCTTGTAGGCTATGAATCGAAGTGAGGTTAATCGTTTGAGCGACTGGCGACTCGCATGGTGTTTTCTTCCTTGCGGAACTCTTCAAGTTGCTTCTCGAATTCCGGTCGAGAAACTAGGTGCAGCCGAGCCTTCATCTTGTAATGGCCCCAGCCGCAGAGTTCCGCACAGACGATGTCGTACTCGCCCTTTTTCGTGGCCGTAAACCACATATTCTGGGACATCCCCGGAATGACGTCTTGCTTGAGTCGTAAGTTCGGAAGAAAGAAACTGTGCAAAACGTCAGCACTGGTGATACGAAGCAGCACCTCTTCACCCATTGGAAGGTAAAGGCGGCCATCGGTGCGAACGATATCGTCGGAAGTATAAAGTTGGTTGTCGGGACCGGGATAACGGAAGTCCCAGTTGAACTGACGCCCCGTGACTTCGACGATGGGTGGAATGTCGGGGGCACGCATCTTGGCGTCCGCCCATGCATCCATTTGGTAGATCGCAATGAACAACAATGTCACAGCCGGAATGATCGTCCATACGACTTCCAAAGAGTGGCTACCATGGCTGTAGGTGACCTTCTCCTTGTTCGAGTTGCTGTCGTACTTCCACATGAAGTAAAACAGCACACACTCAGTGACGACGAAAACAATGCCCGTGAGCCAGAGGATGAACATGAATAAGTTGTCGATCACACGACCATGCTCAGAAACATCCTCAGGGAACCAAATCGGGCGTTTGAAGTACTTTGGGGCCAGATCGTTCAAATAGGGAGCGAGCGCAAAAGTAGCTACTCCAAAAATTGGAACCAGCAGAAACAACACTGCCCAAAAGTTTGGAAGCCAGTTTTTCAGTTTGGCGAGCATATCATGGAACTCGAGTAAGCAAAGGGAAGTCTGTCCGAGTCAAAGGCCATCTTCGACTGCGGCGGCAGGTCCCCGAGAATTATTGAGCAATAGGTTGTTCGTTCACCGGCAACGCACGCTGCGGCTGGCTCGGAGCTTCGTAAGGAAGATTCAAGACGTAATCGACAATTGCCCACATGTCCGCTTCGGGAATCGTCCCTTCCGCACCGGGGCTTGAGCCACCTAAGCCAGGCATTGGCGATCCGGCAATTCCAGCGTGTATCTTGTGGAAAACATCAATCCGACGTCTTCCGCCACGATAAATCCCCTTACGAAGGTTTCGAGGAATCGCGTTCCGCGGTGGAAGCAGTGTCTCAGCGACTTCTTGACGAGCGGCTAGGATTTCATAGTCCCGGTCAAGGTCGGCTTCTTCCTCGTCGGTTTCGGGATCGGCTTTGGCGAGCGACTCGGCTAGATCAATCGTTCCTTGAATGTAGTCCTTCGCTTCTTTGTTCCAGACGTGATAGTCAGTCTGCTGGCCATCACCCAAACCCGTCGGTCCGTGGCATTTGATACAGTTCGCTTTTGTTCCGTAGAAAAGCTCTCGGCCTCTTTCGATCGAAGCGGCAAGTTCTTCAGGACTGCGATCATCCGCGGGGATCTGATCCTCGACGGGGATGATGACGTTCTCTTCGGCCGTTTCCCAACCCTCCATGACTTCCGCCAAAATGTCGAGCACCGCCTCCGCTTGGTCTGCATCATTGGCCGGATCGAATGGAATCCGTTGCTCGGTGACATTGCCATCTTCGTCTTCGACTTCATCTATGCCAAGTTCGTCAAAAACGTAAGCCGCTAGGCTTGTTTCCATCTGGCCTTTGATTGCCAAATACTTGACGTACTCGACAAGAGATTCAACTTCGCTCGAGGGAAGCAACTCGAAGGAAGGCATCGATGTGCCGGGAACACCATTTCGGAGAATACGTTCGAGATCGGCATCCGTTGGCTTTGCCGCATTAAAAGTCGATTTGAACTTGAAGATGCCCTTGCGGTAGTCACGCGGATAGGGATTCAGAATCTTCGCCGTCGGCCCGTAGCCATCACCATCGATCCCGTGGCAGTGAACACAATGCTTCCGATAGAGACCATGGTTGTAGCCCCGTTCATCGCTCCAAGCAGGACCAGCTGATAGATCAAGTTTTAGCTGATCCAGTCCGGTTGCTGGGTGAGCGAAAGGCTTGTCGGGTGTTCCAAAGAGTCCGCTCAGGACGTTTGCAATTTCCTGCTGGTACTCAGGCCCCAATTCGTTGGAGGTCATTGAAACCATATTGAGCCGGAACTCAGGCGGTTCGCTCTGGGAGCATCCCAACGCACATAAGCAAAGCAGTGCGACGGACAGTGTACGAGTTGTCAGAAGTGAGGAATTCATTGTGTTGAAAACGAAAAACTTGAACTCTAAATCGGAAGCCAAGCGATGACTGCCAGGCGAATAACTCTCTATAAGAACCGCGTCGATCAGCCGCCAGTAAACGCGGAGGCTGGTACGGCAATGTCTAGCTCGGTTGTCTCATTCTCTGTGAGTTTCACCTCGAAACGCCCCTTTTTGTCCCAGCCGAGCTCCTTCGCTTGGTCCGAAGTCACGACGAGACCTTGGTTCGAACCGGCTGATCGCTCGTGCCAAACTTGGAATTCGAGCGTTTCACCCGCTGGCAAATTTTGGATTTCGAAGGTGCCGTCTTCTAGGGTGACCGCGGCATAGCCGTTGTCGTGAGGTAGCATGTAAGCGTTCATCCACGGATGAATACTGCATGCCACTCCCGTTGGCTTGGCTTCAGATTTTTTGGGGGTAAACGTAACCGATTCGCCCGCGGGGATGGTGCGGTTAAAACTATTCTTCCCGTCGATTTTCGTGTTGTGGCCGACGGGGTCACTATTCTTGATCTCCATGGGCTGGCCAACGGGAATGGTGAAAACGTGGGTGAGGAACACGCACTTCTTTTGATCGAACACAAGCGGCTCTGCGGGGGCCTCTGCTGACTCATGAACTCGTGAGGTCTTGCGGAGGAAGATAACCACGTTCTTTAGGCCGCCATCGTTCCCGACGATCAAAGTTTCCTGCGGTGGTGCCCCACCAGCCGCACAGGTGCCTTGGTCGCTCGTGACATTGTAAGCCGGCATTTCTGGCGGAGTTCCCTCGAAAGTAAACCGACCTTTCAGGGTGGCCCAGCCGGTTCCTACTTCGGCTTCCGCCCCTCCACCTGCTCCTTCGCTTTCCGAAGAGAGCGCTTCGCGAATCTCCTCGGCTGCGCTTTGGCTTGCAACGGGACCGAGATCTGTTGACGGTTGGCAACCAAGGGCCGCACCGACAAACGCGAAGCAGAGGAGGCAAGGCAGAAGTTTTTCAGAAGAACGCATTAGTGGTAATAGAGGGTCTTGGGGAGGTAATACCTAACTTCTAGGAGGTTGCATCCGATTAGTTGAGCAGCTTTTCAGTAACGACAATCTCGCCAAGGTCGACGGTCTTGCCGTCGGTGATTTCGATCTCAACTCGGCCTTTTCGATCCGCTTTCTCTTTGCCAACAACCAGGCTCTTCATGTAGCCCGGTTTTTCGTGAAAGAAGACAAACTCATGCTCGCCGGCGGGGAGGTTCTTGATCTCAAACTCCCCTTTGGCATTGGAGACGGCCATGTAGGGGTTGTCACGAATTAGCACGAGGGCTGACATCCAAGGATGCACGTTACATGCGAAAGGTGCGGGTCCTGGCTCCGATTTGTCAAACTTTTTCGTGATAGCCTTATCGTTAGTGATCGTTTCGTTGAACTTTGGGTTTTTCCGCAATGTGGCGTTGGTGTTGTGCCCGATTCCCTCGTCAGAATTGCGGATCTCTAAAGGCTGTTTCGTCCACAGTGTCATCGCGCGAGGCTCGAAGCGACAGCCCTTGTTGTCCAGCACGGCAGGCTTCATGTCAGCTTTCTCATAATCGGGATGCGGTTTCACTGTGGCACCACGCTTCGTGTATAGGAAGACGAACACATTGCTGAGTGCGCCATCGTCACCCACGACAACCGACTCATCAACCAAATCATGCTTTGAGCAGAACTCGACATCCTTGGTGATGTTGAGTTCGACCGGCTTGGCTTTGCCTTTGTAGACGAATTTGCCTTTCAAGGTGCCCCAACCGGCTGCATTAGCTGTCGTCGCGAGGGAAAATGCAGTGACGGTTGTCAGAGCGACCATCAGTAGCTTTTGGTTGAAAGAAGTCATGGTTGAGCCTATTCGGTTTAATGATTGCTAGGTCTATGAGTTAAATCGTAGTAAGTTCTTTGGGAACATTCGTTAGCGTCGCGTGCGGGGCGCAGACGCTGATTTATCCGTTGTGTCATCGCCAGCTTTCGCATTCTCCTCACCACTGGGCTTCGCTTTCGCTTCGGTCTCCTTAACGACATCCGTGACTGAATGCTGTTGCTGACTATAGATGTCGAAGTTTTGCAGTAACGTCGAGAGCCCGTTGAGTTGCTCCAGGCTGGTGCCCTTGAACAATTCCTGGCTTAAGCCACCCAAGTGGGGTTCATTCGCGTTGTAAGGAATGTTGACCGGCATCCCGGTGTAAGGCAGGATCCGTTTCGGATTGGCAATCCAATCACGTAAGTACTCTGGCCGCAATCGATCGGAGACTTCCGCGAGATTAGGTCCGAACGTGGTGACGTCGCCTTTGGGCATAAAGTCCGCGACGCCGTGGCACTTCACGCAGTAGTTGCCGCTGACGACAATTTGCATCGCTTCGCCAAGCGGATCATCGCGATCGTCGGCAAGCTGTTCGAGATAACTCTTCTGCTGTTGCGGCTTGTACTCATAGGGGAAATCGACCTTGCTGCTGGCGGCAAAGTAGTTGACCAGTTTTGCGGCATCATCGCTCGACATATTAAAGTTCGGCATCCGCATGACGGCAGCCGGGCGCAACGGCTTGGGATTCATGAGGAATCCGTGTAACCAAGCAGGCTGGACTTTCTCACCCTCATGCATCAATGGCGGCGGTAGCCAGCCCCAGGCCTCAGATCCTTTCACCTGTGGGTTTGATTCCTTGGCCTTTTCGATCACATGCGGGAAGAGATATCGCGAAAGATCACCACCCCAGGCGGCATGGGCAACGCCATTGGCAGGGGCGGCTTCCTCAGAGTCAGCAGCCGGGACCATGACGTCTTGCACGCCAACCAACCAAGGCTCGCCATTGAGAAGTGTGTCTTCCCAAAGAGTGAAATTGTAGAACGTAGGGATTGTCTCGCCCTCTTCCTCCTCAATCTCAGCGACCTCTTCACGGGTAATCGCGAGGCCATCCTCGTCAATGAGTTGGGGTTGTCCCGTCTCCTCGTCCATGACGGGCATGCCGTGGAGCTTTGCGAATAGCAGTCCACGATCGTCCGTTTCCATCGACTCCGCAATCTCTTTCGGATCGAACGAAGGTGCCAAGAAGGGATAGTCCATCACTTCCGATGGAGATTCGAAGGAGTCGCCATCGTAGGCAAACTCCCACGATTCCATCTTCATTGTGTGGCAACCGGCACAGTTGTACTTATCCAACACATGATGCCCATCGACGATTGCCTGCTGTCGAGCGTCGGGCTGGTAGATGTATTCTTCCGCGGGTGGTTCATTCACCAAACCGAGCACGAAGGTCATTACTTCTTCACGCTGTTCGTCCGTGAAGGGGAACTTCGGCATCCGCAGTCGCTCGTTGAATCCTTTGTTAGCAGTTGTTTTGTAGTCGTAGCTACGTGGGTAGCGAAGCTTCTGCCAGATAAAGCCGTCGCGCGAGTGACTGTTCAGCGCTTGGACGAAATAGCTTTCGTCTGGGGAGAGCGACGGATCGTGCGAATCAAGGTGGTCGTGCCCACCATGTTCATCATCACCGTGTTTGTCATCGGCATGATCGCCCTCGCCGTGCTTGCCGTGATCGTCGCCATGATGATCATTGGCTGCTGGATCAATTCCATGCGTGGCTAGGAAGGCCCCAATGTTCTCAAAAGCAAGCTTCGAGGAATCTTTGCGTCCCCATTCTGCGAGTGCAGCACCGATCGGTTTGGCAGTTTCGTAGCCGGGGATGTCGTGGCAGCCAAAGCAACCGTACTTGGCGATTGAGCGTCGGCCAACGTATTGCAGATGCTTCTCGACACGATTCTCGTCGGTGATTCCGACCAGAATTTTCTCATCCTCTTTCACCTTGTTCGCGAACCGCTCGGGAATACCCTCTTGTAGGAACTTCTTCGCTGTCGCTTCAGGAATCTGTGGGCTGGCGAGCCACTCAAGTGCCAAAGCAGCCAAGTCCTCTCGTTCCTTCTGCGAAAGCTCATTCTCAGCGGGGACGCCCTGTGGCTTCCAATCGCTCTCAACGCTGAGCAAGTAAGCCGTGATATCGGCAGCCGGGTCGGTTACTTCTCCGGTTGGCTTGCCTTGCGGATCGGTTACTTCGATTGGATCGAGGTAAAGATTCGGCATCTTCGTACGAGCATGGTACTTGTGCGGCTCTTTCAGCCATGTGTAGAGCCACTTTTTACCGCGTTCGTTGTTGAACTTCGCGGCGATCTCAGAGAGTTCGGGACCCTGGTTGGCGTTGATGCCTTCATAGTCTTCGTGAGCGTGACAAGCCAGGCAACCACGAGACTGGAACAACCATTGGCCGCGTTCCGCCGAAGCCTCTTCAGTGACGTTCTCGGGTGTTTCGAGATACTCGAAATCAGAACTGTTATCCAGCAGATACTTGGTGATGGCACGGATTTCGATGGGCTCGTAGGCGTGCGTGAGTGCGATCTCCGCCTCGTCACCCTCGCCCTCCAAATGCTCGGTCAAGCCGAAGAATTGTGGCATTTTTGTGCTGGGGCGGAAGTCTGACGGTTTTTCAATCCAGCTATAGAGCCAATCAAAACCAACTTTCGAATCCACATACCGTAGGCTAGGTCCTACCTTGCGATACATGCCTGGAGTCTCAGCCGTCTTCAGGAGATCAGCAACCTTGTGGGCGTTTGTCGGCAGGCGAGCCTCTTCTTCGCCAAGATCCGCGATGTTCTTGTCAGCCATCACTGAAGCCAAGAGAGCTTCTCGGGCACCCGAGTCGCTCGGCATTTCTACGACACGTTCGGCAAAGCTGCGTTCTTCGTCGGTGAGGTCTTCGTAGCGAAGCAATGCCGCGGCGGCTTCGTGATAGCTCGGCTCGAGGCGAACATCGGGACCGATACGGTCTGCACCGTCGTGACCATTGATTTCGTGGCAGCCGAAGCATCCGTATTCTTCAACGGTGTTCCATCCTTCGACGAGCTTCGGAGCGGGTGGCTCGGGGAACTGCTCGCTGGGCTCTAGGCCACCTTTTTCGTGGTGGCACTTCAAGCAGTTACTTTCCGCGAAGCGAGCGGGTTTCATTGGAAAGATCCAATGATGGTTATCAAACCAATCGTACTCCCGCATCCAACGATCTTGCTCTTTGGCCGTGTTGGGGGTATGTGAAGCCCATTTGAAGGAAGTACCACTGCCCTGCCCATCGTGGCAAATCGTGCAGCCAAACTTCTTTTCAGGATGCGGGCTCAAGTCCGTTAGATAAAGATCGAGCCGCGGATGCGAAGTGTAGGGATGGTCAAGACCACGCCTGACTTGCAGAGCAATAGGCTCGCCCCACTCGTCAACGGTACGAAGTAGTCGGTCAGCAACCGCTTCGGTTTCGTAAACGGGAGCATCCCCAATCGCCTCGATCACATCACCTGATTCAAGTCCAGCTAGTGCAGCGGGCGTTTCAGGTAAAACATAGTGAACAGTGACGGCACCATCATCAACGATGCCGGATTCGGAGAGGACCAACCCATAAACTTCACGGAGTGTTGCACCGGATTCGGGACGTTCGTCGGGAGAGGCTAGTTCTGCCGTGAAATTCCGTTGTTCCTCGGGGAGGGTTGGATAAGCAGGCTCGGTAGCGGTGCCAGGGGCAGTCTTTGAGATCGCTTTGTGGCAGGTAATACAACGGTCGAAGCGGGCAACTTGGGAGAAGTTGTAATTGACCGTTAGGTTCGGAAGCCAGTTTTGCTGAATCCGTACGTTACCATCGTAGAGTGCGTTGAGAACGGGAGCACGGACGAGCCACTCGCCGACGTTGGAAGTATTCTTGTAGACCAAGTCATCCAAGCGGGCCAACTCGGTTTCCATCGCGGAAAGTTCTTTGGAGATTTCATCTCGCTCTGCGTTCACCTCGCCAATCATTCCTTCAAGACGGGTGCGATACTGGTTGGCGGCTGCGATTTGTTCAGTCAGTGTCGAGATCTGCTCGTCGAGCTTATCGATCTTCTTCTGTTTCGCATCGATGTCTTTCTTCGAGCCACCATGACCTACAAGCAAAGTGAGCTCGCTAACAGCTGCGGTGCGTTTGCCATTGGCAACCTTCTTCTCGCCCACGAAGACATCCTCGCGACGTTTCGCTTCGCTGGCGTGATCTTGCATCGCCTTGATCAGGTCTTCCCGTTCACCCTTGACCGCAAGACGTGCGTCTTGGAGCGTATTTTGGGCGACTTCCTGAGCAGCTTCGCTTGCCTCGGCCGCTTCACTGGCGAGGCTCTCTTTGGCAGCGACCGCCTGCTTGAGTTCAGCATGTGCCTGGACGATCTCTTCAAATTGGTCAGCGACCTCGGGGTGTTCTTCGGCAATCTGTTCCAAGCCCAAGCGGCTAACTTCGGTGCCGGTTTGCTCGTCTTTCTCGGTCACCAGGAACAACTCAGGGCTTGGCTCGTTGGCGTCCCCCGCCAAGCGAAGATCCTCCGAAGCGACCGCTGCGAGAAACTTCGCGACTTGATTCGCGCCGACCGGGGCCGTTTCGGCCTCGAGGATCTCATCCTTGATCTGCGTCATACGCGAGTCGAACTGATCTTTCAGTTTATCACGCTGGGCCTGGAGCATCCACGCATCTTTGCGGCGGTCGGCAAGCTGCCAATCTTTCCACTCCCGGTTGTGGTCCTTTGCCAACAACCAGAACGTGGCAATCGTCATCACGAGCGCACTGGCTCCGAAGATGACGTGCATCGTTTTCTGGTTGTACCAAGTTTGTTCGGTTGCGGGCATGGAGAGTTGATCTTTACTTATCAGTCAGACGAAAACGTTCGACGCTCTGTAATTAAGTGCTAAAAATTCAGGAAGTACTCAGGAATCGCGATCAGATATTTCAATTGGACAACCCATCGCAGCACCATCTTGATTGGCAAAGAAGCCATCAGCAGCAGTAGGTTGGCCATCAACATAAAGCGAATGAAACCCATCTTCTGGTAGTAGCGACGAAATACCGTGAGGGCCATGATCGGTGGCAAGGCAATGAAGTAGCCCAACACTAAAGCGATGCCGAGCCATTCACGCAGGATGATGTAGCCCGCCGCGACCAGTCCGTTCGACCCAGCTGGCGCGGTAGGTAGGCTCCTGCCAAGCAAATCTCGCCAGAACCATTCGGAAAGGTTGACATTCGCCAGTGCTTCAACTTTGTGGGCATCCCAATGTTCATAGGGGCCGAAGAAGTTCCAGTTGGGCCCTCTTAGCAGCGTTCCGAGCACAATCAGAGTGATCCACATTTCCAGGAAGCCAAATTGCCAGACTATGTAGCTAAATTTCCGCTGTTTAATGGTGTAGTAGCCGTTGCCTTCTTTATTGAAATCGAGATATGGAATGGCCATAAGGCCGATCACAATCGTCACAGGCAAGACGATCCCAGCCATCCAGGGATCGAAGTACACCAGCATTTCTTGGAGACCCAAAAAGTACCAAGGTGCTTTCGACGGGTTGGGCGTCTTAACGCTGCTGGCGGGTTCTTCCAGCGGGGCTGGCAAGGCGATGGCCCAGAAGATGAGAAACGCCGTCAGAGCGATCATGCAGATCAATTCGGTATAGACGAGGTCGGGCCAGACAAGGACCTTCTCATCATCCAGCTTCTCCAGTGGTGGCTCGCCGCGCTCCATGCGATCGTCATTGATCACCGCACGATAAGTCGCCAACCAGGTAAAGAAAGCGAGCAATAAGACAAGCATCACAATGGGGACATTGTCGGGCTTCGCAATAATCTCGTAAAAGTCGCGGTCGGTCATCGACATGCCCAGCAGTAGCAGCATGGCGTTGAGGATGGTCCAAGCCACGGGTGGCGAGACAAAGAACCTGCGGAAAATGTAGAGAACCACAAGTCCAGCAGTCGTTCCCAGGCTGTAAATAATCGGCCCAGTACCCGTGTTGATGGCTTCCCTAAATCCTTCTGAGAGGGAGGGGATCCAATCGCCTTGCGTAAGCGAAGCGAGCAAAACAAAACCGACAGCTGAAATAACCCAGACGATCACGTTAGTGATGGGTATCGACTTGCCGCTGCCAGGTAGTGGTAGCTTGAACCAAGTCTTCTCTTGACCTGTACGCCAGAGATACAGCGCAGCTACGCCATTCATGATGGCCAGCGCGATGTAATACCACACTAAGAAGGAACCAACCTTCTCAAGGAATTGCGCGTCGCTCAGTCCGTGGGTCATGGGGGAAGTTGTTAAGGAAGTAAATTAGCCAGAAATGTTTCGCTACGCATCTGCATCAACGGCCAGAACGCTTAGAGCGGGCCGCTGATGCCGCCGTCCTTGCGGACTCGCCAGAAATGGATCGCTAACAGTAACGCCACGCCGAGCGGAATGGCGATGCAGTGGAGAATATAAAATCGATTAAGCGTCTCTTCGCCGACCTCGCGCGCACCAAGCAGCGCAAAGCGGGCATCTGAGGCGTTCGTAATCATGTCAACGCCGCCGAGGGTCAAAAGTTGCTGACCGGGACCTTCGTGGCCAAGGAACGGATGTGCACGGGCCATATTTGAACCCACCGTAATCGCCCAAACGGCCAACTGATCCCACGGGAGGAGATAGCCGGTGAATGAGAGAAGCAATGTTAGCAGCAGTAGCAACACGCCGACCACCCAGTTGAACTCACGCGGCGGTTTGTAGCTTCCCGTTAGGAACACACGGTACATGTGCAACCACACGGTGATCACCATTGCGTGCGCACCCCAACGATGGATTTCGCGCAGTATTCCTAACGAATGAACGTCGCGAAGCATCTGCACATCGGCATACGCCCATTCCACCGTCGGGCGGTAGTAGAACATCAACAGAACACCGGTGACGGTTTCGACCAGAAATAGGAAGAAGGTCACTCCGCCCATACACCAGGTGTAACTCAGGGCAATTCCCTGTTTCTTAATCGAAACGGGGTGCAAATGAAGAAAGAAGTTGGTCAGCATCACGACGATTCGATTACGTCGATCGACAGGCATCGGATGCCGGAAGATGCTTTTCCAAATTTGCGATTCGCGAATCGTTTCGCCTAAACCGGGCATGGTGCGTTCAGTATTCTAAATTGCTTGATTCGTTACAGGTGGGCCGGAAGCGCCTCGTTTTGAAAGCACAACGCCCGGAGCGTTTCTAAGGTGTTTCTCTCAAACGGAAACGTAGCAAGTGGGATCGTTCCACTGCCCCATTTCCTCTTGATAGGTGATGTTCTTGTCGATTTCGACTTGCCCGTCGCTAGCCACATGGATGAAGCAGCGCTCCAGCGGGCGTGGAGCCGGGCCTTCGAAGTTGATGCCATCTTTATAAAAACCACTACCGTGACAGGGGCATTTGAATTTCTGTTCAGCCTCGAGCCAACTGGGAGTGCAACCTAGGTGGGTACATACACTCTTTAAGGCGAAAAGCTGTTGCTTGCCTCGGTACTCGGTGTTGACGACCCAAACGCCGTACTGGGCTTTGTACTTGGTCGAAACTTGTCCCGGTGGAAATCCGTCAGGTGTGCCGACCTTGAACTTGCTGGGCAATTCGCGGAGCACATTCGGGAACATGAACGCCGTTAGAGCACCGCCCCAGGCAACTGCCATCACACCCAAGGCCCCGAAACCGACCGAGAGCATTGTGCGCCGTTCTTCGTCAACGGCTTCAGCCTTCTTGGCCTTTTTCGCCTTGGGTTTGGCGTAGTCGGGCTTGGCGGGCATCGGCGGAGCGACAATTGCGGGCTTCGCTTTCGTCGGTGCTGGGGCCGCTGCTTTGGTAGCCGCCTCCGATTTGCTCATCGGGCCCGGCTTATTCTCTTTTCTGGCAGCGGCGAGAATACTTGCCGTGTCGCGTTCAGGTGCTGGCGACTTTGCCGCCTTCGCCGCTGGCTTGTCGGCTTTTGCCGCGGCAGGCTTGGCTTTGGGAGCTGCCTTTTTCGCGGGCTTTGCCTCGGCGGGCTTTCCACCCGAGCGAGCCATCGCCAGCATGTCCGCTACGCTGGGACGGTCGGGGCTGCCTGGCTTGGCAATTTTCTTTGGAGGAGCCGATGACGTTTCCGCAGCCGCAGGTGCTGTTTCCTCGGCAGCCGGTTCAGGTGCTGCAGGTGACTCAGCAGCCGCTTCCGAACCACCTTCCCCATCGCTCTTTCTTGCAGCGGCGAGCATCTCCGCCACCGACATTTTTTTCTTGTCAGCCATGCTTGGCGTCCGGCCTCATTAATCCGGCATTGCGGTGTGAACTCGATACGACCTAAGTACAGTAGCCAGGTAGATTTAGCGCTGTCGGTCGCGACATTGTGACAATTTTCACAATGTCTATTTCTATAGGTTTACGTCCGACAGCATAAATTGTCAACCGCCGTTCGAGTGCCGCTGCCAACACCTCAAATGCGGATTGCAAGTCATCCTTCGCCTACCCACTTACTCACGAACTAGCACGTTCATAGAATCGCGCCAGGGAAGTGGTCGGAGAAGAGCTTGGTAGGACACTGCTCTTGATCCTTCCGCAGCGCTCTCTATCAACGTCACAGCGTTCATTAGAACACTCGAAGTCCGCCTGCAAAATAGGTATTGAAGCATGAAATTGTTAATCGTTGGTGGTGGCGGTCGTGAGCATGCCCTTGCCTGGAAACTGGGGCAAAGTCCACGCGTGGACCGCGTTTTCGTCGCGCCAGGCAATGCAGGAACCGCCACCGAAGCTGAGAATGTTGACATCGGCGACTCGAACGTCACCGGTCTTGTCGATTTCGCCAAGCAGAACGAAATAGGTCTCACGGTCGTTGGACCTGAGGCGCCTTTGGCGGCTGGCTTGGTTGATGCGCTCGCGGACGCAGGGCTCAAGGCCTTCGGTCCTAGCCAACAGGCCGCTGAGTTGGAAGCGAGCAAGGTTTTCTGCAAGAACATGCTTCGCCACGCCGACGTGCCGACGGCTGAATTCCGTACCTTCAAAGACGAAGAGTCGGCAAAGGCTTATCTCGCACAGCGTGAGGATGCCCAAGTGGTCGTCAAAGCAGATGGACTCGCCGCGGGCAAGGGCGTGATTGTCTGCGACAATCGAGCAGAGGCTCTCGATGCGGTTGAACGCATTGCGGGTAGCCGAGAATTCGGTGAGGCGGGCAGCCAGCTGGTGATTGAGGAACGCTTAGTGGGCCAAGAGGCGAGCGTTCTGGCAATCACCGACGGGCGAACCATCGTCACCATGCCAGCCGCTCAGGATCACAAACCGGCCTATGACGGTGACAAAGGGCCAAACACCGGCGGCATGGGTGCGTTCTCTCCGACGCCGCTGGTCACGTCTTCGCTCATGAACGAAATCGAGGAGCGTGTCTTGGTACCCACCGTCCACCAGATGAAGCGTTCCCGCCGTCCGTTTCGCGGGGTTCTCTACGCGGGGCTGATGATCACCAAGCAGGGTTTGAAGGTTTTGGAATACAACGTCCGTTTCGGCGACCCTGAATGTCAGCCGCTGATGATGCGGCTGAAAAGCGACTTGCTCGACCTGCTGGAAGCTTCGGTGGACGGAACTCTCAGCGAATTGCCAGCGCTGGAGTGGGATCCAAGGCCGGCGGTCTGCGTGGTGATGGCCAGTGAAGGCTATCCGGGTCCGTACACACGAAGCCACCCGATTCGGGGGCTCGAAGAGGCCGCCCAAATTCCCGATGTGAAAGTCTTCCACGCTGGTACCAGGATGCACGAGGGGGAAGTAGTGACCAACGGAGGCCGTGTGCTAGGAGTCACTGGCCTGGGGGATTCAACCGCTGCTGCCAAGTTGCAAGCCTACACGGCCGTAAAGCAGATCCGCTGGGATGGGGCTTGGTGTCGTAAGGATATTGCGGATAAAGCAATCGGCATTTGATGGAAAACTACTGGGCCGATGGCCGCGTATAGCTAGCGGCTAGAAATTGCTTTGGCATCCGCTCAGGATGATTGATAAAATAGAGGCAGGGGTAGTTCCCCGAAAGTTAAGTGATATAAGCAATGCTGCTGAAACTTCATCGCCGCGTGATTCACCTAACCGCGTTTACCGCGGTGGCGATGTTCGTCTTTCCACTGCATGTGTGCCAAGCATGTGCCTGCGTCGGTAGCTGCCAGCCAGCGGCGGCTTCGCAAGGAGCTGAGTCATGCGATCTCGGCAAGTCGCAGTGCCAACACTGCACACAGTGCCCGCGGGAAAGCGAGGGCCACGCCGAAGCGATCGAGCTTTCCGAAGCGTTAGCTACCAGTTGCTGTACTGGCAGTGAGGGGCCCTGCGAGTGTTGTCTGGAGAACACATCAAGCGACATTGCCGTTCTCGATACCTCGAACCGTGCGGACGACAGTCTGCTAGATGCCCACCTGCATGTGGTCGTTGCTTTCAGTGAGGTTCTAGACGAAACACGGTACCTAGCACTCGACGCAGGCTCCGTACTGCCTGATCCTGCGGTTCGTCTGCACTCCTTGCTCTCCGTCTGGCTGAATTGAGTTCGCAGCGCAGCGAAACTCAGTTTTCTTTTTCCAGACTCTAATTTGGCATGGCTATCTATAGCTTCTGCCCAAGGAGACACGCAAGATGACACGTAGAAATTTGATCATTGGCGGCGCCGTTGCCGTTGTGGCGGTTGCCGGTTTTGCCTTCAATTCGATGCAAGCGGGCGACGGCGAAGCGAAAGCTGCCGACGCCTGCTGCTGTGGTGCAGACTGCAAATGTGAGGAGTGCGATTGCTCAACGGGCACTTGCACTGATTGCAACTGCGAGGCCTGCAATTGCGAAGGTTGCAAGTGTGGCGAAAGCTGCGGCAGCCCTTGTTGCACAACCGAAGTCGCAGCCTCCTCAACCGCCGCGGCCTGTTGCTGTGGTGCGGACTGCAAGTGTGAGGAGTGCGATTGCTCTACCGGAACTTGCACCGACTGTGATTGTGAAGCTTGCAATTGCAAAGGCTGCGAGTGCGGTGGCGATTGTGGCAGTGCTTGTTGCACCGAAAAGGCAACCGCCTAGTTGCTGCAGCTTGACTGAAGACGAACTTCGAACCCTTGGTCGCCAGTCTGGTGGCCAAGGGTTTTCTTATGTGTTGCCTTACTCTTGGGAACGGTCGGCGGTTATGATGAGACCGTGACGACCTGGAATCTCATTGCTGCCGGCCTGAAACAATATCGCCGTGTTCACCTTGCGGTGGCGGCTGGCGTGGCCGTGGCGACCGCCGTGATTACCGGCGCGCTGCTCGTTGGTTCCTCGATGCGGGGAAGCCTTCGCGATTTAGCCCTTTCTCGCTTGGGACGCATCGATACGATCCTCGTTGCCCAGAATCCGTTCAGCGAAGAACTCCCTTCGAACGCGCTTGGGCGTGCTGGCTCATCGACTGAATTTACCGGGGCGTTGCCCTTGATTCTTTCCCGAGGCAGCGTCTCGCGGCGGGAATCAGGGACCACTCTGCAAGCGACGGAAGTTAGCGTCTACGGCATTCCCGAGGCATTCTTGAACCTTGGCGAAAGCACCGCAAAGGATCAAACTCCAAGCGTTGCCTCGGATGAGGTACTCCTCACAGCCAATGTTGCGGTAGAGCTCAAGGCTCAGCCGGGCGATCGCATTCTACTACGTATCCCAACCACTGGCGGGCTTCCCGCCGACAGCGCTCTGGGGGAGAAGGACGGCGCTTACGCGTCGAGGCGATTCAAGGTGAAGATCGCCGAAAGCGAGTTGAAGCTTGCAGGGTTTGGCCTCACCAGATCACAACGCCCGGCGCGGAATGCTTTCATCAGCTTAGGTTCTCTGCAGGACTTGTTGGAACTCGAAGGGAAAGCGAACGCGGCTGTTTTTGCAACCAAACAGATTGGTCGAGCTGCTTCTCCGCAAGCACGCGATGAGTTGAGGGATTCGCTACAGCCCACTCTGTCTGACTTGGGTTTGCAATCGCAGCGAATTGAGGCCTCTGCTGCAGAAAACCTCACACAAGTCTCTGCAGAGAGACTCGTACTCCCAGGCGAAGCCGTCGAAGTTGTACGGGAGGAATTCGCAGCGAGCAGACTTCAGCCCGCGGTCACTTACCTGGCAAATACGATTCGCGTTGGCGATAAGAGCGTGCCCTATTCAACCATCACGGGCGTTGACTCGATGTCCGATATTGGGCCGCTGCTCGACGCGGAAAGTAAGCCAATTGTCCTATCCGACGATGAAGTCGTTCTCAATGATTGGGCGGCGAAACGGCTTAACGCTAGTGCGGGCGATGAGGTGACGATCACTTACTACGAGCCGGAAACCAGCCATGGAGAGCTAAAGGAGGCTTCGCCACTGAAGCTCAGGTTGAAGGCAATCGTCCCACTCCAAAACGATGAAGGAGAGCGAACCCTAGCAGCGGACCCACTGCTAACCCCCGAACTGCCAGGGGTTACCGACCAGGATTCAATCAACGATTGGGACCTGCCTTTCGAACTCGTCGAAAAGATTGAGCAAGCTGACGAGGATTACTGGGAAGAATACCGCACGACGCCGAAGGCTTTCGTGTCACACGGTCTGGCAGCAAGGCTCTGGGGAACGCGGTGGGGCACTGAAAGTGTCTTGCGTGTCGAGGCCGCTGTTAGCCTCGAAGAGTTTTCAAGCCGTCTAGCTTCCCGTCTGGACCCCGCAGCGATGGGCATGAGCCTCATCGGTGTGAAGGAGCAAGCGATCGAAGCTGCCAGCGGAACGACTCCTTTCGACGGGCTGTTTCTCGGGTTTAGTTTCTTCATTATGGCGTCAGCAGTGTTGTTGATCGCCCTGCTCTTCCAGCTTGGCGTGCAGCAAAGAGCGAGCGAGTTGGGTTTGCTGAAGGCCGTCGGTTATTCGCCGCGGCAAGCGAGTTGGGCCTTGCTTGGCGAAGGAGCAATTGTCGCCGATCTCGGCGCGGCTCTCGGCGTGCTGCTTGGGATTGGTTACGCACGATTGATGATC
Source organism: Lacipirellulaceae bacterium (assembly GCA_040218535.1). NCBI lineage: Bacteria > Pseudomonadati > Planctomycetota > Planctomycetia > Pirellulales > Lacipirellulaceae > Lacipirellulaceae bacterium. The sequence goes on along the minus strand of JAVJRG010000010.1, from coordinate 7,174 downwards.
TACGGCTTGAACACTTGGTGGGTTGCCGCCACGGTAGAGCCTTTCCTGGAATTGCACGTCCCCTGGTGGGTGGTCATCGCCGGCTGGGCTCTCGGCTTTGTGGTGGCGTTGGCCACGATCGCTTGGACCCTACGGTCAACGCTCCGTCTCTCGCCGAAACAGTTGCTTGCCGGTCAATCGGAGGAGTCAAACCGGCTCTCTCAACAGACGAGTGTTTGGCCCAAGTATGCACTGTGGTCCTGCTTTGCTTTGGCGATCGTGTTGGGCATCGCGGCGATGGGAGCGAGTGGTGAAACGCAAGCGGGTGTTTTCTTTGGCGGAGGCTCCGCGATGCTTGTCGGCTTGCTGCTCTTGGTCCGTGGGTGGCTGCGTCAGTCGGGTGACAAAGTCACAGGCGGGCTCTCCCTTGCCGGTCTCTCACTGAGAAACACTCGCCGTAACCCAGGGCGGACCCTGATCACGCTGGCATTGGCTGCCTCGGCGAGCTTTTTGATCGTGGCGCTGGGGGCCTTTCGACTAGCACCGACCGACCAGGGGACCGGCGGCTACGATCTGTGGGCAACGACGGACTTGCCTTTGCTCTATGATCTGCGGTCTGAGGAAGGACGGACCGAGCTAGGTTTTAGCCAACCGAACGAGCCAGCGCTTGCAGCCATGAAAGTCGCGGCGTTTCGCGTCAGCGATGGTGAGGACGCCAGTTGCTTGAATCTCTACCAAACAAGTGCGCCGCGAGTTTTGGGCGTGCCGGAAGAACTCAGCGAGAACGATCGCTTCAGTTGGGGGACGATTTCCTCGCTTCCAAGTGAGGATTCCCCTTGGTCACTATTGCAGGTTGATTTAGGCAACGATGAGAGTGGTCTCCCAATCATTCCGCTCATTCTGGATCGAAACACAGCCTACTACAGCTTGAAGCTCTACAGCGTTGGATCGCAGTTCGAGATTGAGGATTCGGCTGGGCGAAAACGCACGCTTCAGGTTGTCGGCATGCTCACCAACAGTTTTTTTCAAGGAGACTTGCTCGTTTCTGAAGAGGCATTCTTGCGACTCTATCCGGAGACCGCAGGTCACAGGCTGTTCTTGATTAAGGCCGGTGGGGAAAGTGACTCGTCGACTCAGCTAGCAGAGCAGCTCGAATCACAGCTTGTCGATTACGGTTTTTCGGCGGAAGACGCAAGGCAGCGGTTGGCGGACTTCTTAGCGGTTCAAAATACTTATCTTTCAACGTTCCAAAGCCTCGGTTCATTAGGCCTGCTGCTGGGAGTGGCCGGCCTAGCGGTGGCCCAGTTGCGTAGTGTTGCCGAGCGTCGCGGTGAGTTAGCTCTGATGCGAGCGACCGGTTTTCCAAAGCGTAAGCTTGTGCGAATGATCTTCGGAGAGAACTTAACTTTGCTGCTGGGTGGTCTAGGGATCGGGTGTCTTTCTGCCGCGGCGGTTGTTTTGCCTTTGTCCCTGACTCAAGCCACGACTCTTCCTTGGCGGACGCTTTCGGTCACGCTCGCCACGATCGTTATCGCAGGAGCGATAGCGGGTTGGCTGGCGACACGCAGGTCGCTACAGGCCCCGCTGCTTCCCTCGCTGCGCGGCGACTAGCCCCATGCCCTATGGTCAACTAGATTAAAGACACATCCCTCCTTTTAAGCCGTCATAAGAACCCATTTCAGAAAGTTCTGATGCGCAGTCTGATATTCGTCGTTGCTTCGTTCGCCGTCACCATCCTTTGTTGGGGAGCTTATGGCCCAGTTTTACACCTTGGGCAGGCCGATATGGTTGATGCGGTCGGCAAGGAAGCAGGCGAAAAATACGCTCGGTTGCGGCCCTTCGTGTGCGTTGGATTGGCTTACTTTCTAATTGGCGTGGTCGTGCCTGCGGTCCTGCTGAAAGTGAAGGGTGAGAAAGGTGAGTGGACATTTAGCGGTGCGGTCTTGAGCCTCATAGCAGGGGCGTTAGGTGCCGTTGGAGCGCTTGGCATCATCATGGCCTTCAACTTCGGCGGAAAGCCAGTCTTTGTAATGCCGCTCGTGTTTGGCGGTGCGCCGGTGGTAAATGCTTTCCTCACAATCTATATGGCGAAGAAGCTCCGCGAGATCGGACCGATTTTTCAAGCCGGCCTGATCATGGTATTGCTGGGCGCAGTCACGGTATTGACTCAAGCCCCCCAAAAGCCAAAGCCCGAAGTAGATCAACCAGTCGCAGCTGAAGTTGAAGGAGAATCGCCAGCAGCGGAGCCAGAATTGCTTGAGGAACCAGGAAGTTGGTTCTCTCGTAAGGTACTACAAATCCTTTCCATCGTGACGACCGTCCTTTGCTGGGGAGCTTACGGTCCAGTATTGCACAAAGGGCAAGCTGCGATGGGACACAGCCGGTTAAGGCCCTTGTTCTGTGTGGGCGTGGCTTATTTTGCGATTGCGGTGATCGTGCCGAACCTGATTCTGGCCGTGAGTGCGGAGAACAGCGAATACAACTTCTCTGGATCGGCATGGAGCCTGGCCGCTGGTGCTGCAGGAGCAATTGGTGCGTTGGGTATCATTCTCGCGTTCAACTTTGGCGGAAAGCCGGTCTATGTGATGCCTTTGGTTTTCGGTGGTGCTCCTGTGGTGAGCACGCTGATCTCAACGTGGGTCGCCGGTCTGGCAGGGCAGATCGGCGCGATGTTCCTTGCCGGTTTGATTCTTGTGATCGCTGGAGCCGCCATCACTTTAGTGTTTGCCCCTCGTGGTGCCCCACCCGCGAAACCTGCAGCTCCACCGGCTGAGCCCGCCGAACTTTCAGAAGCGGAAGCCAACGCGATCGAACGCCGCTCGAAAGAAGCGATCACCGGAGAGTCGAGTTGAGCGAGCGAACTCCCCACGAGTTGATGCAGCGCTTAGATGCTGTTCTGACGCATGTCTGGATGGTCCGCACTTTTATCAAGCACTCGGAAGAAGCCGAGGAGGATGATGAACTGCGAGACGTTCAACGCACGCTCTACGATTATCTGCTTTCTCTTGGTACCGCGTGGAAAGAGCAGGATGGCGAGGCTTACGTGCGGCAGGCGAAGAAAAAACTATCAAAGTTACAAGCCGCGACCGCTGACTTTGCAGAGATTCAACCTGAGATCTCCACGCACATGAATTTCCAAATGGCTGTACGGTCGTTGCAAACTGCGGTAGCGGAAGTTGCAATGCTGCTGCGGTAGAGCTACGTCCCCCGCACTGCTCCAAACCATTCGATCTGTCGACGTGGGCAGAAGGTCCATCCACGCTGCTGGCAGGCTGCCTGGACCCACGGATTCTTCTCTGACAGTTCCTCAGGGCTATTGCCTTGCGGCATCAACATGATTCGGCTTTGCTGTATCTGAGGAAATCGCGAGACGTACTCCTGAATCTCAGCCAAGTCCGCTGCCGCGTCGACGACGAACTTGAGCTGATACTCGTACTCTTCAAGCAGTTGTGCAATCACCTCCGGTTGATCCCTCTGCCGCTCATGACGCCTAAGTAAGCGGGCGTCGCGTACGTCCTGAGGCCCACTTCCCGCGAGTTTTGGACTGAGTGAGAGCAAATCGCACTCGACCGGCAGGTAGAGTGTCCCCGCGGTTTCAATCGTGATGTGCTTGCCCCGTTTGCGTAGCTCTTTTGTTAGCGGAATCATTTCGGCGAACAGCATGGGCTCGCCACCGGTGAGGACGACATGGTTGCAGTCCCACTCTTCGACCTCGGCGACAATCTCATCCACCGTGTAGTCACGCCCCTCCGGTTGCCACGAGGCATGGGGCGTATCGCAGAACCAGCAGCGCAGGTTGCAGCCACTAGCGCGGACGAACACGCTATGCACGCCGGTCAGCAAACCTTCGCCTTGAATCGATTTGTAGACTTCCGCGATTTTCATCTTCGATGTCTTGAGGAAAAATCAAGTTGGCTGCTGTTGATACTCAATCGGATCTTCGAGACCGGCCGCTTGAAATCCTTGATAACGCAATTGGCACGCATCGCAACGCCCACAGGAAACACCAGCTTCGTTGGGCGAGTAGCACGTGTGCGTTAGCGAATAGTCAACACCCAATTGCACGCCACGCTGAACGATCTCTGACTTGGTCAGGTCGATCAGCGGCGTATGGATTTTGAACGCAAGGGAACCTTCCACGCCTGCTTTGGTAGCTAGGTTCGCTACTCTTTCGAAGGCTGAAATGAACTCACTTCGGCAATCAGGATACCCACTATAGTCCACGGCATTGACGCCGATGAACAAATCGGCGGAACTTAAAACCTCAGCTTGAGCCAGTGCCAGGGAGAGCATCACCGTGTTCCGTGCGGGAACGTAAGTAATGGGGATGCCCTCGGAAATCTCGTCGTCGCTTCTCCCCTGTGGAACGTCAATGTCTGCCGTCAAGGCGCTTCCTCCTAAGCAGGCCAGGTCGATTTTCAGTATCCGGTGGGAGGCCAAATCCAAGGCCGTGGCCACCTTCGAGGCTGATTCAAGTTCAAAGCGGTGCCGCTGGCCATAGTCGATGCTCAAGCCGTGGACTTGGTAGCCTTCGCTCTTGGCAATCGCGGCAGTCGTGGCGGAATCGAGTCCTCCAGAAAGCAAAGCAACGGCAGGTTTCGGCGTGTTGGGCATGTCTAATTTCGGACACGGGTGCAGGGCAGGAAGCTCACGTGTATTTGCAGTTTCCCCTTCAAAATCTCACTCATCATGCCACAATGTGGAGCTTGCCGAAAGTCGCCACAAGCAGACCCTATCACGAGAGTATCGCAGAGAAACCGTAACGAGGCAGTGTATCCATAATGAGTGAGTCACGCAGTTTATTGGAAACCTTTGAGAACCAGTTCCCGCATCGCGATTACAAGATCGAAATCGTCGCCCCCGAGTTTACATCCGTTTGCCCTAAGACGGGCCAGCCGGACTTTGGCACGATTACCATCACGTATACGCCCAACAAGAAGTGCGTTGAACTGAAGAGCCTCAAGTTCTATCTGCAAAGCTATCGGAACGAAGGGATCTTCTACGAGATGGTTACCAACACAATCGTCGATGATTTGGCGATGGTCCTCGAACCCCGCTGGTTGAAGGTCGAAGCTGCTTTCGGGGCGCGAGGCGGAATCACCGAGACGGTGGTGGTGCAACACACATCCGCTGTTTAATTCGAAATATTGATGCTGCTTTTTCTTTTCTGAATTTTAATTTGAAAAGCAATTAGAACGACATGTCCAAACTCCCCAGCGTTATTCTCTCCGGTTTTGCTGACGAAGCGGCCAATCACAAGACTGCTGTCGAGCAATTTGCTGCTTTCGCGGCTCTAGGATTACAGTACTACAGTTTGCGATTCGTCGACGTAGGGAACGGCGTGAAAAACGTGATGCAGCTCACCAAGAGCGAGATCACAAAGCTTCGCCATCTGGAAGACGAGTACGGCATGAATGTCGCCTCGATTGGCTCACCAATCGGTAAGGTGAAGCTCGTTAACGAAGAGGATGGCACCAAGAACCGCTACGTACCGTTCAAGAAATACTTGAAGAGCGAAGTGCAGAAAGCTTGCGAAATGGCACACGCTTTCGAGACGAAACTCATCCGGGGTTTTTCCTTCTACCACCCCAAAGACCAAGATCCTTGGGAGTATCTCCCCCAGGCGGTCGACCAACTCGGCGAGATCGCGGAAGTCTGTCACCGGAGCGATCTGACGTTTGGTCTTGAGGTGGAAGCAAATCTCATTGGCCAGACGGGCCAGTTGATGGCCGAGCTTCATCGCAAAGTGAATCATCCGGCAATGGTGACGATCTTCGACGGTGCGAACATCGTCAGCCAGGGATACAACACGAATGATTGCGTCGAGCAATACCACGCGATGAAACCCAGCTTAGGCTGGATGCATATCAAGGATTATCGCGACCCACGGCTGAAGAAGCCGGTTGGGCATGTCAACGAAGAGATGCTCAAAAACTTCGTCCCCGCTGATGAAGGGGATAGTGGGCACGTCCAAATTCTTACTGACTTCGCCGAGGAAATCCCCAAGTTGGAGCGTCGTCTAAAACGGCGTGGCATCCCAGGGGTGATTCTTGACCTGGAGCCCCATCTCAAAGGTGGCGGTCAGTATGGCGGGTTCAGCGGTCCTGATGGCATGAGCATCGCTCTCAAGGCGCTTTGCCGTGTGCTGGACTACGTCGGCATCGACTACCATCTGCGTGACTTCGACGACGTCAAGGCAGCGCGGGGCTTTTGATCCGCCCTAAGCTCGTTGGGGCTCTTCCCCTGCAATGGGAAGTTCCACATCCGCGCCCGCACCAGTCGAAGCACCCTCGGCACCTTCCCAGGACCCGTCGCGGATCGCTCGAAGCAAACAGCCTAGCAGTTGCACGCCCGAGTAGAGCCCCGCGACAGCGGCAACCGCACCACCTAAGAACATGACGCCTGTGAAACTCTTGGCCGCATACATCAGGTAGCCGGCTGTCGGCAACGAAATTCCGCAGATAATCAGTTTGCTAATCGCCAATTCGAAGTGACGACGTTTGCTGCTTTTCGCAATCGCGGTTCTCGCCGAAGTATTGGCTAGGTCTCGCAAGGCTGCCAGATCGGAAGTCAAAGGCGCTTTCTTCGTGGTCTGTCGCAATTCGTCCAGTCCGATGGGGTCAACCGGGGGGGCGTACTCCTCTTCTTGGGCAGCTTCCTGCTTCTTCTCCACGGGAGTTGGTTTAACGGGTGCTGGCGTAGCAGGTGAGGCGAGTGGCCCATCGCCACGGACACGGCTCATCATGTTCGCCATGTAGGCTTGCAGCGCCTCGTCCTCATCCTCGTCTCCTGGAACGGTTTCCGCAGGAGAATGTTCTGCTGCCAGGGGATTTTCCCGTTCGACAACAGGTTCTGGTTGCGTTAGGCCGTCCTCTTCGAGCAAGTGGCTGTACTGCTCGATGAACGAAGTACTCGCGGGACCACCTTCGCTCTTAGGCTGTGGCTTCGCTGCGAAGAAGTCTTCCTTCTCAACAGAGTCTTCGTTCTCGCTTGGGGCTTCTGGTTCAGAGCTCAACTGAGCTGGCTGGTCGGCTGAAACGCTCTTGATTTCCTCTGGGAAGGTTCCACCGACTTCTTCTAGGCGATTAGAGCGTGTTACATCTATTCGTAGCGGTACCCACAATGTCGAAAGTAGTTTCGGATCTCGGTTTCGGTGAAGAGTTCGAGGACTTGTCCGCAGAGTTCAACGAGCCTT